>NZ_JAYLVQ010000039.1:0-1390 GCF_035818575.1 Halobacillus sp. HZG1
CCTGAGCCAGGATCAAACTCTCCATAAAAGTTAAGTTTGACTTGCTCATTTGCACACCGAATGTGCTTTGTTTCAAATCTCTTCTATAAAGAAGAAATGTTTTGACGTACTGGTTGGTTCGTTCAGTTTTCAAAGATCAAATTAATTATTGGTGGAGCCTAGCGGGATCGAACCGCTGACCTCCTGCGTGCAAAGCAGGCGCTCTCCCAGCTGAGCTAAGGCCCCTCTATATTAGGAATGGTCGGGAAGACAGGATTCGAACCTGCGACCCCTTGGTCCCAAACCAAGTGCTCTACCAAGCTGAGCTACTTCCCGTTTAAATGGCGCGCCCGAGAGGAGTCGAACCCCTAACCTTCTGATCCGTAGTCAGACGCTCTATCCAATTGAGCTACGGGCGCATATTTGTTTATGGTGCCGAGGGCCGGACTCGAACCGGCACGGTGGAAACCCACCGCAGGATTTTAAGTCCTGTGCGTCTGCCAATTCCGCCACCCCGGCCTGGCAAGTTTATGTCTAATATCGGTGTTGTTTATTAAGTAGCTTGGTTGAATCATGGAGCGGAAGACGGGATTCGAACCCGCGACCCCCACCTTGGCAAGGTGGTGTTCTACCACTGAACTACTTCCGCATAAAGTGCGGGTGGAGGGACTTGAACCCCCACGCCGTGAAGCACTAGATCCTAAATCTAGCGTGTCTGCCAATTCCACCACACCCGCAAATGAATGGTGAGCCATGAAGGATTCGAACCTTCGACCCTCTGATTAAAAGTCAGATGCTCTACCAGCTGAGCTAATGGCTCTTATCGAAAAACGTTAGCGCAAGCAACTAATGGTGCCGGCCAGAGGACTTGAACCCCCAACCTACTGATTACAAATCAGTTGCTCTGCCAGTTGAGCTAGGCCGGCTAACTTGATAAGAAATGGTGGAGGATGCAGGGTTCGAACCTGCGACCCCTTGCTTGTAAGGCAAGTGCTCTCCCAGCTGAGCTAATCCTCCGGATTATTATGAAATTATGATCAAGGCTTGGCGGCGTCCTACTCTCACGGGGGTAAACCCGACTACCATCGGCGCTGAAGAGCTTAACTGCTGTGTTCGGCATGGGAACAGGTGTGACCTCTTCGCCTTCACCACCAAACCTTTTTTCAAGGACAAGATATATTATATTGTCCTTTGAACAAAATTTCAAGGGGTAAATTCAAGTTTTTTTGAAAACCCTCAAAACTGGATAAGGAAACATCTTATTTGAAAAGCAACGTTCTTCACGAATGATTAAAATCAGATAGATAAGTCATCGATCCATTAGTATCCGTCAGCTCCACGTGTCACCACGCTTCCACCTCGGACCTATCAACCTCATCGTCTCTGAGGGATCTTATTTGCTTAAAGCAAA
>NZ_JAYLVQ010000040.1:0-16573 GCF_035818575.1 Halobacillus sp. HZG1
ATAAGCTCCCTTTAGTTGAAGACTCAGTTTCGAGACTATTATTGAGTGGATGGGGGCTACGGGGAATAGCTCGCTTTCCGCGGGAGCGCGGTGAGCCTCCTCGGACTGCGTCCTGTGGGGTCTCACCAAGCACTTTTTTCCCGCAGGAGTCTCGCCATTCCCCTCCGCCCACTTGCCGGAAGAAACTCTCAAAACTACCTTTCAGCAATAGGAGCTTTTATGGTTGAGAATCCTATATCAACGCGGTTTAAGCAGGATTTATAACAGTTTTAGGCAAGTAATATAAGAGGGATTTCGAGAACCTCATATGGCAAAGGGGCGTAGGGAAACGGTGAGACTCCTGTGGGAAGTGCGTGGTAGATGAGACCCCGCAGAGCGTTAGCTCAAGGAGGCTCATCACTCGCCCACGGAAAGCGAACCTTTTCCCGGAGCCCCTAAATCCACACAAACATCTCGAAATCAAGTCTTCCACAATCCTGCCATATTGTTTAATAAATTTGTTCAGGTGATTTTCAGAGACCTTTATATACAATTATGATGAAAAATAAGAATGTAGAAATTTTATATATATATTTGAACGAATGGAAGAAAGTTTACGTCTTATAGTCAGGGAACGAAATGAGGGATGTTTATGGATTCGGATCTCATCAGAAGAGCACAAGGTGGAGATGAACAGGCACTTGCTGAACTTCTGAAAAAACACTATAGCTTCATCGTTAAATACGTATGGAAAATGAGCGGTGATGAACAGTTGGCTTATGATGTAACACAAGACACACTAATCAAGACCATCCAGAAGATCAATCAGTATAACCATCGCTCCAAGTTTTCTACATGGTTGATCCAAATTGCTACACACACATACTTGGACTACAAACGAAAGCAAAAAAGAAAATATGAGCTGGATGAGAAACTGCGGGAGGAATATCCCCGCTCCCCCGTTTCTTTGGAAAGTGATTGGCATGAGGTCCAGGAGGCTTTATGGAAGCTTGAAGACGAACATCGGATCCCTCTCGTCTTGAAGCATTATTACGGTTATGAGTATACAGATATTGCAAAAATGACCAGGGTGAAAGTAGGGACAGTAAAGTCAAGGGTCCATTATGGACTGGAGAATTTACGAAAGGAGCTGAGAACAGATGACAAATGAAAAGAAGCCGCAAAATTTGGAAGGAAAGCTTCAGGAAGCAGCACGTCACACGGATGAACAGATGGAACTCACAGAACCCTCCCTCTCTTACTTCGAGAATCTAATCGAAGAACAGACCGCCCTTTGGTACCGGCAACTATGGTTTGAATTGACTTGTTTGTGGGGGATCGCTTTCATTTTTATTTCTTTCCTTATTTTCAGCTTATTCTATGTTCCTTTTTTATTTGTTTTCGCACAAATCACTTCCATTATCATCTTGATCCGCTACTTTTATAAAGAGCGCTATGAAATGGTGGAGATGCAGCAATGAAGCATTATGGACCTGAAGAAATGCCTTTATGGGGATGGATTCTTGTCGTTCTCCTTTTAGTCACACAAAGTTCCATACTATTTTTAAAAGCAAGAAAAATTGGAAAAGCTCCCTGGTTGTGGGGGGTCGTAGGACTGATTCAATTCCCTGTGCCAAGCATCATCTTTTTCATCTTATGGAAAACAGTGTGGACGAGGAAAGAAACGGTAACGAAATCATAAATTTTCTAGAAGTAAGAAAAACAATCGATAAGGAGGTGCTGTCATGTTACTCACACAGAACGTCATTGATTTTATGAATGAAAATTTAGCGATCATCGCTCCCCTGCTCATCATCCAGCTCGTTTTAATGATTACGGCTCTTGTAAGCTTAATCCGTGCAGAAACTACAAAAGGACCGAAATGGATATGGGCGCTTATTATCATATTTTTCAACACGATCGGTCCCATCGTTTATTTTATTTTTGGAAGGAGTCATGAGTCGTGATTCACCTGAAAAATCTAACGAAAACATTCGGTAAAGAAAATGCGGTGAAAAATATCACCTTCGATTTATCACAAGGAAAATGTGTCGCTTTGCTTGGACCTAATGGCGCAGGGAAAACGACAACTTTAAAAATGATCGCAGGACTTATGTACCCCTCCTCGGGCCAAGTGGAGCTTTCAAGCGGCGGAGGAGATGATATACGCAAATATATCGGCTACCTCCCCCAACATCCACAGTTTCACAATTGGATGACCGGCAAAGAGTTTCTTCACTACGTCGCCCGTCTTTCCCGAATCTCTAAGCTGGAATCTATAAAACTAGCGGAAGAATTGGTCGAGCGTGTCGGGATTGCGGATGCGAAAAACCGAAAAATATCCAGTTACTCAGGGGGAATGAAGCAAAGACTGGGAATTGCCCAGGCGATGATCCACAAGCCAAGCGTTCTTTTGCTTGATGAACCGGTGTCCGCTTTAGACCCCATCGGCCGTCGTGATGTATTAAATTTGATGGAAGAATTAAAGCAGGAAGCGACCCTCCTTTACTCCACACATATCCTGAGTGATGCAGAGGAAGCAAGTGACGAAATTCTTCTTATGCATAAAGGAGAGATCGTAGAATCAGGCTCTCTTCAAGACGTCAAGGAACGACACCAGGTAGATAAGGTTACTCTTCGTTTGGAAGGAAACGTACAGCCATTCAAAGAGAAACTGGAGACGCTCCCTTTTGTTACGCATACAGATGTCCAAAAACAAAAGATCCATGTGTATGTACAAAATGTAACAGAGGCTCGTGACGTTCTCTTAGAGCTTGTAACCAAGGAACAATGGCCGCTTCTTTTCTTTGAAGTAGGACAGACGACGCTTGAGGATCTATTCATGAAGGTGGTGAATGAACATGCAATGGATGACCATTTATAAAAAGGAATGCCTGGAATCCGCGAGAAATTACAAATGGGTTTGGGTTCCTCTTGTCTTCATTCTATTTTGCATTATGGATCCTTTGACAACCTATTATCTTCCTCAAATACTCGAATCCACAGGGGGGCTTCCAGAAGGAGCGGTCTTTGATATTCCAACACCACCGGCAGCGAACGTATTTATGATGAGTATCTCCCAAATAAATACACTCGGAGTGCTGGTCATTACTTTGATTACAATGGGAACGATTGCTGGAGAACGAAAATCAGGAGTGGCGGAGCTGATTCTTGTAAAGCCGGTCTCCTATACTGCCTATGTGACAGCCAAATGGGCAGCTCATGTCACACTCGTCCTTCTCTCTATTTTTGTCGGCTTAATAGCAAGTTGGTATTATGTTCAACTTCTTTTTGGTGACGTATCCTTCATGTATGCATTGATTACAGCTGCTTTTTATAGTTTGTATATCATTCTCGTCATCAGTATTAGTCTCTTCATGAACACATGGACGAAAATTCCCGGCGTTGTTTTATTCTTAACGATCAGCATCATCCTTGTATTAAATTTAATAACAAGTATTTTTTCCCACCTATTGGAATGGAGCCCAACAACTATCACTTCCCACCTCCCTGCCTTACTAAGAAGCGGAGAAGTCGGTCAAGACCTTTGGATGGCTGCCCTGATCACCATACTGTTAATCATTTCTCTTCTATTCGGAGCCATCCAGACACTGAAGCGAAGAGAGATTGTATAGCCAAAACCCACCTTAAACCTACCAGACCAGGTCATCCAAATGTTGGATGACCTGGTCTGGTTACGTATGGGAAACGGGTGTGTGATTTGTTCTTCGCGGTAATAGGGTATAGACTATTAGCATCTATTGCATAAGAAGTTGTTAAAGGAGAGATTTTCATGAAGCCAACTGCATTGATCACTGGAGCCTCGGGTGGTATTGGATACGAATTCGCCCGTCTGTTTGCTAAATCAGGGTATAACTTGATTGTCGTCGCACGATCTGAAGACAAACTTCAACAGTTAAAAGAAGAACTGGATGGTCATCCAATCACCATCATTCCTCAGGATCTATCAGAACCAGGAGCAGCTGAAGTTGTGTATAGTAAGGTGAAAGAGCTCGGCCTCAACGTCACCGTCCTTGTCAATAACGCTGGTTTTGGTTTGAATGGACTATTTGAAGACCTCCCATTATTAGACCAACAAAAAATGTTGCAGGTCAATATTAATGCCCTAACTGAACTGACCCACTTGTTTTTACCTGAGATTAAAGCCGCCCGCTTCCGCTCCATTCCTAAAGGAGTCTTGAACGTAGCGAGCACGGCAGCTTTTCAGCCTGGTCCTAAAATGGCCGTATACTATGCTTCCAAAGCTTACGTCCTTTCCCTCTCAGAAGCTCTTGTAGAAGAGTTGAAAGATACAAGTGTAACGGTTACCACCTTATGTCCGGGTGCAACAGATACCAACTTCTTCAAAGCAGCAAGAGCGGAGCATACGAAACTTGTAAACAGTACTATGTCCCCGGAATCGGTAGCCAAGTCTGGATTTCTTGGGTTTGTGAAAGGAAAACGTGTGGTTATCCCCGGCATGATGAACCAGGGTTTGGCCTATGCCTCCAAGCTCATCCCACGATCATTCGCAGCTAAATTAGCTCATTATGTCGATAGCTAAGGAGAGGTCATACAAGTTTATTTACGACGATTCTCTTTTTCTACTCTCCCCCTTCCTATATAATAGAAATTACTGGTAAACACTTTTAAGGGGGCTGTACATGAAGAGATTAATTGTATGGTTTTCATTCTGCCTATGTATTGGTGCGGTGACAGGAGCCTATTTGTATGTACAAACTCAGGGGGCATCCACAGCGCAGGGTGTAACCGGAACAGTGAATGCAGAAGAACTGAGAGCCTATGAGAGAGATGGGAAAAATCCTTTTGGAGGAGAGATTTCCGGACCGGAGTTAACGGACAAGGAATATCAGGAATACATTCATGCCATGTCACATCAAAAAGTGAAAGCAGATGAAAAGTGGACCTTTTTTGAAATTCACCCCCTTCGCATATCCTGGCTGCTCGAACATTTAGAAACGAATGAGTTAACTAATAAGCATGTTTATAAACAAATTTTAATGAAATGGGCGGATGGAGATTATTCAAACGCTGTAGCTGACCATAACACCATCTGGGAAATGCAGCGTGGTACAATCGGAAAAGCCAAACGTCTCCTCAGTCCTGAGGAAGAAGCCGAGTATATAAAAGAAAACAACTGACCCGATTACATCGGGTCAGTTGTTTTTTACATTTCTTCAGCAGATTTTCTGAATCCATAAAAGGACCGGTACCCTTGATTTGCGTAGTATCCCTCCGACTTTGTTGAAGCCAGCATTTCCACACGGGTACTTGGATAGCACTCGTGAGCGGTTTGAATCAATTTCTCCGCAATCCCCTGATTTCTAAAACTTTCCTTCACCAGTAGATCGCACACATACAACGTAATGGACCCATCTGTCAGTCCTCGGAGAAAACCGACAGCTTCATGATTTACAACCGCCACCAAAGCGGGTTCTGAATTCAGCCAGGAGCATAGGGTTTCCTCCCCACGTTCCACAAGGCCGCTCCATCCTTCTTTTTCATTTAATTGCTGGAGAACGTCAAAATCTTTCTCAAGAAACGTACGAATTTGAATAGATTCCATGTCATCCTACCTTTCACTGTGATTAAGATTTTCCCCTTTGAGCCGTCACCCAGTCTTTTTGATTCTATTTATCTACTCTTTATTACGTTTAATTCCCTTAAACGTTTCAATTTATATGAGAAAATTCGACTATTTTTCAAATACTTCTAAATATTCACGCAAAAATTCCGTGCACCTCTAACAAAATTCAGCGATAGGATGGGATACAAATCAGAATTCTCAATCATCAGATGGAGGAAAGTATGGTAAAATGTGAACGGAAGTTTTTCTTTTATTGTTCAAGGAGTGGAAAACATGTGGAAAAGAATACTACTGTTCACGACATTGATTTTTCTCGCCGCTTGTTCTTCTCAAAATTTATCGCTTGAGGATTTAAAAACAGCTTATCCTCAGACGTTCGCTCAGCCGGTGGAGGACTTATCGGATGAGAAAAAGGAGAAGCTTGGTCTTCCTGAAGATATGCCTTTCGAAGTCACCCAGGTGGAGTCAAAGGTGGAAGACAAAAGAGTCGAGGTCCTCTATGTATCAGATGGTTCAGATAAAGCCATGGTGAGCACCTTGTTTGATCCGGAAAATATTCTTCAAGAATCCGAAATGCAGGTCCCTCTAAATTCAGGAGCTGTAGCTGGTGTCCAGGAAAAGAAAGACCACATTTTCGTAGAATGGTATGATGGAGATCTGGACGTCATCTATCAGCTTAAATACTATGGTCCTGAAGAGGAACGGGCAGAAAATGCAATGAATATTGCAAACGCTATATAAAACTCTATCTCCCTATATCATGGGATTCCTAAAGAAGACCCGTCACGTTTACACGTGACGGGTCTTCTGATTTCCTTATAGTTTTTCTAGTTTTTTAAAGTTTCGGCTGATCGGTCTCGGAGCTTTTAGTCGATCAAAAAATACCAGGTAATTATTCTTCTTCTCATCGATTTCTTTGATAGAACCTTCACCAAAAACCGGATGCTTGACTCTGGTGCCTTTTTCGAGATAGTCACCAGCAGGCTCTCTCTCCAGACGATGTGAAGCACGAATATATTCTTTCGCTTCTTCAATAAGAGATGCATCCAATTCTCCGATACGGTCATAGAAGTGATCTTCGACTTCGAATATAAAACGGGAAGGGTATTTTTTTTGCCCTCCATTTTGAAAACCCTCAGATTCAGTTAAATAGAGTTCCTGTTCCGCTCTCGTCACGGCTACATAGGCAAGCCGGCGTTCCTCTTCCAGACCTCTCTCTTTCCGCTGCCTGATTGCACGAACATTAGGGAGAACACTTTCTGACATGCCAATAACGAATACATAAGGATACTCCAACCCTTTGGCTGTATGAATGGTCATGAGTTTAACGGAGTCCACCTGATCTGCCCGGTCATTATCTGAGTAGAGGGCAACCATTTGTAAATATTCGTCCAAATCAATATCTTCTCCGAGCGTCTGCTCATACTGGACGATGGAATGGAGGAGTTCAGTCATATTATCCAATCTCTCCTGATCTCCATCCTCCCGCCGATAAGCTTCGTATCCTGTCACCTGCATGGCTTCCTGCAGCAGTTCTGATACTTTTCTTTTGCTGCGAATTCCCTTCAAATACTCAATGGCCTCGATGAAAGTGCTTGCGCCTGTGCGCCTCAATCGATCATGATCCACATATTTTTTCAGTGTTTCATAGAGGGATTTCCCCTCCTCTTCCGCCTTTTCCCTGAGAAAACCCATCCGCTTCTTTCCAATTTGACGCTTTGGTACATTGATAATACGACTGAAAGACAAATCATCCTGAAAAGCGATCATTTTCAAGTGAGCGAGGGCATCCTTAATTTCCAGACGATCAAAAAATTTAAATCCTCCGAAAATCGTATATTCAATATTTTCAGCTATGAGTTCCTGTTCTACGAAACGGGATAAATAATTCGCTCGATACAAAATGGCAATCTCACTCAAATTCGCTTTCTTATTTTCCACGAGCTGTTTAATACGATTCACGATCCATTTTGCTTCTTTTATCTCATCCTTGCCATGATAATGCACCACTTTCACACCATGAGGATTTACAGGAAGCATATCCTTATCCACTCTGAAATAATTGTTACGGATTAAGGCGTTTCCTAGAGAAAGAATCTCAGGTGTGGAACGATAGTTTTCCTTCAAAAAGATGGTCTGAGCATCCGGAAAGTAATTTTCAAAGTCTACCATATATTTAGGGTCTGCGCCCCGCCATTCATAGATCGTTTGATCGGGATCACCAACGACGAAGAGATTCCCCTGTTTTTCTGACAACATCTTCACAAGTTCGAATTGTTTAAAGCTGCTGTCCTGAAATTCATCGACCTGTATGTAAAAAAGTCGATCCTGCCACTTTTCAAGCACTTCCTTATTCTGCTCAAAAAGAGTGAAAACAAAATTGAGTAAATCATCAAAATCCAACCCGTACACCCGCTTCTGCTTCTTGAGGTACTGTTGAATAATCTGACTGTCGAGGTCACCTGAATCTTCTACAGAAGGCATGGCTCCACGGAGAATCATTTGTTGGACATAATGTGTGTTTCCTTTAAGAATACCAATTTTATCAAGAATTCTTTTGAACGTTTTGTCATTGAGCTTTAATCCCATATCTTCAAAGATCTCTCTCAATAGAATCTTCTGATCCTCCACGTCCAAAATGACAAAATTCTTCGGATAAAAGAGACGGTGGATGTCTTCACGCAGGACACGTACACAAAATCCATGGTACGTAGTTATAAACCCTGTGTCCTGCTCTCCACCAATCAATTTCTTCACCCGCCGTCTCATTTCATGGGCTGCTTTGTTTGTAAAAGTCACAGACAGCATATTAGCAGGGTCGATCCCGAGCTCATTCACGATGAAAGCATACCGATGAGTTAAGGCTCGTGTCTTGCCGGAACCTGCCCCAGCGATGACACGAACATAACCTTCTGTAGATACGACCGCTTCTTGTTGGGATGGATTTAGTCCGTCCAATAGTTCTTCCATATCGATCACCTTTCAAGAACATTTGTTTGTATTATAGCACACTAGAAAGCAGAGAGTGTGTATGGTTCTTTATAGATGAAAGAAAGGCGATAAAAAACACGTGAGAGGAAAAATCTCACTTAAAGATTTCAAAGGCGAAAAAGCCCACTAGTCCTTAAATTAATGAAGGAGGAAGAAGACACATTGTTCTTACAATCAATCAAGTTTTTTTTATAAGGAAAGCAATACTTGGGTATCGATGGTGATTTTTATGGGGTTTTAAACGTATGGTCGTATGATGATTTTAGACGGTTGAGAAAGGGAAATGAACCTGTTTTTTTAAAACTCTTTTGAATCGAGGTGGATATAGAAGCCCAGCAACAAACATGCATGTCACTGTATTTATTTGAAGTTCGGCTTCAACCCTGTTTCCAAAAAATACTTCGTTGCTTGCTGCACGTTCATAAATGTACGGACACCATCAAGTTGGATATGATTTTGCGCAAATTCCATTACTACCTGTGGACGCATGCCGGCAAGAACAACTTCTATGCCCAACAACTTAAGGCTCATCATCAGGTTTTTCAAAAGGACCGCCCATTCTTCATCAATCGAAGTAATGCCCGAAAACTGGATCGCCAGTCGACTCACATTCTGTTCCTGACATAAAACTGGTACCCTCTCTAATAAGATATGACGCTGTTCCTCTCTTAAAATGGGCTGTAATGGTAAAAGGGCATAACCTTTAGCAATGGTCACAATATTAGCAGTCATTTCTTCAATCATATGGATTAACTCCTTCTCTCTTTTCGACTGCTCCGTCATATTGAAAATACGGATGAGAATAAAGCTTTCTCCTTCATGAGTGAAACGTTTTGTAGAAATGTGCAGCACCATGTCCATCCCCTGCCACTGAAACTCCATTCCTTCAAAGTCTATATCTTTTTTTTCTTTAATAGACTTAGATAGGATTCTTTTCTCTGGTGCCAAATCCGGATACACATGATTGAGTTTCTCTCCAACAATGCGTTCTTCCTGTAATTGGAACATCCTAACATAGGCAGGGTTGACATAGGTGATTGTGTATTCTTCATCACTAATCAGCACTCCCTCATCCAAAAGGTCCATCGCATTCCTTAATAGCATGAGAATCCCCCCAGTACAAATCTCTTACTTTTATTATGAGGATATAGAAGAGAAATGCAAGGTAATTCGACACTATTATCTAAATATTATGAATGAATATCAATAGCCTTCCATATCTTCAACATAATGGCAGGATATTAGTCAAAAAAGAAGTGCGGCAACGGTTCAAGAGCTGAGCCGCTGACGCACTTCTTCTTAAGCTTTTTCCATTTTGTCACACTTAGACAAGATGGCTACATGTTTTAAATTACCTATGGAATCGAATTCTATTTCAACATAATCACCTGGTTTTACAAAGCTTAGCCTCTCTCTGAGTACAGAAAGTTCATTCTTAAATTCGGATTCTTCGACCAAAATCGCATAAGCCCCTTCGTATCGATCCAGTTTATATTGGTTCACCGATTCAATCCCCTTCTGTTTTAGTGTCAGGCACCTGGAAGAACTAATATGCGCCTTCTTTCTAACCATTTCCCATTATGGTATAAGACCTCTTATTACAAAGCATTCCCTTCATTATTCATGACTAAACATGTCGAATTTAGAGTTCTGGACAATGATCACGTACCGTGATAAAATAAAACTAACAAACGTTAGTTAGTGAAAGGAGAGAGCTGAGTGACAAAAGAAACGATTATTGATGAGAGTCTAAAGCTCTTTGCCAATTATGGGTACGAAAATACGACCCTTGCCAATATTGCGGAGGCAGTCGGAATAAAGAAACCTTCTCTTTATAACCATTTTGATAATAAAGAAGATATCTTTCTTCATGTTCTATATGACGTGGGAGAGAGAGAAAAGAGTCATTTGATGAATCAAGCAGAAGCTATGCAGCAGGACTCAGTGCCTGATCATCTTCACGAGATCTATCGTGTTTACCTGGAACATATGGCTCATTCAACAGAAGGCATGTTCTTCAAGCGTGTCACCTTTTTTCCTCCCGAAGAATTCGCAGATGAAATTAAGAAGGTATTCTTGATGGTAGAAGACTGCATGACTGAGATCATCCGACCGGTATTTGAACGTGGAAAAGAGATGAAAATTATCCGCCCTCTTTCTACAGATACGCTAACATCTGCTTTTTATACGTTAGTTGACGGTTTGTTTCTGGAAGAAAATTTTTATGACCGGGATGTTTTTGAAGAAAGGCAAGAAGCAAGCTGGCAGATTTTCTGGCTTGGCATTAAGAACCCCGAGCATTAGGGAGGGATGAAACGATGGCATGGATTTATTTATTCTTCGGTGCTTTTTTTGAAATTGGATGGGCTGTTGGTTTGAAATTGTCAAAGGGATTCACAGATCCTCTCTTTTCAACCATTACCGTCATTTGTATCGTAATCAGCTTCACTTTCTTTACAAAAGCATTAAAAGTGATTGATATCGGGACAGGTTATGCGATATTTACAGGGATTGGCGCAGCAGGTACAGCTTTAATCGGGATGATCTTTCTTGGCGACGGAGGCGGAGCTGGGAAAGTCTTTTTTATTATGCTTTTAATTACAGGGATTATTGGTTTAAAAATGTCTGAGACAAATAATACAGAACAGCTACAACAGGAGGGATAAGTATGGCATGGGTTTTCTTAATGATGGCTGGAGTAGGAGAAATGACGGCAATGTTCTTCTTAAAGTTGTCGGATGGCTTTCAAAAACGGAAGCCGGCGTTCATGGCCATCCTTGCAGGTGCGGCAAGCTTCTATTTCCTTTCTTTATCTCTAAAAGATCTTCCAATAGGAACAGCTTATGGAATATGGACAGGAATCGGGTCAGCGGGTACCGTGCTGCTGGGCATATTTTTCTTTAAGGAACCAGCGAACCGGAAACGTCTGTTGTTCATTACTTGTATCGTTGCCGGAGTCATCGGCTTAAAAATGGTTTCATAGACTTATGATAGGCTTGTAATCTTATTTTCGAGCGATTACAATAGAGTAAGCAACAATCTACAAGATTCGACAAAACACTTGTTTTTCTGTCGTTTTGTAGTGATGGAGGAAATGTAATGAGAAGAATTTTATTAGCCATTCTTATGATGATCGTCATCGGTTTTAGTTATGTGGGCTATACAAGTATGGATACGGATGCGAATCCTTCCATTCCTAAAGAAACAGAGAGTTATTGAATATCAATAATTTAACCCCCTTCGCGGAAGCGAAGGGGGTTTGTTTTGGTATAAGAGAAAGATGTCGAGGGAGAAAGGTTATTTCTTAGGAAGGTTCACTTCTAAGTCCTCTCCCCATTTTTCTTCTAAATATTGATCACGGCCGGAGTTTCCACGATAAAAATCGTAGCGCAGTTTATTTTTTTTATAATAATCCTGGTGATATTCCTCCGCTTTATAAAATTCTCCCATTTCCTTGATCGGAGTGACTAATTCTTTCTGAAAGCGACCTGAATGTTGGAGGTCTTGTTCCGATTGCTCAGCGATTTCCTGCTGTTCAGGTGTGTGAAAAAAAATAGCGGTCGTATATTGGTACCCTCGATCCACAAACTGACCTTCGTCATCGGTCGGATTGACTTGCTTCCAGAAAACATCGAGAATCTGTTCATAGGAGATGACATCTGGATCATAGTAGACTTGCACAGACTCAATATGGCCCGTACCTCCGGACGATACTTCATCATAAGAAGGATTTTCTGTTTCCCCTCCCGTATAACCGGATATGACACTATGGACACCTTTCAATTTTTCAAATGGAGGCTCCATACACCAAAAGCACCCTCCAGCCAGAGTCGCCACCTCGTATCCATCAGGTATTTCCTGTGCTGTAACAGCTTCACTATCATAATTTCTTTTTGTTAAATAGGCATAAGCTTCCGGGATGGCAAGAACAGCAATGATGGAAAGTACAGCTATAATGATGACCCATTTTGTCCGCTTCTTCACAGTCTCCCCCCTCTTTTGGGTGTTTATTTCAGAATAACATGTTCATCTGTGGCAGTTGAAATGCTGACTCTTTCGCGATGTGTAATCCTATTCTTCATCTTCCAAAGTTAAGCCATCTACATGTTTCCGATCCATTACTTTTTTAATTTTTCTGTATTCCTTAGATTTAAAAATAATATCAAAATCATAATCCTCTGGATAAAGTTCATCGGCTGAAATATGGAGTTTCAAGCATTTATGATTGTACTCTTTCTTTTCTCCTTTCACTTGGACGATATAATTCCCGAGGGCATCCGGGCCTTTATAAACAATACCCATTTCCTCTTCTGCAGGAATCCATACATTGTCCCCCATTTGAAATTCAGCTTTCTCTTTCTTCTGAGATTTACGTTTTTGTCTATACCTATTGATCGCTATCTGCTTAGCATAGGACGGATTTTTTAAAAGCTTATCCTCTTGCGTAAAGTCCCCATCTTGCTTATATGTGATGCCATAAGCATGATTGAGGATTTCCGGATGGAGCCCTAATTTATATGCGATATCAAACGCCTGACTCTTTCCAGCTGTCCCTATTTGCAGCTGGTAGGTAGGCTTGAGGGTTTCCAAGTCAAATTCCATCGCTCCATTCATGAAGCCCTCTTTCTCCATGGCATACGTTTTCATCTCACTATAGTGAGTGGTCGCCAAAATGGTGGAGCCTTTATTGGCGAGCTGATCCAGAATAGCTGTGGCTAAACCCATCCCCTCACCAGGATCTGTTCCAGAACCGATTTCATCCAGTAGTAACAATGAATGATCATTCGCTTGTTGCAGGATGTGAATTAAATTCGTGAGCCTTGAACTGAAGGTGCTCAAATTCTCTTCAATGCTCTGCCCATCACCAATATCAACAAACACATGTTGGAAAAGTGGTAACCTGGTACCGGGTTGTGCAGAAATCGGCAGTCCACATTGCGCCATCAAACAAAACAAGCCCACGGTTTTTAACGTTACCGTCTTCCCGCCTGTATTTGGTCCAGTAATAAGCAGAGCTTGATCCTCCACACCCATATGGAGATTCAGAGGGACGGCTTTTTCCCCTAGTAGAGGATGACGCCCCTCTCTAATCTCAATCTCCCCTTGTGAAAAGGACGGTGAATGACCATCAATCAATTTGCTGTATTTCGCTTTTGCAAAAAGAACATCATACTGGTGCATCGTTTCCATAGCGATATTCAACTCATATTCCTTTTCCAGTACAGAGGCGGTCAAGGCATAAAGAATCCTTTCCACCTCCTGCTCTTCCTGCATTTTCAAAAGCCCGACTTGCTCTTGAAGGGACGTCACTTCATCAGGTTCTATGAAGAGCGTCGCTCCAGAAGAAGATTGATCAAGGATGACCCCCTTCACTTTGGATCGGTTCTCTCTTTTGACAGGAAGGGTCAACCGACCTCCTTTATCCACCGGTCTCGTCTCTTGAAGAAAAGAACTGTACTTTTTAGCTGAACTTTCCATCCTCGTTTTCATGTCGCTGAGAGTTTTGTCAATTTTTCTACGCAGCTTTCCTAACTCTTTCGATGCAGACTCATCGATTTGCCCATGGCGGATTTTCCCATAAATCTCTTCTTCCAATTGAGATAAATCCGCGATGGAATCGACATACAAAGAAATGGTCGGGGCTAGAATCTGTTTATCTCTCATAAACCGTTTCAATTTTGTACAATGCTCAAGAAATGAGACAAGGGAACCAAATTGCTGCGGCCGGATATAGATTCCTTTGTTCCCTTGATCAATCATGACCTGAATGTCACCAAGAGTATGAATAGGCACATGACTGTGACTATCGATTATGGTTCTTGCCTCTTTGACCTCCTCATGCTTCCTTTCCAACATCTTTTGGTCATCGGATGGTTCCAAATGCAGAATAGTTTCTTTCCCTCGATCTGTATGAGCAAAGTCACTGACTCTTGTTAAAATATTGTTCAAACCTAAACTTTCAAATGTTTGCTTATTCAATGTTTTTTTCCTCCTCATTTTGACAGGTGATTACAAAAAAAGTCCGCACCAAGCTAAAGATAGCTCGCTGCGGACTCCGTAGGGACTCATAAAGAATGCAGTTCCACGAATGTACGAAAAAAAAGCTATGACTGAATAAGCCAGTCATAGCTTTTAGGATCGTTTTATCCAGCTATGCTTATGCTTGTTCTTAACTGTTCCTGAAAAAGGGTATAACAAACCAAGCATGCTTTCGCACACTTTTTTCAGGACGTATCCAGTTCATGGATTAGTTAAGAACAACCACACTCATAAATCATTTCTCCTTCACGGGTTTAAAGTTACATTCGTGAAACCATCACCTGTGTTCCCTTATAATATATGACAGGTACTCCCTACTGTCAACTGTTGAAAATATCATTTATAAGGGAGAGATCTAAGGAATCTGTTCTAGCACCTAAAGATCGCTTCACGATTCTTAAAGCATTTTTATTATCATCCTTATACTCAGACGCTGTCCCGTCTTCCGGCACCCAAATATTATATTCCCTCATATAAGCATCATTCGCTGTAAAAATGACACAGATATCACCGGCTACTCCAGTCAAAATAAGGTTCTTCACCTCTAGATGGTCTAAGAGAATACTTAACTGTGTTCCAAAAAAGCCCGAATGCTTCGGTTTAATAATAAAGTAATCATCTTCATCAGGCTCCATTTGTTCAACCACAGGTTTTCCTATCCCCTTTTTACATTCTTCCAACAATTCAGTTGCATTGTCCTGCCAAAGCCCAAAGTTATCATTCACATAAATCACTGGCATGCCTTGCTGTTTGACCTCTTTTTTGAATTCACTCAAACGCTTTGCGACAGGAAGACTGTTTTCTAGTAGGTTTTCTCCACCATCAAAATCCATTTTATTAATCATATCAATGATGATGAGTGCTGTATCCTGGCTCATAATTCTATAATCACTCTCCTTAGAAGCGTTCGGGGCCTGCAGGAACCCGCCGTTTATGTTCAGTCTTCTTGTGAAGTTCTTTTAAATTCTTTTCATCTTCGGGATCGATCTTTTCCCCTCTCAGATAAGCATCGATCGTATCATAAGACATCCCCAGTTCTTCTTCATCTGTCTGCCCTTCCCAAAGTTCTGCACTCGGTTTTTTATGAACGATCGAGTCCGGGACATTCAGTGCCTCGGCCATTTCCTTCACTTCTTCTTTTCTTAAATTGATCAGAGGAACAAGGTCCACTCCCCCATCTCCGTATTTCGTAAAGTAGCCGGTATAATCTTCTGCAGCATTATCCGTACCTACAACAAGGTAGTTATAGTTGTTTCCAACAGCATAAAGCGTACTCATCCGCAGACGGGCTTGAAGGTTCGCACCACCCAGCTGAGACTTCTCGTCATTCCAATCCCCTTTTTCATTCAGCTGGTTCTTAATGGTGTCGTAAGTGGTTTGATAAGCATCCGTCAATTCAATACCAACATAATTAAGCTCTGCTCCTTCTACAACAGCCAAAGCATCGGTTTGGTCTTCCACCCCTTTATTAATTGGAAGTATTACACCTAAGGAATTTTCAGGGAACGCTCGCTTAATCAAGTAGGACACCACTGCAGAATCAATACCACCGCTTATACCGACCAAAAGACCGTCAGCACCTGCTTCTTCTGTCTTCGTCCTCAGCCAATTAGTCAAATGCTCAATTCTTTCTTCCATTTTCAATAACTCCCTTCATTTTACAATCTAAGGATTGCTTTCCTTTAAAAGGGAAAATATAAACCTAAAGCTTTATTATAGGAAATAACTATACTAGAGAGTTATTAAAGTAAATGGCAGGTTTCTTAAAGACTCAGTTTCGAGACTTATGCTGAGTGGATGGGGCGGAGGGGAATAGCTCGCTTTCCGCGGGAGCGCGGTGAGCCTCCTCGGACTGCGTCCTGTGGGGTCTCACCAAGCACTTTTTTCCCGCAGGAGTCTCGCCATTCCCCTCCGCCCCTTAACCAAGTATGGTTCTCGAAACCACTACTTAAAAAT
>NZ_JAYLVQ010000041.1:0-3931 GCF_035818575.1 Halobacillus sp. HZG1
TAAGGGTTAATCGATATTGGTGCTTTTATGAACGTAAAGGTGTTATCAATAAATTTTGTGAATAATTTCACTTAAACTAAAGGGTGCATTAGTTGAAGAACTCCAAAGTACCTCGGTTTCAAGTCTTCACGAAACGGGGGCGATTGCTTAACAGATAATCGCCCTAATTACTTAAGCAGGACCATCATAAATGAAGTTTTTTAACTTACGAAGCAAGCTTGAGGAATAGTAAAAGCAAATAAGGTTATCAGAAGGGAAAAGTAAATGATGTGCAAAAACAAAAAAACAACTGGGGATACTTATCTAGCGGTTGGAATTGGTATTGGGTTACCTTTAGGAGCAGTGCTTGGGTTAACTTTATTTGATGACTTAGCAATCGGGGCTGGTATAGGTTTGGTTCTTGGAATAACAGTTGGAACAACAATTGACTCAAATAAAGCAAAATAAAAAAAAACTACTTATCCATTCTTTCTCTAAAGAAAAAGACAGTAAGAGATATCTCGAATTCGAGTCTTACATAAAGGGGGGCGTTAATGTGAAAATGTCGACTTTATTTTTTAGTAATTACGAGGAAGGGATCAAGTAAGATGTACGTACTCCACCAACATTATCATATAGGCTATTATGAAGATGGACACGATCTTGAAGTAGTGGCTTATAAAAGGAAAAGGGAAGACATCTGGGATGTATTTATAGATGACTATGAACCAGGAGTATTTTTTAAGTTCGTATTAGAGAAGGAATTAGGGGTTCATGTGAAAAATTATGGGTTGCTGATATTTTCTATCTGCGGTCAAAGTCTATCTGATGAAGAAGCATTTCAGACATTTGAAGACTGGCTTATAACAAATAAAGTAATAAGAGATTCTCAATAGTAAGTATGGGGGGCTTTAGTTGTAAAGGGACTATTATTTTAGTGTGAAAGCTGGGAATATAAAATTATGAAAGGGTAGTGTATATGGAAATTACTTATCCAGCTGGTTTTAAGAACAGGTTGTTAGCAAGTGTTTTAGATTTTATTATTATATTTTTGGTAACGGGAATTTTCTCTTACTTTCTATATGGAGTATTTTATGATGGTGATAACTCCTACCCTACTGATATTTTAGGATTATTTTATACCTTGTTATTACCTGTTTTATGGTCTGGGTACACGTTAGGAAGAAGAATGGCAGGCAATCGTATCGTAAGAATTGATGGGAGAAAAGTTGGGGTTGGTACAATGATATTAAGGGTTATAGTAGCAGGAGTTGCCTATACTCTTACATTAGGAATTGGATTGATTGTAAGTGCCTTGATGATAGGGGTAAGAGAAGATAAACGTGCGATCCATGACTTCATTGCGCAAACGTATGTGACAACATCCCCGCCAATCCGGAACTAAATTATGAGTAATGGAACTTAATCTATAAAGCTCTAAAGTTAAAGAGCGTTATAAGATATCTTGCATTCGAGTCTTACATAAACGGGGGCAATTCTTTAACCGAAGAATTGCCTCCTTCTTAATGTTTTGGGCAGGTTAGTTGAAGACTCAGTTTCGAAATAATTGTCACAATGTACCACATTTTTTCGCTGAAAAAAGCAGAAAAATTTTGAATTGAGACTAATCAATGTGTAAAAAGTATTTGACACGTTGATTGGTCTTTATTACCATGATAGGTGTAAAAAGTATTTGACATAAATAATAGAAGAGGTGATATAAATTTGAAAAATAGTATAAAGAGTTTGAGAGAAGGTTTAGGGATTTCTCAAGGTAAATTGGCTCAGCTATGCGGGGTAAGTAGACAAACAATAAACGCCATAGAAAACAATAAATATGATCCTAGTTTAGAATTAGCTTTTGCTATTGCATTATCTTTAGATAGTACAGTAGACTCCCTTTTTAATTACCAAAAAACATTAAAGAAATGAGGAATAATAAAATGTACATATTAGTAATAATTCTAGCTGGACTTATAGTCTCTGCTGTCATAGTGGCGTCGAAAAGAATATCTGGTGATGAAACGGGATTTTCAAGAGAAGACGAACGCCAAAAAATCATACTTAAAAATGCGGCACTATCAAGCTGGCAAATGATTTTGTTATATGCTTGTATTCGATTAATGAACCTGGTTCCTTTTGTTAATGGTTTTATAGATCCTACCACTATACAGACTATTCAGTTTTTCTCTAATGGTGGTGATATTCTTTTAATAGCTGCATTAGGTTATGGTATGGGGGCAGTTAGCTCATATTTCCGTTATTCTTAAATGTAGCACGCTTTAGCTTCAATGGTTGAAGTTATAAATGCATTTGATTACATTTATGATTGATTATTATTGGATAGAGTATATATCTCGAAATCAAGTCTTCCGTTATAGGGGGCGATTGTTCAATATAGACGATTGCCCTTTTTAACTAACAAAGCAGCTTACTTTAATAAATGGAGATGGGAAACAATATGAGATGTCTATGTATTCAACAAAAAACAAATGAATTAAAAATTGAGGGAGATGTAGGTTCAGACCCTCTTTGGTGTAATCGCTGTAATTGCAACCTTGACATAGAAGAGATTCCAATTGAACTCGATACGAAGTTGGAGTTAATGAAATGGATTGGGAAGTATGGTGAATGGATCGATTGGGATAAAGATGGAATAGTTCCTAATGGTGTTGAACTTGAAGCAGAACACAATAAAGAGGGATTGAAAATAACAGAAAAAGTACAGAAAGAACTTGAAGGTAAATACAAAGTTTCCTTTTCACCATCTACATTTGCAAAGGCATATAAATAAAGTACATTCATCCTTCTCGTCTTAAGGCGTGCGTTAGTTAAAGATCAGCTTAAATATCTTGAATTCAAGTCTTCCGTTAACGGGGGCCATAGTTGCACAATGGCTATCGCTTATTGTGCTAACGGAGGAGTTTAATGGAACAAACAAAGTAACTGGGGGAGAGTGTAATTGAAAAATGAAATAATACTTGTCGGGAGCTATCATTTTGAGCAGGAAGAGGAGCTAGTAGATAAGAAAGAAAAGGAAGTAATAGAGCTAGTTGATCATTTAGCTCAATACAAGCCAACTAAAGTTGCTGTAGAATGGGAAATGTCAAAAGACAATGAGTTGAATATAGAATACAAAAAATCAAAGGGAGATTATTCAATTGACGAAATTCAACAAATTGGATTTAGGTTAGCCAAAAAGTTAAATCATGAGAAAGTATATGCGGTGAACTGGTCAGGGAGAATATCTCAAGAAGATATGACGGAACTTAATGCCACAATTCAAGGATCGTATCCTGAATTACTAAATACAATGAAGGGTATTAGCAAAAATGCTCCTGATATTAGCCTTAATACCCCATTGGTTGATTCGTTTAGAAAATTAAATGACAATAAAGCTACTAAAGAACTTGAGAGAATGTACTTATCTTTTGTTACTGTAACTGATAATAAAGAAAAAATGATTGGTTTTGACTTTTTAAACAAATGGTCAGAAAGAGAATTGATGGTTTTCAAAAATATTGTTGAAACGAGTAATTCTAATGACAGCATACTGCTCATAATTGGAAGTGACCATTTATGGATGCTAAGAAAGTTATTTGAAGGAAAGGGGTGGAAGGTAATCAATCCTTTTGCAAATAAATAGCCTCTTTGCTTCATTAAATAAACGTGGGTTGTTGGATGGGAATCTGCTTTAATATCTCGAAATCAAGTCTTCCGTTATAGGGGGCGATTATCTAACAAAGTGATCGTCTCCTTTTTTAGATGTTTGAGAAGGTTAGTTGAATAAAAAGAAACTTACATAATTCGTCTTCGTTTAATTAGTAAAGGGTTATTTTAAGAAAAAGGCAAGAGGAGGGATTGGTTCTTGTTATAAACCAAGTATCATTTTCTTCCATTAAAGGAGGCAATAACTCCATATTGGCTAATGCTTATTGTGCTAACGGACCAT
>NZ_JAYLVQ010000042.1:0-94377 GCF_035818575.1 Halobacillus sp. HZG1
TATATAGCAAAGGGGCGGAGGGGAATGGCGAGACTCCTATCTTAAGTGTGGAAGCGCCTCGCTCAGCGGCGTATGGACTGGACTGAGCTGGCGGAGATAAAGGAAACACGAAGAACGAAGTGATTCGATGTTGACTTATCGTACAGAAGCGAGGGAAGTCTCACTAGGCGCCGGAACCGGATATCTAGGAGGAAAAAAGTGCTTGGTGAGACCCCACAGGACGCAGTCCGAGGAGGCTCACCGCGCTCCCGCGGAAAGCGAGTCATTCCCCGCAGCCCCATACACTCAACAAAAATCTCGAAACTGAGCCTTCAACTAAAGGGAGCTTTTCTGAAACAAAGAGAAGGGATAGGACAAATAAAAAGAGGATGAAGCCATAATGGCTTCATCCTCTACGATTGTTACCTTCCCATGCCCTTCAAAAAGTGAAGGAGCATCGTGATGCTGCGGTTGATTTCCGGATCTTTAAGCGCTTTGGCAAGATCGAGGAAGGACGTCTTATCTGTCGTCCCTTCCCCTTCCATCGCTTCAAGACCGTGATTGAGTCGGGAACTCAAGTCACGTATACCTGTCACATTAATCTCTCCCAAGAGGAAGACGAGTTCAGGCAGGTTGCGCAGCAAAGGTTCATATTGATCCTTATCGATTTCTTTCACAACGTTTGCCAAGGCCTCATCCTTCGCCTTTACAAAAGCAGTAACGGAGTCCAGGGTACCGCCGTTGTCGAGCGCCTTCAACAATTCAATGCCTTTGAGGATGGAATCTTTATTGTCGGCAACAGCTTCTTTCACTTCCTTAACGTCCTGTTCTACTTGGTCTTCCCTCGATACTTCATACCTTTTGATTTTCGTAATGGCTTTAGCCATCATCGTCCCCCCTTGCCTGGGAATATATAATCCTGACGCTTCCATTTTTCCTGTACTTTGACACCTTTTTGCGGAACCGGGTTCCCGCGGCGGTGGTTGTTGTGCGGAATCGGTGATTTACCTTTCTTTTTCAACACTTTCATCTTCACCGCGATTTCCTTGTACGCCGGCGTGTTCGTATCTTTATCGACACGGTTGTCGGTCAGGAAGTTGATCGCTGACTTTCCGTTGTCGTTGAGGGGAAGGAAAATCTCCTTGCCGCGTACGCGGTCGGTAACGGTAACGACCCCGGTTGCTTCTCCTGATTCTGAGATCAGCTTCACTTCGGCGCCCTCTTCAATGCCGCGCTCTTTCGCAAGCTCTTTCGACACTTCGATAAAAGCGTTCGGCGTTTTACGGCGAATACCTTCCGACTTATACGTCATGTTCCCTTCGTGGAAGTGTTCGAGCAAACGACCGTTATTGACATGCAGGTCGTATTCTTCATTCGTATCGTACTTCATCTCATATGTCAGTGGATACAGCTTCGCTTTGTTATCTTCAAAAGGGAAACCTTCTGTAAATAAGAGCGGCTGATCAGATCCATCTTCTGCGACCGGCCATTGCAGGGATTTATAGCCTTCAAGGCGATCATAATGAACGCCTGCGAACAACGGCGCAAGCCCTGCCGCTTCGTGCATGATTTCAGAAGGGTGCTGGTAATTCCAGTCACGGCCGAGTTCTTTGGCGATCAGTTGAATGATCTGCCAGTCCGGCTTCGTTCCTTCAAGCGGCTCAAAGCTCTGATACAAACGCTGGATGCGGCGTTCCGTGTTTGTGAACGTTCCTTCTTTTTCAAGGCTTGGCGATGCCGGCAGCACAACATCTGCGTATTCAGCTGTCTTCGTTAGGAAAAGGTCCTGAACGATGAACAAGTCTAATTTTTCAAATGCGTCTGTGACATAGTTGATGTTGGCATCCACGATTCCTGTGTCCTCCCCCATGACGTACATCATGGAGAGCTCACCATTATGAATGGCCTCGATCATTTCGTGGTTATCCATGCCCGGTTCTTTCGGAATCGTGGCATCCCATGCTTTTTCATAACGGGCACGCACCTCATCGTCAGCGGTCTTTTCATAACCAGGGAAGAAGTTCGGCATGCTTCCGAAGTCACTGCATCCCTGCACGTTGTTGTGACCGCGGAGTGGATAAGCACCTGTACCCGGCTTGCCGTAGTTTCCGGTGATAAGAAGCAGGTTACTGATGGCCGTACTCGTATCACTACCGAGCATATGCTGTGTGACACCCATCGCCCAACAGACAGCTACGGATTCCGAATAGGCGATTTCCTTCGCGACATCCTTCAGTTCCTGCTCAGGGATTCCGGTCAGGTTCGAAGCATAGTCCATCGTGAACGGCTCCAGACTGTCTCGGTATGCATCAAAATCGTTGACCCATTCCTCAAGGAAGTTCTTATCTTCCCAGCCCTGATCAAGAATGTACTTCGCAACAGCGGATAGCCAGACGAGGTCTGTGCCTGTCTTCGGCTGATAAAAGCGGTCGGCGCGCTTCGCCATTTCATGTTTTCTCAAATCAAAGACGAAGAGCTTCTGCCCGAACAGCTTTTGAGAACGCTTGATCCGGGATGCGAGTACCGGATGGGATTCCGCCGTATTCGACCCGATCGTCAACACCAGTTTACTTGCTGCGATATCATCGATGGATCCGGAGTCGCCTCCATATCCTACGGTGCGGAACAAACCTTTTGTAGCCGGGGCCTGGCAGTAACGGGAGCAGTTGTCCACATTGTTCGTGCCAATGACCTGACGGGCCAATTTCTGCATCACGTAAGATTCTTCGTTGGTCGCTTTCGAAGAAGAAATGAAAGCCAGGTGGTCGGCGCCTTTTTCTTCCTTGATCTCCGTCATACGATCCGCAACGTGTGCGATGGCTTCGTCCCATTCCACTTCTTCAAAATGGTCGCCGCGGCGGATGAGCGGCTTCTGCAGACGCTCTTCACTATTGACATAATCCCAGCCGAACTTTCCTTTTACGCATGTAGAAATGCCGTTCGCCGGAGATTCGGCACTCGGTTCGACTTTGAGGATTTCCCGTCCTTTTGTCCATACATCGAAGGAACAGCCGACGCCACAGTAGGTGCAGACCGTTTTTTCCTTTTGGATGACTTCTTCGCGCATCGCTGCTTCTGTATCCGATACAGCGAAAAGCGGTCCGTATCCTGTTTCCACTTTCTTCGTTAGATTGATCATCGACTTCAAAAGGCCCGGCTCCGTATCGGTCAAGAAACCGGCATCGCCTTCCATCCCTTTTTCCATCATTGCGTTACAAGGACAGACGGTGGAACACTGCCCACAGTTGACGCAGGACGATTCATCGATCGGCACATCATTGTCCCAGATGACACGTGGTTCCATGCGATCCCAGTCAATCGTCAGCGTCTCGTTTACCTGGACATCCTGACAGACCTCCACACATCGTCCGCAAAGGATACATTGATCCGGGTCATAGCGGTAAAATGAGCCGGAATCATCCTTATCGTAACTGGTCGGCTGGAACGGACGCGACTGATGTTCCAGTCCGAACTCCGCCATTGTATTGTGAATCTCACAAGAGCCGTTGTTGTAATCACAAACGGTGCAGTACAACTCGTGTTTTTCCAGAATGCGGTCCAACGACTCCTTTTGTGCTTTATGTACATGAGGTAGTTTCGTTTGGACCTTCATACCTGCGGTCACACTCGTGCCACACGCCCTCGTCAATTCACCATCGACCTGGACGATACACGTATCACATGTCTGGATCGGTCCAAGCGACTCGTTGTAGCAGATTTGCGGCACCTGTTCTTCTGCCTGATTCATCAGTTGCAGCAGGTTCTGACCCGGTTCCGCCAGAAATTCTTTTCCATTGATCGTCACTACTGTGTGTTCATTCAATCGTTACTCCTCCTCCATGGGCTGCAGCAATACGCCTCGGATGAGTGTACACATTCATCCGCTCCCCCCGTAAAAATCCGACAGCCGTTATGTTCAAATCGTCCGCAAGCTGAAGGGCTAAATCTGTCGGTGCCGATTTGGACAGCAGGACACCGAATCCCATTTTTGATATTTTCAAAAGGACTTCGGAAGAAATCCTGCCTGTAAATAAAATGATCTTCCCTTTTCTGCTTAGCTTTTCTTTTAATAAAAACCCATACAATTTGTCCAGCGCGTTATGACGGCCGATATCCGCATACGCTTTCACAATCCCATCTGACGTAGCGATGGCTGCCTGGTGCACCCCGCCCGTCCGCTGGAATAGACCCGCCTGGGACTGGAACTCTTCCATCAACCGAAAGCACACTTTCGGATCGAAGGTACTCTCATCCATAGCCGTCCGGGCCGTCGCCGCATCGCTTTGAAAATAAAATGCCCGACTCTTCCCACAGCAGGACCCGAGCCACCTTTTCTGCCCGCTTTGCACCTGAGGAAGGCTACTCACCGTTTCCACATAAGCGAACCCGCGGTCTTCATCGATGGTCATCTCCTTGATCTCCTTCACACTCCGAATCAAACCCTCGGATGCAAGGAATCCGATGACCATTTCCTCTTTGTCCGTCGGAGTACAGACCATCGTTGCGAATTCTTCTCCGTTGACGGTCACCGTGAGTGGATACTCGATAGCGACTTCATCTTCTTCTGAGGTCCATTCTCTCTCTCGGAATCTATGAATCTGCCACGATCTCGTCCCCAATTTTTTACCCCCTTACCAATCGTTCCCTAACTTATTCCCGTTCTTTCGACAAAACAAACACCTGCCCTTTTGAAAGTTGGACAGGTGTCTCGTTGAGGATGTTCTCTATTTATAATCTTCTCTTATTCTATCCGTTTCCCTTTATTTTTGAGGTGTTTACACTTACCTTTCACAGAATCATTTTTTCATTTATCGAATCAATGGCACAGACCACGGTGGGTCTTCTAAAAACCCTCTTTCCCATCTTTCTGTTGTGGGTCGCGGCCGGTTTCCAGACTACCCTTGTCCAATGAGGATTCTGCCTCTACCTTTTTCTTAAATAGGAAATAGAACCCTAGCAGCAAGACACCTCCAGCGATCCCGATTCCCCCTCCCCACAAACCAAGGGTCCGGGCACTATAAACATCCAGAAACCAA
Source organism: Halobacillus sp. HZG1 (assembly GCF_035818575.1). Classification (NCBI taxonomy): domain Bacteria; kingdom Bacillati; phylum Bacillota; class Bacilli; order Caryophanales; family Bacillaceae; genus Halobacillus; species Halobacillus sp. HZG1. The sequence continues at coordinate 5,016 of NZ_JAYLVQ010000042.1, forward strand.
CCAGAGGACAACATCATGAGTCCGAGCTGGACGTTGGTCCATGATTCCATCCAGCCGAAAACCCGCCCCTGTTCTTCAGCTTTCGTATGTTTCATAAGAAAAGCATCCAGCAAAGTCCCCATTATGCCGCCGGTCAAGGCGATCGTTACAAAAGTGAACCACAGTCCCGGAAAAATGGTCATGCGGCTTGCGAGCAGATGGAGCCCTCCTTCGATGATGAGGAGAGCGAGGCATAAGAGCAGTCGATAGCTTTTGATTTTGCTAGAGAAAAAGAAACTGGCCACCAACCCTGTGCCGAGAGCCCCATATAAGAAACCGACGCCAAGTTCGCCAAGTGGAAATGTTTCAGCACCATAAACACTAATCAAGACATTAAACGCCCCATCCATCGTGGCACCAACCAACTGGATGGCAAGAATAAACATCATCCACCCTTTCCATTCGATCCGCCTTCTCCTGTGTTCTTTTTCAAGATGGCTATTATATGTGCCCCCCTTCAAAGCAAGAAGCAGGACAGCCGCTGTGATAAAGGAAAGACCGTTCAGCCAGAAGGCAAAGGAAGTGCCGAAGACATAAGCCACGACGCCACCCGTAATGGATCCTGCGATCAAAACCACTCCTTGCAGCAGCTGCTCCCATCCATTCACCTTCACCAAATCCTCTTTCTCAACAATTGAAGCAATAAAGCTTTTGCGGACAGGTTGATAAACAGCTTCTCCACATGCAAGAATGAACATCGCAGTAAAAACGAGCCACACCATCCCCTTCGTATCGACAAGCAGAAAACTGAGAGCAATCGGAAGCCTGATCACGTCGGTCAGTATGAGCATCCACTTTTTGTTCAACCGATCAGCAAGCCTTCCTCCCAGCGGAGATAGCAGTAAGTATGGAATGACTCTTAATCCAAGGGCCGCTCCTACCGCCACTCCCGAACCGGTCAGTTGTAAAAGGAGCGTCAGGACAGCCACCTGGCTGAACCGGTCACCGATTCCATTGACGATCCCTGAATAAAACAAATAGCGGTAGGAATGATGGCGGATCATATCATCCACAACCAGTTAGATATACATCTAATTAGATGTTCAAAAAAAGAAGCCATGTCGTCACCTTTGGACGACGACCGGCCACATTTCTACGGGGTTCAGCTCATACTGATTGTTTTCCCTGTACATGAACTGCTGCATGATCCATTCCCGTCTGACAGTCGCAAAATCATCGAAGAATGTCTTGATATATTCATTGACCTCTTTCTCGTCATACGTTTTTCCATGCTCAAACCATTGGACAAAGTAAGAAAGAATGACGTTCTTCTTCTTCAGCTGGCTCGGCATCTGCTTCAATGTACCTTCGACCGTGACGAAATTTTTTATGATCTTCGCCTGATCTTTCGCATCGACTTTCAATTCTTCGGCTACCACTCGTTCATCATCTCCAATCCTTAAGATCGCGGTCGTCATGAATTCCAAATTCTGTTCATTCAAATAAAAATAAATCGTATTTTTATCCCTTCTCGAGTAGACCGCCCCTGTATCTTTCAACTTCTTCAAATGGTGGGTAATCGTCGGCGGACGCAGTCCTAACTTTCCGGCAATCGCCTGCCCGTGCAGCGGCCCCTTCCGGAGAAGCGCAATGATCCGCAGTCTTGTCGGATCTCCCACCGCTTTATGAAACGCGACCATTTTCTCTAATTGCATCTTTCCACCCCACTAATTAAATGTATATCTAATTAAACAATAATCTAATTAGATGAAACTGTCAATCATGATTTCTGATTCCCACGCCATGGAATGAGAGATTCCTCTCTTAATGATTTGTATAATTTTTCTAGTTCTGAAATAATGGAGCCAAGCCTTATGATTCATAAATGAAGATATCGTTCATTTGTGCAGGAGAGGGGGATCTTATGAAAAAGCTGTTTTTCCTGTTTCTATTATTCGTGAACGTCTTTTATATCGCGCATGTTCTTTTTGATTTTGGACTGAGGATGTCCCTGCCATGGAACGTTCTGTTCGGTTTTTTATTCATCACGAGCCTTCTCTATTCCAGCATCCATCTCTTACGCTCCAAAAAGTACGCTCTATTGAGCGTGACCGTCCTATCCCTCAGTTTAGCCTCACTTGGCTGGTTTACGTTCATCAACTATATCTCTCTGATCATGGGGTAAGGGAGCTGTTTTTTCATTAAACAAACACTAAAAAAGCACCCGTACCGGGTGCTTTTTTTATTCATCCTTATAAATCATCAACCAGAATATAGGTCGCTTTCACAGGTCCGTGCACCCCGACAATCAAGTTCATTTCAATATCCGCACTGTTACTTGGTCCTGTAATGAAACTGACGCACGACGAGACAGGATTTCCTTTCTGTTCCTGTTCATGAATCACTCTCGCCGCCTGCGTCATTCGCGGTACGAGTGTACTTTTCGGAATGATGGCGATGAACGTTTCAGGGAGCAGACTAATCGATCTGCCGTTATCCGAATCATTAAAAAGGGTCACCGTTCCGGATTCGGCAAGGGTGATATCACTAAAGACAACTCCGACGCCTGCCTGCTCGGCGAAAGCAACGTCACCTTCCTGGTCATTCCAGATACGAAGGTCGAAGCCTTCTTCCGCAAGCTCTTCATAAATCCCCCGCACGCCGAATTCATCCAACCTCGGACCTCCTGCGCTGATGACTTTTTTCGAACCCTCAAACGAAGCGAACACCTTCTTTAAAGTGTCAGCAAGGCCTGATTGTGTCGTCCGTTCGAAGGAAGTATGAATGACGCGGCATTGGGCTTCCAGCTTTTCGATCAGTTCGTCCTGAGTGGCTCCCTGGAAAACACGGTCCTGCGGTTGGACAGAATACACAGGAGGTTTCACTTTTGTGCGCCGCTCTCTTCCAAGATTCTCAGCGACACGATCCAGAAACGATGTCCGGTTATGAACCGTCATGCTTCCCCCCTCCTTTTTTCTCGTTGTTTATACCATTCGCGGAAGTTTTTCTTCGCGGGTGCAGGGAAATCCCTGCTCTGTGTCCATCCTTTCAGCGGCCCTGGTCCATTTTCAATCTGTTCGTCTTTCGTCCATGGCTTCATGGCTGTCCTCGCCATTTTCGTACTTAATTTATAGGCAGCAGGTGTAGAGGCCCATTTGGCGAATCCTTTCATCATCCATTCCTCTGACTTCGCTCCCATCTGTTCCCGCTCGACGATGATTTCACGGTGACGGATCAAATGCTCATGGAGTGGAATTTTCACAGGACACGCCTCTGTACAGGCGGCGCACAACGTGGACGCATAAGGCAGGTCTTTATGGTCTTCGTACCCGTCAAGGAGCGGGGTCAGGACCGCACCGATCGGACCTGGATAAATCGACCCGTAAGAGTGGCCGCCCACATGCCGGTACACCGGACAAGCGTTGATACAGGCCGCACAGCGGATGCAATGCAATGCCGACTGGAATTCCGTCCCTAAAATTTTCGAACGGCCATTATCGACGATGACCAGATGGAAATCCTCCGGCCCGTCCGTTTCGTCTTCTAAACGCGTACCCGTAAGTGCGGTAATATAGCTCGTCAGTTTTTGACCGACGGCTGCTCTCGTAAGTAAGCTGACGACGACTTCAAGCTCTTCCCACGTAGGAACGACGCGCTCCATTCCCATAACAGCAATGTGTGTATCAGGAAGAGAGGTTACCATACGGGCATTTCCTTCATTCGTGACAAGCGTGACCGCGCCGGATTCCGCCACAGCAAAATTACAGCCCGTCACACCTAAATCCGCTTCCAGAAAATCTTTTCGGAGCTGTTCGCGAGCAAAAGCGGCCAGTTCCTCGGGCTGATCGGTTTTCGTGTACCCTTTCTTATTCGCAAACGTTTCGCGGATCTGCTCCTTATTTTTGTGAAGGGCAGGTGTGACGATGTGGGATGGCGGATCTTCATCGAGCTGCAGGATCCACTCTCCCAAGTCCGATTCCACTACTTCACAGCCGCTTTGTTCCAGTGCTTCATTCAAGCCGATTTCTTCTGTGACCATCGACTTCGATTTCACCACTTTGCGGGCCTGCTTTTTCTTTGCGACTTCCTGGACGTACGCGTTCGCTTCCTCAGCGGTTTCCGCAAAAAACACCGTTCCGCCCCGTTTTTCCACCTGCTCACTGAGCTGATGCAGGTAGTAGTCCAGGTTTTCCATCGTATGATGACGGATTTCTTCACCAAGCGTCCGCCAGTCTTCCCAATCGCCGAGTTCTTCCGCCGCTTTCAGGCGTCCCGTTCGGAAGCGGCCCTGCGCCGAAGATACGGCCTGTCTCATGAAGCTGTTCTCAATCCCGGCCTGAATCCGTTCGGCATACGGCTTGTCCCCAATTCTTATTCCCATGTGACCTCTCCTTTCTTATTGACTGTTCAGCACTTGAGCAATGTGCAGCACTTTCACATCCTGTTTGTTGCGTCGCATGCAGCCCCCCATGTTCATCAGGCAGCCCATATCCCCACCAATGAGATATTCCGCACCAGTTTCGTCGATATGCTGGGCTTTTTCTTCCACCATCTGCCCGGACACGGCCGCATTTTTAACGGCGAACGTTCCTCCGAACCCACAACAGTCTTCCTTCATGGGCAGTTCAATCAAATTCAAGCCTTCCACGTTTTCCAGTAAAATTCTCGGCGCATCACTCACTCCCAAGAGACGTGTCATATGACAGGACGGATGATACGTCGCTGTCCCCTGGAACGTGGACTTCACATCCTCCACTTGCAGCACTTCCACTAAAAATTGTGTCAGTTCATACGTCTTTTCCGCGACAGCCTGGGCCCGTGCACTCCATTCCGGCTCCTCTTTCAACGCATGAGGATACTCCTTGATCATCTGCACACAGGAGCCAGATGGACCGACCACGTATGGAGATGCTTCAAAAGCTGTAATCATCTGCTTCATCGCTTGCATCGACTCTTGTTTATACCCACTGTTGAATGCCGGTTGACCGCAGCACGTCTGATTCTCTGGAAAATCCACCTCACAGCCGAAGCGTTCAAGAAGTTGGACGGTGTCTTTCCCGACGTCCGGGGTGAACGTGTCGCACAGACAAGTAATAAATAATGATACTTTCAAGGTTATGTCCTCCCTTTTAAACATAAGGTCATCAGATGACCTAATTTTTGAGAAAGGATACTGACAACAGAATCCTTTTTATGATAAATATTCAGCTAAATGTTCTTCCACACTTTGCAAGTGACGGACCATCGCTTCTTGAGCCAGGGCTTCATCCTGAGCTTTGACGGCCTCCAGAATTTGTTTATGCTGCTTCAGCAGACGATTCGTTCCTTCCGGCGTATGCAAAAGTTTGCGGGTTTCCCTCATGGCCTGCATCATAATTTCTGACACGCTGTTCATCAAATTGATCAAAATCTGATTTTGTGTCGCCTGGACAAGAGCAATATGAAATTCGAGATCTGCCTTTTCGCCAAGCTCCCCGTTTCCTTTCGCTTCTTCCATATCGGCCAAGGCTCTCTCCATCGCGCGGAGATCCTCTTCACTTCTCGTCCGTGCAGCTGCCCCAGCGGCACCGACCTCGAGGATATGCCTTACTTCCATCAAATCTTTCATGTCGTCTTTTTTCATCAAAAAGGCGACGGAAACAGGCAATGAAAAACGGGAAGGATCGAAAGCTTTTACATACGTTCCTTCTCCCTGCCTCATTTCAAGAATACCCATCGCTCTCAGTGCGCTCAACGCCTCACGGATCGCCGATCTTCCAACGCTGAAGCTGCCCGCAAGACTCTCGACACTGTCCAGTTTGTCCCCCGGCTTCAATTCCCCTTTTTTCAATGAATCCAATAGCGAATCGGCGACTTGTTCGTATATTTTTTTCGTACGGATCGGTTTATAATTCACGCTGTTTTCCTCCAAAGTTTCGCTCTTCTCTTCCATCTATTCTAATCCAAAACCATACCCTTTAAAAGAGAAAGCGATTTTTATGCAAAGAAGAGATAAACAACAGCAGCGGTCCCGACAAGCAGACCATACAACAAGGCAGGGCCAATCGTTTTTCTTATGATATCCCCTTCTTTTCCTGCAAGTCCTACGACCGCACCCGCAGCTACGACATTGTGCACACAAATCATATTGCCGGCCGCTGACCCAAGGACCTGCAAAGACAACACCGTATCTTTAGCCAGGGCTGTTTCCTGTGCAATGCTGTACTGAACAGGTGAAAAGGTCAGGGTGGAAACCGTGGCGCTTCCGGTAATGAACGCTCCGAGCTGCCCTAGAAAAGGCGCAACCATGACCCACATGGAACCAAACCCTGCAGCAAGAGTCTGAGCGATGTATTGAGGCATGCTCACAAGGTCCTGTGCGTTCATTCCTGAATTCGTAAACACCTGGACAAGCGCAAGTGTCGCGACTAAAGCTATAGCCGCATCTTTCATGGAGAGCACAGATTCTTTCGCCGCCTTCGTAAACCGGTCCAAAGACTTTCTCTGAACAACAACAGCCATAATCGCAGCAAAGACTAAAACGGATCCCGGGGAATAAAGCACCTGCCAGGAAGACGTAATGCCTTCCACACCTAAAATATCCGCCCAGGAAAGATCAACCCAGGTCAAAGTGAAAGTTTTGACCGCTGGAACGATTCTCGTGACAAGGAGGAGCAGGACAATGATCACATAAGGAGCCCAGGCTGCCCACAAACTCATGGAAACAGGTTTATCGGCTTCTTTTTCCTCTTGAAGCGCTTCCTGCCAAGGTTCTTCAGGAAGTAGAAAACCTTTCTTCGCCGTCAGCGTAGCCACAAGCAGGCCGGTCAAAGAAGCTAAGATCGCCACGAACTCGTGACCGAACAGATTGGCATAAAGATAAGCGGACAAGGTATAGGTAAAACCAATCAAAAGTGTCCAGGGAATCATCACCTTGATATCTGTGAGCTTCCGCTGCTTCCCAAAGAAGACGGTAAGAATGATCACAAGAATCAGTGGAATGAAACTTCCTGCAAACAGATCAAAAAAAGCGACCTGCACCCCGATTTCTTTGTAAAAAGAAAGATCAGCACCTGGAATATTACTCAACCCGACCTGAATCGGTGTGCCCACTGCTCCATAAGAGACGGCTGAACTATCCGCTATCAACGCAATGGATGCAGCAGCAAGCGGTGAAAATCCTAAAGCCACCATCAACGGCCCAGTCACTGCCGCCGGTGTCCCGAACCCTGCAGCCCCTTCAATCAAGGCACCAAACAGGAAGGCCACAATGACGATCTGTACCCTCATATCCTTGGAGATGCTCCGGAATCCTTGATTGATGCGGTCTACCGCACCGGTGTTTCTTAACGTGTTTAACAGCACAATCGCTCCGAATAAAATAAACAGGATCGTTAAAGTCTTATGCGCCCCCTCCATGATTGAGGCGGCGATCACCCTTTCCCCTACACCCCAGACGAAGTAAGCAAGACCAATGACAATCAATGCGCTGTACAACATGCCTTTCTTCGCCGGCATCCGTAAAAGGACCAGGAAAATAAAAGGAGCAAGTATCGCACTTAAAGCCACAAGCAAAATCATAAGAATCCTCCCCCAACACACAATTTGTCAACGCTTTCATAACATGTATAAAAGTAAGGTCATCAGATGACCTGCTTTAATTATATTTTATACCTGGAAGGTCGTTTTTGCAATCGCTTTTATAGATTTCATAAAAAAAGACCAGGCCTTTGGAAGCCCTGATCTTTTCCTTTGTTGAGGAGCGTTTACTCCGCCTTGTTTCCTTCAGCCGGAATCGGATGTTCTCTTAACATGCGTGCAAAATGGAGCGTGTTATAAGCGAGCATTTCCACATGCTTTTTAGTAAATTCATTGTTTTGACCATCGCCCTCTAAATAGGAAGGACCTGGTCCCGCTTCGCCCACCCAGTACGCATCGACGTTCGGCGGAACGGTAAACCCGATGTGTGACATTCCGTAAAGTACAGAAGATGCAGCATGTTTGGCACCATCTTCGTTTCCGGTAATGATGACACCACCGACTTTATTGTAAAAGATCGACTGTCCTTTTTCGTTCGTTTCCCCACTGCTGCCGTATAAGCGCTCCATCGCTACCGTAGCTAGGCTGCTTTTCTCTCCAAGCCACAGGGGCGTTCCGAACAGAACGATGTCGGCTTCTTTCACTTTTTCAAAGATTTGCGGCCACATGTCTCCGCCACCAAGATCTCCACTGATGCCATAAGGAATATGATAATCCGCCAGACGGACAATTTCTGTTTCGACCCCTTCTTTTTCAAGGATATCGAGAACTTCACGGCTCAGGCCTTCGGTATGGGAAGGTTCCTCTGCCTTCGTTTTCTTCAAAGATGCATTCAGAACGATCGCTTTCAATTGTGTCATGTCATCAACCTCCTATCCTGCCTCTTTCCCCTTCATAAAATCTTTCAATCAAAAAGCCGCACATCTGGGATGTACGGCTTATCTCTATTATTGATTTTTCATGTAATCCAGAACTTTCAAGTCGATTTTCCCGCGCTTTTGCTCACGGCTCTCAAAGTTCTCCGTATGCAAGTAAGTCGTCAGCGCTTCGTAAAAACCATCCGGAGTCACATTCTCTTTGGGTAGGTAATCGAGACGCTGCAAATGATGTTCGACCTCTTTTTTCACGTCCCCTTCCACTTCCACCACTTCCTCAGGCTTCGATGCTCCGAAATAGAGCTGGTGAAGCTGATAAATGCGGTCCAGTTCTTCAATCGGTTCCGGGTGGTCATCCACACGGAGATCGACGGCGACGTCACTGAGTTCTCCATAACCTGCTTTATCTTTGACGACGAGGATAGCTGCCGATTGCTTGCCACGGCTGTCTCCCCCCGCAAGCTGAGCGGCTTTGATCGCAATCATCAAACGATCGGCAAGAGACCCTTCCGCCTGTTCAAAAGCTTCCCCCATATCTGTCACCGTTTCTTCATTTACAAGGATGTTCCCTTGAGCGGCGTAGTGTCTGCCAACTTTACCACCCGCCCACTCGTAGCACTCTTTTCCTGTAAATGTAGCCCCGTTTCCTTTCGCATCCACGATTCCGACTTGGCGGTCTTCCTTTTGAGGATCGTCGGAAATAAGGCGCTCGATCACTTCTTCAGCTGAGAGCCCTTGTTCAAGCAGCTCCAGCCCGTCCGGTCCATACTGCGGGTTGCCGAAGGCCTGGGTTGCAATCGCCCCTACACCGGCTTTCGCCCAGGGGACAATCGACCCGACGCCTAAAAATTTAGACTGTACAGCCACGCCCCACTCACCTGTTTCAGGGTCGTGCGCACAAATAGAAAACGTAGCAATAATTTTTGATTTCATTTTTTCCCCTCCACTCTTTTATGTAATTCGAGATGGTTGGACAAAATCCTGCAATATTTCGGTCTGCGGTTGAGTGCTGAGAAGATTAATTGATATCTCTTGATTTTAATTGATATATTAAAAATTTAATTGATATATCCATTTATTCGTTGATATTTTTACGTCTTGATTGATATCCTTCTCCGTTCGGCTAAACAACCATAACCCATTCAGAAGTTTATCCCACTCCCATGCGGGTACATTCCATACCGTAGCAGCTATAAAAAAAGGAGCGATCCAATATGAAACCAACGGTAAGAGAATACACAAATGACGAAAGACTGATGGAAGATGTGAAGCGTTTAAAAGATGAAGGCATCGACAACAAAGATATTTACATCCTGTCGCACGATGACGACCGCACAGATCGTATCGCCAAGAACGTCAATGCCAATACCATCGGCCTTTCCGAGCAGGACATCAAAAACGTGATTAGCAATCTCTTCAGTAAACAGGGCGATGAACTACGGACAAAACTGCAGGAGATCGGATTTTCTGAACAGGAAGCAGAAGAATACGAAGAAGATTTGGATGAAGGGAAAGTTCTCCTGATTGTTACGAACCCTTCAAAAGCAGAAACCTTATTATAATAAGAAGAATACAAAAGGAGCGCACATTCCGTGCGCTCCTTTCTTATATCAATAGGTTGTGAACCAGGTCCATTTTTGCAGATAATAGGTGGCATAGCGAATGAAAGTCAAGTTATCCTGATACTCTTTGTAGTCCGCCGTGTAGTGTCCCTCTTCATTGTTCCAAATCCGAGTGAAGTAGTCATTCACTTCCGTAAACACCTGTTCTTCCCCATTTCCTTTGATGACAACATCGGCTTCCAAGTTTAAGTTTGAGAGGTTACGGCGTGTGTAGTTCGCCGATCCAGCGATGATGACATCTTCTTCAGGATGGTCAATATACAGCATCTTCGTATGATATTGCTCGATATTGACATCATACCATCGCAGATGGATGTTTTCGTTCCCCAGGCGTTTTAATTCAGCAGCAACCGGTAAATTAGGAATGCCCGTCTTCTCGTGACCAAATGCTTTTTTGTTAGGGTCCATCACAATGTTTACCGTAGCCCCACGGTTGGCTGCATCATCAAGCGAGCTCGTAATTTTTTTATCAGCCAAATAGTACATTCCGAGCCATACGGTGTCCCCTTCACCAGCAGCCGACAATTCATCAAGAATGGATCTGTAAATTTTCCCTTCCGTCACAAATTGGGTCGTCAGAGGACCTTCCTGCTCTTCCCAAGTGCGATCTTCATAGTCAGGAAAATCAGCTTCTCCTGAATAGTTGACGACCGCTTCTTCCGCTTCTAATATATCTTTGATGATCGGCCCCGTCATCTTGAACGCCACGTTTTCATGATATCCACTCGCATCATGAGGATTGGCAGTCGAGACAATCGCAGATTTCTCCGTGACCAGGACTTTCCTGTGATTCGCCTTGATGTTCAGCAGTTTCATGTAGGACCTCAAGGTCACATCCGGAGCTTCTTTGGCCATCGGATTACTGATCCAGCCGTTTTCTCCGGTGCCCATCCAGGAAAACAACAGCCGCCAGACGCTGGAGTATAAAGGATTCGAGTCTCTCAATTTATTCAAGTTGGTCAAAACAACATCCACACCGCCATCTTCCAGGCGCTTGATCGTCTCAGACTCATACGATCCATACACGGTGTTGATCTGATCGGTTATGAAAACCACCTTCAAATCAGGGACTTCCTCTTTTCGTTTTAATATGGCGTCAACCAGGTTGCTGGAGATGTCAGGAAACTCGTTTTTTCCATTTGTGTAGCCATTGAATAGAAACATATCGGCCACAATAAAGTCTTCCGCCTCCCCTATCGTCCGGTTGATCTCTTCAAAAACCTGAAGATCATGCACCGTCTTCCCTGCTTCGTCTTCATATGTTAAATCACGGAAAAACTCGATATTTTCCATCTGATGCTTCTCTCCTTCATAAGAGATCCCCTCAGGAAGAGCTTTCCATGAAGTATGATAAGCAATGGTAACACTTAAAACAGCGATAATAGCGACAATGATCCAAAACCATTTACTTTTTCCAATCCGCTTCAAACGGTCCATTATGTAGCCTCCTCAACTAGAGTGCTTATTCTATTTTCACTATAATGCCCTGTCTCAAACCTTAATAGAAGAAAAAAAATAAAAACATAATATATTGAACGATATGGCAGGGTCGTGGAAGAGTATAATATTAATTCTGCCCACTGGGCATTCAGAAAGTGAAAGCTTGATACCCACTCTAGATGGAAGAGTGGTGGACACTCCATCTCGGTATAGGGGTTCGTTTCTCCCCTTATATGAAATGCGGTGGTTGGGAAGCTGCGAGACTCCCGTGGGAGAAGGAGATAGACGAGATTCCGCAGGACGTAGTGAGAGGAAGCTCGGCGCTCCCCACAGGAAAGCGATTTGCTTTCATGCCACCCCTAGCGCTTAACCAGGCAACGAACCCTGGAGACATCTCGAAACTGAGTCATCAAGAAAAGGCGGCGTTTGTGGACATTCATAGAAGGAAGAGCTATTAAAAATCCCCCGTCCGATGTCAGAACATCGGACGGGGGATTTAATTTAATGGCTTAATAGTTTTGGCCGTTTTACAAATAGGAGACTGACGACGATACTGCTTAAGATAAACGCCGGGAGCATGTACCCACCATTATAGATGAGGGAATACAACCAGACAGGCTGTCCCTCAGGGGCGAATTCGCCGTAAAAGACGATTCCTGCAAAAAAGTGTCCGAAAAAGCGGAGCACGCTTCCAATCAGGCAGCCGACAACAATCCATCCGATCAATCGACGGGACTCTTTCGATTGGATCGCCTTCCAGAGCGGTTTCGCTACCAACCCGGCCGCTCCGATTACTGCAAAGGCGACGATATAGTCGAGGAACGCCTGAAGTAGTGTCATAATATAGGCGCCGGTCATAATTTGATAGATTCCTAACAGAAGACCGGTGGTGACGCCCCCTTTCAAGCCCCAGCGGAAAGCCATAATGAATACAGGGACCATGGCAAAGGAAACCGAACCTCCCTGCGCCCACAGTTTAAATGATAAAAACGGGATGATATCCAACAATAATGCGAGTGCTGAAAAAATCGCAACTTCTACGAGAAATAAAACGCGACGATTTCTCATTTCAACATTCCTCCTAAAAAAAGACACAAAAAAAGCAACGCCAAATAGGGAAGCTTCCTGATGGAGGAGTCCCAATTCTGCATTGCACCATCAAAAAAGCCGCCATCCCTACGCCAGTGCTAACTGACAGGTTCGAAGGGTCAGAACGAAATGTTCACTCTCAGCCGGAGGCTCCCCTTGAAGGCTTTATACCGTTTACTTTTCTTGTTTTGTCTCTATTATAATAAACTTTTTACTAGATTACAAAACCTTTTGTATTTCCCGGGCAATCACTTCGTATTCGTGTACATTTGGAAAAATTCCAAGGTACGCTCAATGATCATATCCTTGTCATGATCAAGGGTCGCTACATGATAACTATTCTCCAGATGGATAATCTCCTTGTGTTCAGAAAACACCGATTCGAAAATGACTTCCGAGTTATGCGGAGGTACAACGTGATCCTCATCCGATACGAAAATCATGATCGGGCAGTGGATTTCATCCAGTCTATCCTTGACCATGCCCATCAATTCAACCAGCTCTCCGATCGATTTCACTGGCGTGCGGTCATACGCAAGTTCGACCGTCTCTGGATCTTTGATATCGGAACCGATCGCATCTAAAAAGCGTTCATCCGAACCCTGGCTGCTTTCCAGTGCCGGGATATCGATGGCCGCATTGATTGGAATGACTCCCTCAATGTCCCGATACTGACTCGCCATATACAACGCAAGCGTCCCACCCATCGATAAACCGACGACAAATATTTTGGAACACCTGTCTTTTAACCAGGAATAAGCTTCTTCCACTGATTGCACCCAGTCCATATGTGAGGTGGATTCCATATCCTCAGGACTTGTTCCATGACCCTTTAATCTCGGACAATAAACGGTGTAACCAGCTCTGGCATAGGCTTCAGCTAAAGGCTGCATACTTTGTGTCGTTCCTGTAAACCCATGAGAGATGAGGATACCGACTTCATTACCCTCGAAGCGCATCTCCTCTGCTCCATGCATCACGTTTTCCATTCAATCCCACTCCTTTGGCTTTCTCTTTTCCAAGTATTTTTTGTAACACGGTATTCTCCAACCACTTCCAAGGAAGCAAGCGCTTGAACCACACATTCGCTCTCACACCGGCACCGATGGGATAGCGGAGTTTCACCAGGGTTTCTTTTTCCATCAATCCCGTCATCAAATCTGATACATCCTGAGGATTGCCATGGGATTCACTGTTCAACGCATTCCACAACCCTTTTATGTATTCGGCATAAGGAGACTCAGGGTCCTGGGCGGCTTCCGGCATAACAAGACCGGACGACCAAATATTGGTCTGATAAGAGCCAGGCTCAATCAGAGCGACATCAATTCCGAATGGTTTCACTTCGAAACGGAGACTTTCAGATAAGCCTTCCAAGGCGTGTTTGGATGAGACATAAGCGGATAAGCCTGGAAAGCCGATCAACCCGCTCACACTGCTGACATTCAAAATCTTCCCACTACCCTGGGCACGCATCAGGGGAAGAACTGCTTTCGTAACGGCAATCACACCAAAAACATTGGTATCAAATTGTTTCCGGTACGTTTCAAGCGGCACCTGTTCAAGAAATCCACCTACCGCATAACCGGCGTTATTCACAAGCACGTCCAAGCGATCCAGCGTATTCACTTTTTCTGAAAATCGCGCGATCGATTGTTCATCCGTCACATCCAATGACCACACTTCAATGCGGTCACGGACCTCCTCGTCCAATGTTTCGTACGCTACGGCTTTTTCTATATTTCTCATCGTGGCAATGACACGAAAACCTTTTTCTGCACATTTCACAGCTGTATGGAAACCGAATCCACTGGATGCTCCTGTAATGAGTACGGTTTGTTTCATGATCTGACTCCCCCTTGTGCTAGTCGTTACCCCATATCATTCGATGTCACACCCTTATTCTCCTCTTTCCATAAAACATGCACAGGTGATCCCGTAACAATTCCGATACATATTGTATGGTTTTAGGCATATTAATGATAGAATGGTAAAGGTTATCGACCGAAATAAATTTAAATAGAAAGGAAGTTTCATAATTTATGAGTACGAACATGAAGCTTCAGGCGCTTACCCCTTCTTACGATCCATGGGAAGCGTATATGGACGTGGAAGAACACGGAAAAATGACCTTATCGAACATTGAATTTACGACCACAACTCTTTGCAACATGCGTTGTGAGCACTGCGCGGTCGGATATACGTTAGGTGCGAAGGATCCGGAAGCTTTGCCGATGGACTTGCTCCGGAAACGGCTTGATGAAATTCCTCACCTGCGTACACTGAGCATTACGGGCGGAGAGCCGATGATGTCGAAGAAATCGGTGGAAAATTATGTGGTGCCCCTCTTGAAATACGCCCATGAGCGCGGCGTGCGCACGCAAATCAATTCCAACTTGACGCTTCCTTATGAGCGTTACATCCCGATCATTCCTTACTTGGACGTTTTACATATATCCCACAACTGGGGAACGATTGAGGAATTCATTCATACCGGATTCGCCAGGATGGAACGAAAACCATCGGAAGAAAACCGGAAGAAATTTTTTGACCGGATGGTGGAAAATTCGCAGCGGCTTTCTGAAGAAGGGGTCATGGTTTCAGCTGAAACGATGCTGAATCGCCGTACGTTCCCATATCTTGAGTCCATTCACGATCATGTCAAAGAAATGAAGTGTGCCCGCCACGAGATTCACCCGATGTATCCCGTGGATTTCGCCAGCAGTTTAGAGACATTAAGTCTTGAACAAATGCGCGAAGGCATCAATCGTCTTCTTGATCATCGTAATGACGATATGTGGATGTTATTCGGGACGCTGCCCTACTATCCATGCAGCTCTTCCCAAGACGACCTCGATATGCTGAAGCGTCTTTACAGCGAAAAGAATGTGACGGTGAGAAACGATCCAGACGGACGTTCCCGCTTGAACGTGAACATTTTCTCAGGGGATATTATCGTGACAGACTTCGGTGACGAGCCAGGGCTTGGGAACATTCAAGACACCAATCTTTCCGATGCCTATGAGAACTGGCTTTCTACGAATACAGCGAAGAGCTTGAACTGCCATTGTCCGGCCGTGAAATGCCTCGGTCCGAACGTGCTGGTGAAGAACACGTATTATGAAGGTGTCGACTTCCAAAAACGAAAAACGAACATTACGTTGTAAGTCAGAAAGGAGACATCAATGCCTATCGTTACTTACGCAGAAAAAACCATTGCTTATACAGTAGAAAAGCAGGACGTCTCTTTTATTAAAATCTACCTCGATGATTTGAATGGAGTAAAAGTGACCGTCTCCCCTCATAAAGAAGAGGCAAAAATTCAGGCTTTTGTTGAAAAGAAAGCGGACTGGATTTTGGAAAAATGGCAGAAGACGCACGACGATCTATACGCAATCGATGCCCTAACTGCTTCCGATAACGTAAAGATTTCTTACCTTGGCCGCTCCTATCGTCTAAGGACCGACCATCAGGAAGAGGCCCGTTTTGCTTTTCAAAAAGGCACCTTCCATTTCGCTTATCCTGAAAATTGGACGGAAGAAGAAGCGAACGAACAACTCCGAGCAGAAGTGAACCATTGGCTTTTCCGTAAAGCAGGTGAAAAATTCCCGACACTTTCCGAGTGGGAAATAAAGGCGGACGAAGACCATTGGAAGCTTGGAAGAAAAGAAACGGACCACATCCATCTTAACTGGCGACTGATTCAGAGATCCAAACAAAAGATTCAACAGACCATCGAAGATCTGATCCAGGAAAAAACGTGTTAACAAAAAATGCCCAGCAGGCCATCGACCTGCTGGGCATTTTTTATATGAACAAGAGAAGACTCAAAGCCATGACGGCCATACCGGCAACGACTCCATAAATCGATAAATGCGCTTCCCCGTACCTTCTTGATGCAGGAAGCAGTTCATCAAGGGAAATGAATACCATGATCCCTGCCACCCCTGCGAATAAAATACCGAACATCATGTCGTTCAAGAACGGCATCAGTAGAAGATAGGCGAGAATGGCACCGACCGGTTCAGACAAACCACTCAGAAAAGAAAGTTTGAATGCTTTTTTCTTATCTCCTGTCGCATAGTAGACGGGCACAGATACAGCAATACCCTCGGGGATGTTATGAATGGCAATCGCAGCAGCAATGGCTAATCCCAGCGCCGGGTCATTCAAGGCTGCAGTAAACGTCGCGATGCCTTCCGGAAAGTTGTGAATCGCAATCGCCAAAGCTGTGAACGTTCCCATCTTCAATAAATCAGGATCTTTTACGGCTGTGTCCCGTTTCGTCATATCTTCCACTTTTTTCACTTCGTGAGGGTTCCCTGATTTAGGAATGAATTTATCAATCAGTGCGATGACAAGCATACCTCCGAAAAAGGCGCCGACCGTCGTCCACTGCCCTGCCTCGTTCCCCATCGCATCGACGAGTGAATCCTGAGCTTTAAAAAAGATTTCCACCATCGATACATAGATCATAACCCCCGCCGAAAAACCGAGCGCAAGGGAAAGGAACTTCGTGTTCGTCGTCTTTGCGAAAAAAGCGATCAAACTTCCTACACCTGTGGCTAATCCCGCAAGCAAGGTTAGCCCGAAAGCCAATAACAAGTTTTCCATGGTACCTCTCCTTCAATTCGACCATTTTCTCTAAGCATATTGTAACGAAGGTTTTTCCTTAGAGCAACTTTTTTAGTTTCAGTTATATTTTATGAGCCCATAAAATAAGTGCTACACATTATTCTCAACTTTTATATTCATATTTAGAACCTCCCGTGCATAATCTATCCTTTTTTGCCCATAAAAAAACCACCTTCCGGATTGGAAAGTGGCGGATTACGGGAAATATTGAAAATGTGCTTCCACTTTTGCGACCGTTTCAAGTGTACCCGGTTCAATCGGAGTGGTGGCTGCTCCAAGAGCTTCTGCTTTTTGAAAACTTTGGACAGGTGCAACAGGCGCTGTTCCTAATTCCATGATCTTGACAGGGGTCTGATCCAGGTTCAACCCCATCGTATTTGCGATGGTCTGCGCATTGGCAAGCGCGTTTCCGAGAGCGATTCTTAACGCCTCTTGATAATTCTGATAGGGGTCACTCACTGTAAATGCAATACTGGGTATCCGGTTCGCCCCGGCCGTTACCGCTGTATCAATGACATAACCGGTCTGACTCACATCGTCGATGGTGACTTTCAGCGTGTGGGTCACCTGATAGCCACGGAACTCCTGCTTGCCATCGACATAATCATACTCAGGAAAAATAAAGTAGTCCGAGGTTTGAATGTTTTCTTCCGGTATGCCGGCAGCAACCAATTGATTGCGTACGCTTTCCATTATCCGGGCATTATCCTGCTGTGCTTTTTCCAAGTTTTCATCCTGTGTCACGACGCCAATATTTACATTCGCCACATCCGGACGCACCTGCACTTTTCCGACCCCATTGACTTTGAGAAGTCTTCCCTCTCCTTCTCTTGCTATCTGCCTCATACCAGGATAATACATCTCGCATCTCCCCCTTTTACATTTAATGAAGAAGAACGAAGGATTATGTCCTTTCTCGAGATAAGGATTTCTCCCCATACTTTTATTTCCATTTTTTGAATACATAGTAAAAGGGGGGTGGTGTCGATGCATCGTGTATATGAAGAAAGCGTGGAAGAATTTAAATCTTATATTCTCGAGGGTTTACCCATGTACGGACGAAGGAAGCGGATTCTTATTTTAGGGGCGGGTATGTCTGGTCTTGTGGCCGGATCCCTTTTGAAAAGAGCCGGACATGATGTCGTTATTTTAGAAGGGAACGACCGGGTCGGTGGAAGGGTCCATACCATACGCGAACCTTTTTCAAATGGAAACTACATCGATGCCGGCGCCATGAGAATCCCAAAGAATCACCAATACGTCCAAACCTATATCGATCAGTTCGGCCTATCGACCAACTCCTTTATTAACTCTAAACCCAACGACCTTTTTATGATCAATGGTCAAAGGGTGTTCCGTTCGCAATATGAAGAAAACCCTGACCTCTTACAGTTCCATCTCCTCCCGCAAGAACGAGGTAAGACAGCCCAGCAATTGTTTCTGGACGCTGTCCAGCCGTTTCTGGACCTCTATCAGAATAGTTCGGATGAGGAGAAAAAGAAATTGGAGGATCAATTTTCTAATTTTTCCATGGGGGAATATTTGAGAAACAACCCATACGGCCCCTCGATGTCCAGGAATGCTGTACGTATGATCAAAGTGGTGCTTGGGATTGAAGGGTTTCCTGAGTTTTCCTTTCTTGATATTTTAATCGACATTACGTTTCCCATATTCAATGGGCAAACGGAATTCGTTGAAATTCAGGGTGGCAATGACCGGCTTCCTCATGCTTTTCTACCCGAATTGATTGATAATATCTACTTTGAACAAAAAGTGACGAAAATCATCCACAACCATGACCATGTCACTGTCCATACAGAAGACCAGCGTTTTGCCAAACCATCATGCTGGAAGGGTGACTTATTACTGACGACCATTCCTTTCAGCGCTTTTCAGTTCATCGACGTTCTCCCCTTCGGCTGCTTATCTCAGAAGAAGTGGCAGGCGATTCGAGAGGTCATTAACGTACCTGCCGTTAAGATCGGCATCGAATTCAAGACCCGTTTCTGGGAAAGGTATCCGATCGGAAATCTCATTTCTGACTTACCGATTCGTTTTGCTTACCAAGCGAGCCACCACCAGGGCATGCCGGGACCGGGCATTTTACTAGCCAGTTACACGTGGGGACAGAACGCCCTTCTCTTCAACAGTCTCAGTCAGGAAGAAGCAACCAAAGAAGTACTTGAGAATCTCGCTCGTATCTACGGAAACATCGTGTATGAAGAGTACATGCAGAGCGTTGTTTACAATTGGAGCCAAAACCCATTCTCCGCCGGATGCTTCACCTTGTTTACCCCGGGGCAGAGCCGTGATTTGGAAGAAGTGATGCCGCTCCCGGAAGGCCGGATCCACTTCGCTGGTGAACAAACGTCCTCCTACCATGGCTGGATTGAAGGCGCCATCGAATCCGGTATCCGTGCTGCGAAGGAAATGAATGAACTGTGAATGTGTGGGGGTGGTTGTGAGGTGCCATGTGAGGGTGCCGGGTGCCTGGCACTATTACTGGCTGTCGGAGTGCCTGGCACTATTACTGGCTGCCGCGGTGCCTGGCACCATACTGGCTGTCGGAGTGCCTGGCACCACAAAAATCCCCCCAGGTGCCAGACTTTCTGTGCACCATTTCACACAAAAAACCCAAAAAACCCCTCTCCATTTTTCAAAACGGAAAGGGGTTTTTATACTTAGGAAGCTTCTTTTTGTTCGGCACTCAGCTCTTCGCCGGAGCCGCTCCAAATTTTAACGGACTGGTTCTCTTTTTTGACCGGATACACGACTTTGTACTTCTTCATCTGCACTTCCCCATCCACCGTTTCTTCGGCTGTGAGGAAAGCAGTCACCTCCATGTGGTCACCCTTCGGATCGACAACAAGGTTATCCACTTTCACACTGAGGGTGTTGTTGTAGCCGGAACGGAAGTCTTCAAAAGAAATGTCTTCCTGCCAGCTGGCACTGAGTAAAGAATACGCGGTGACGAAATCCCCTTGATTGATGCTGTCATAAAAATACTGCACCATATAACTCGCCTGCTCAGCATCTGTCCCTGTCACGGGAGAGTACACCTCGCCCGTAAGCTCAGGAAATTCCGGAAGCGAGCGCATCGGCGATTCACTCCAGCGCTTCACCATAGGAAGCACATCGGCAACCGGAATGCTGAAGCCGATCGTTTCGTCATTCATTTTGGCAGTATTGATCCCGATGACCTCACCGGTTTCCCTGTCAAGAAGGGGGCCACCGCTGTTTCCCGGGGATATGGGTGCTGAAATCTGATATAAGTTTTTGTAATGGAAAGGCTCGATATCCAGCGTCCGCTCAAGGCCGCTGATTTCCCCGCGCGTAACGGTGTTTTGCAGCCCAAGTGGACTTCCCAGCGCCAGGACTTCATCAAGAAGTTCTGCTGTATTCTCTTCTCTAATTGGCAGTGGGTCTTTTCCTTTCAAACCTGGTACACGAACGACAGCTACATCAATGTCACGGCTGACGCCGATCACATCACCGGGCATTTTTTTCCCATCCGATGTAATGATGTTAACCTTCTCTGTATTTGCAACCACGTGTGCATTCGTTATGATATCTCCCTGATCATTGTATAAAAATCCTGAACCGACCGAACCATCTTCGAGCTCTAACTGCACGACAAGCTTCTGCGATTCAAAAATGATCTCCTGTGTTTCCTTAGGTACTTCTCCCTCTTCGTCATCCTCAGCGGGTGGTTCATTTAAAACAGCCGAAACCGTGACGTCTTTTTGAACGGTATCCATCACGTAGAAAACGCCCGCAATCCCGCCACCAAGAATCAAAAGAGTGGCGAGAAGGCTGATGATCCAAGAGCGTTTCATCTTCCATCCCCCTATTCTACGAGCCACTCCATCTCTGTCATTTCAACGGAGTATTCTCCTTCTTCTAATTCATAATGTACTTTTTCAAAAGTCCCCTGATCACCAGGGTTCATATAGTTCGGGAACACTTTTACAGATTCTGAACGGACGACCTTTCCATCTTTATCGAGGATGTCATATTTGACGGTCACCGTGCTGATGATCTGAGTGGCCACACTTTTCAGTGATCCCTTCACTTTAAAATCACCGAACTCATCTTTCGTTATCGAGAGATCAGCAACTTCCAGTGCCTGTGTCTGGTTGCGCAATTCATCCTGCGCGGCCTGCTGCATGGCACTTTCCAGCCTCTGCTGTTCCGCTTGTTCGAAGGCTGACTTCTCCTGTTGGATTCGTTCCTTCAACTGAATCAGCTTTTCATCATTGGACACATATTGCAACCCTTGATCGATGGTGGCAATCGCTTCTGCATAGCGTTTTTCACCGGCTGCTGCTTCCGCTTTTTTCGTCGACTGGTTCACGATTTTTTCAAAAATTTTATCCCGGACTTTGGAGGCTTCCTCCAGGTTAAGGCCGGATAATGTATTCAATTTCCCTGCCAGTTCATCCACGTTCGTCAACTTTGAAAGCTCCTGATTGACTTCCTTTAATGTCAATCTGGAATCCATTTCATTCATTTTGGGCACAAGGGTGACAAGCAGGCGGCTGTCTTCCTGACGCAAAGCCTCTTGAATGGCCGTAAGCTTCTCATTCGCCTTTTTCAAAGAACCTTCTTCAATCCACTGACCGACTGTCTCCAGTTCCTTATCCCAGGTCAACGCTTCCTGAACAGAGCCGAGTTCCTGCTTGAGAGCCTCGATCTCCGGACGGCGGTCAATCGCTCCGACGAGCAGTTTCTCAGCTTCCCGGTATTCCCCGGCGAGAGCTTCCTGCTCGGCTTCTTTTTTCATCGCAACCACTTCGGAATTCACATCTTTTTGATAGTCATAAACAAAATAAAGGGCTACCCCCATTACGACAAGCATGATGATAGGCGTAATGATTGGCAACCACGATCGTTTAGCCGTGCTATTCTGTTCAGGTGTTCCTATTAAGTTCTTTCCACATTGAGAACAAAAACGGGCACCGTCATCCATCTTATGCTGGCAATGAGGACATTCAGTCATGGTCCCGTCCTCCTTTTCTATCACTTTCATAATTCTGGAATCTCAAAGAATCCTTATCTATTATAGCATGCCATCCGATGGATTAGTAAACGACATAGGTCCCTTTTTTCAAAAAAATTCCCTCATGCAGGATAAGCGCACGGCCCGTTCTTATTTGTCCGCATAAAATGATGTATCTGAAACCCGAGAGGAGGGTCCTCATGTCAAATCGCCCTAATGAAAACAAGCCGAGCAGAAAGCCCTCAAAACCGTGCTGTGGACGCAAACGTAAAGGGACATCACGCTGAAAATAACTGGAGCCGCAGAATAAAAGCGGCTCTTTTTCAAAAAGGTGTCATTTGTCACAGGAATGTAATCTATTTGTAGGTATTTTGTCTTTGTAAGGGTATCCGGCAGTTGTTACAATGGGCTAAGTGAAATATTGAAAGGGGACATGCATAATGAACAAACGTCTACTATCCCTTCTTCTTTTGCCTATGGTCATCTTCGGTCTTACACTTCCGGTAGCTGCCGATGAAGTGGACAAGCCCGCTCAAAATATTGAAACGAAATCGCTCTCTTTAGATAAAAAAACCAAAGATCTCGAACGTTTTCCAGATAAAGAAAAGAAAGCCGTCACAGCATCCACGAAGAAAGATGATGTCAAACGCACCGTTGCTGTGGAAGCAACGGCTTATACGGCCTTTTGTGAAGGATGCAGCGGAGTCACCTACACAGGAATCGACCTTCGTGCCAATCCGGATCAAAAAGTGATCGCCGTCGATCCAAACGTCATCCCTCTAGGATCTAAAGTCCGCGTACCCGGCTATGGCGTAGCTGTCGCTGGTGACATTGGTGGGGACATTGAAGGTCACCGCATCGATCTGTTTATGGCACAGGAAAATGACGCCTTCGACTACGGACGCCGTCAAGTCGAAGTGGAAATTCTGAATTAAACTCTTCCTTTAAGGGAGAGTTTTTTTATTTTTGCAGCAGCATTTTGAAACTTGCTCTTATCGAAATACGTACCTCATAAGAACGACACATACACATCGAGACAGTTTTCCCGTTCAGATCCTATTGAAAGGGGAATGATTCAGAATGAGCATCATCATGTACATCGGCATATTTACCGCTCAAATTATTGGCGTATCACTCGCTGCCATGATTTTTATTTCTACATATTCAAACAGCAGGAAAAAAGGATGGATCATTCTTTCTTTTCTAAGTGCATTACTCGTGTATCAACTCATCCAAGGATTCAATGTCTCTATAGCGATGGGCACGGGCATGGTCATCATTGATCTCTTTGTCATAGCCGCCGCATTCCTGACCCTTAAACAAAAGAACCTCTAAAAAAAGCGCAGCTTCCTTTTCCAGGAAAGCCGCGCTTTTTTTAATCTCTGCTGAACCTTGTTTTCTTCGCACACTTGTCTAAATAAAAACTTTCAACCCCGCTCGTATGAAGCGCGACGCCATCTTCTAAGAACCACCATGTCCCTTTGTCCAGCTGCTTCGTGATGAACTCAGCCGCTTCGCGTTCATTCATATCTTCGCTCAACTCCAGGTCATGCGTCACCACGCGCTTACTATCCAGCAGGAAAATCACGTGCCATTCTTTTTTTGATGCCATGTTAACCACTCCTTTTCCTATATGTAATTTACTATTACTTACCCACCTGCTTTTTAGTTTAATCTTAAAATTAAAACTCATACATCATTTTCAACGGACATAGGTATAGGAGTCTATGCGTTTCCGTCATTTTACGGTGTTTTTGATGATGAAGTTCTGCGGCTTGTTTTATTAGCAGCTTTCACAATTATAGTGGATATATTAGCGACTTCCCTGCATTTATTAGCAGGTCCACCTCCTCCTTCAATAGCAGCTCAACGACTTTAAAAACAACAAAAAAGCCACGCCGTCAGCGTCGCTTTCGATCTCAGTCTTTATGTAGGGGGAGGTGCGCCAGATGTACGCCAAGAAGTTCTTCGATTTGCTTTCCCACAAACAAAGAAAAACCAGCGAGTGACATATGAGCGAGCGACAGGTATAAGACATCCCTCCAATAAGTGTTTTAGGTCGTCCTGTCTACACATTTATTGTACCACTTGTCCACGTTGAACCATGTTAATTCTACGTAAAGACTGAGCTTTGTTCTCTTTGTACAACCATTGTATGCAACATGATTTACAAATAGACGAGTCTCCGTTACAATATCAAAAGTTCAGTTAATACTAAGTAAACAAATCGGATTTAGGAAGAATAAAACATGCAACAACAGACAGCCCAGCAGACGGTTTATGAAAACAACCGTTCCACCGTTATCGCTCCATTAGATCCGGTACAAAAGCCATTCGTATGGATCGGAGCGATTGTATCGCTGCTTTTATTTATAACGATTGTATCTGTCACCACTCTCACACAAGGCGTATTGTTTTTGATCGGCCTTGCTTTCGGACTCGTGCTTCTGCATGCACGGTTCGGCTTCACTTCTGCATTCAGACGGCTGATTTCGGTCGGAAATGTGCAGGGGCTTCAAGCACATATGCTCATGCTCGCTGTTGCGACAACCCTTTTCGCCATCATCCTTGGAACAGGATTCAGTTTCACAGGTAACGCGCCTCAAGGGTATGTGTTCCCTGTCGGCATCAGCGTTGTCTTCGGTTCCTTTATCTTCGGAATCGGCATGCAGCTCGGTTCCGGCTGTGCATCCGGAACACTTTATACTATCGGCGGAGGTAAGTCTTCCATGATCCTCACGCTGCTCGGTTTCATCGGAGGATCCGTACTTGGTGCTTACCACATCGGATTCTGGCGTGAAACGCCTACACTTCCGGCTATTTCATTAGCGGAGTCTACCGGCTTCGGTTATTTCGGTGGCTGGATTCTGCAGCTGGCGATTTTCTTAGGCATCTATGGCATCACGGTTAAAGTGGCTCGGAAAAAGAATCCGCCAAAAATGGCGCCGCTCAAGACGACGACCGGTTTGAAAAAACTTTGGCGTGGCGCGTGGCCGCTGCTTCTTGCTGCCGTGATTCTTGGTGTATTGAATGCGATCACCCTTGCGGTACGCGGCAATCCTTGGGGCATCACTTCCGCCTTCGCACTTTGGGGATCGAAGTTCATCCAGATGTTCGGCGTCGATGTCGCGAGCTGGACGTACTGGTCCAATGATCCGGCACCACTCAATCAAACCGTCCTTGCCGACTCTACAAGTGTGATGAACTTCGGCATCATCCTTGGCGCGTTCATCGCGGCAAGCTTTCAAGGCAACTTCAAACCTGGAAAAATTAAACCAGGCATTGGAGCGGCATCCATCATCGGTGGTGTGCTCATGGGATACGGCGCCCGCCTTGCTTTCGGATGTAACATCGGCGCGTACTTCGGCGGCATCGCTTCCTTCAGCCTGCACGGTTGGGTATGGATGATCATGGCGCTCGCCGGGACCTACCTTGCTTTGTTCCTGCGTCCGATGTTCGGCATGAAAAATCCAAATCCAAAAGACTCGATCTGTTAAAAGGAAACCCTCCAGCCCGGAAGCTGGAGGGTTTTTATCATTTGTTGATATATAGAATATTCAGCCGAAATGCACCTGCATTTCATTGATATATTAGCGATTTAACCGATATATTATAAATTTAGCCGATATATCCGAAATTTAATTGATATCCGTCCAAACCACCCACGCTGTTTCTTTTTCAAAAAATGTGGTATGATAAGAGCAGATAAAGGATACACATAAGAAAAGGACCACAGCTGGCACTGTGGTCCTCCCGGATCAGCGCTTCAGCCAAAGGGCGCAGCCTTAAAATAGACTCACCCGCATTCACGTCAGAATAGGGAGTCTATTTTTTTATGCGTAAAATCGCGACTACTAAGCCGAGAACGGAAACGATGAACGAACTGAACGCGATCATCACCATCAACGATTCATACATACTCAGAGGCATCACCCCCTTTGCTATGGGGTTAGCCGACACCCTATTCAATTGGCCTAAAACGTGATCCACTTTAAATTATACCATGTAGCTCCACGGAAACAGACAGGCTTTTTGGACTATCCATTAAAAAGGGAAGGCACCGACCACGGGCCTTCCCTTCTCTCTTATAACAACTTCCCAACAAACTTACGGCTTCTCGGTCCGTCAAACTCGCAGAAATAAAGCCCCTGCCAAGTCCCGAGTACGAGCTTGCCATCTTCCACAAGCAGTGTCTGAGCATGTCCGACCGTACTCGTCTTCATATGGGCAGCCGTGTTCCCTTCCGCATGGCGATCCTCCGGATGATCCCATGGGTACACTTCACGGAAGCGGTTCAGCATATCTGTTTTCACATCAGGATCGGCATTTTCATTTACCGTGAGACCTGCCGTCGTGTGCATCGATTGTACAACGACAACGCCGTCCTTGACGCCTTCCTCACGGATCCAATCCTGAATCTGACTGGTCACATCGATCATTTGATCGTGGTGATCGGTTTTCACATGGAATGTTTTTAACATAGCATCAACCTCCAATTTCTGAAGCGGCAAACGCTTCTAGTTTTTCATAAATCGCATTTTCTTCTTCAAAAAATTGCTTCTCTGAAACTTCAAAGGTACGGGCTTCCAAGTCGACGTCAACCTCTGCTTGATAGACATTGGTTCCATTCCCGCGCAGTTGGATTGAGAAACGTCCGTCTTGTTTCTCAACGACACAGTTGACGAGGCCACCTTTGTTGATGACTACGATCGGTGTATCCAAATCATTCGGTCCCAGAATTGTCGAGACTAACGATGAAGCGCTCATGGCCGTACCGCACGCGTTCGTCAATCCGACCCCACGTTCGAACGTCCGGACGAAGATTTTATTTCTCTCAAGAACTTGAACATAGCTCACGTTCACGCCATTCGGAAAAACTTCCGGCAACGCGTTCGCTTTTTTCCCAACCGACAGCAGCTCCTCCTGGTCAACGGAATCCATAATGCTTACGATATGAGGGTTCGGAACACTAAGAGCTGTAAACGTACGTTCCTCTGACAATTCTGGAATCTTCATATCAACGGCTTCTTTTCCGTCGAAAATCATCGGCAGGGACTCAACCTCAAAGCTGACCGGCTCAATCATGACAGAGAACGTATCGATCTCCGGGAAGATCTCCTCCACTTGTGAAACGGGAAGGACCGCTTTTTCTGTTTCAATCGCGATTTCCTTTTTGCCGAGTTTCTCAATCATATGTCGCGCGACACAACGAAGGCCGTTGCCGCACATTTCCGCTTCTGTTCCGTCGGAGTTGAACATCCGCATCCGGCCTTCTGCTTTTTCACTCGGCATCACAAACAGTATGCCGTCTGAACCGATCCCGTTTTCACGGTCACATAATAATAACGAGAGTTCCTCGCGCTCTTTTTCTGAAAAGCCAAAGTCGTTTTCAATCTCGTCAATGAGGATGAAATCGTTTCCCGACCCGTGGCATTTGATATATGGAATCTTCATAATAAAACTCTCCCCTGGCGTTCATTTTTTCATTATCATAGCATACATACGCGGAAAAAAAGAAGCGTGTGACCGTTAAGCCGCACGCTTTTTCATCAACCATAAAAAGTAAGGGGCTCCAATCAGGGCAACGAGAATCCCTGATGGAATTTCATTCGGCGCAAGCAGGGTCCGGCTGAACAAATCAGCAACGACCAGCAGCGCACCGCCGATCAGCATCGTGACAGGCAGAAGCTTCTGATTGACGCTTCCGACAAGCAGCCTGGCAAGGTGCGGTGCGATCAGACCGACAAAACCGATCGAACCGACGGCAGCAACACTACAGGCAGCAAGGAGTGTAGCAATCAACGCCATTTGGAAGCGGACGTTCACGACACGAAGTCCGAGCCCTTTCGCTGTATCGTCTCCGAGCGACAGAACATCGAGCGTTTTAATATAAAAAGCAAGCAGTGGAATGAACAACAATACCGGCCAGATCAAGTATTGGAGCAGTTCACTCCACCCTTTGGCATACGTTGTTCCAGAAAGCCACGTCAACGCTGAGGCTACGCTGATATCCGCCTGAACCACCATGATTTGAATGAGCGCAGAACCGAAGGCAGACATCCCGATTCCGAGTAACGCCAGTACCGTCGGTTGGAACTCCGCTTTTGCCCCGAGAGCCATGACAATGATGAAGAAGACCAACGCGCCGGCCATCGCACCGACCGGAATCCAAACGGCTGACACACTGAACCAGTACATCGTCATCAACGCACCAACCCCTGCACCGGAAGTGATCCCGATCACAGAAGGGTCTGCCAGCGGATTTCGTAATACTCCCTGAAAAATGAGACCACTGACTGCGAGAACCGCTCCACTGAACAACGCAACAAGCGCACGCGGCAGTCTCAAGTCTATGATCAAGTTTTGTAAGAAAGTATTCGCTTCCCCGAAAAACGCATTGTAGGTGACCAACGGCTCAAAGCCGTAGTTCCCTGAAGCAAGGCTGACGAGCAGCGTAATCGTGATAAGCGCCAGTAAAAGGGGCAGCAGTTTTTTCATCGAAAGGGTTGCGGAATTCTTCCCGGCCATAATCGCCCCGCTATCCTGACTGCCTGTCTGTTTCATGCGCATGACAAGCCAGATGAGCCATGGCGAACCGACAAGTGCCGTAATGGCTCCGACCGGCAGTTCATTGAAGGATGGATCGATGACGCGAGCGAGAACGTCCGCTAAAAGCAGTACGTTTCCTCCCCATAAAAACGATCCTAAGATAAGTGGCAGGTGGGCACGGTAACCGATCAGTTTGATCAAGTGCGGCGCGACAAGTCCGACGAAGCCGATCGGCCCGACAATACTGACGGTCACACTCGTCAAAAGCACAGCGGCGATGATCGTCACGACTTTAACACGGCGCACATTCTGCCCGAGCGCCGTCGCGACATCGTCCCCGAGGGTAAGCGTGTCAAGTTTGCTGGAATAGATCAGAGACACAATCACTCCCACGATGATCACCGGAAGTGAAAACGTGACGCCGCCCCAGTCGTTTTGGATCAGTGTTCCTGAGCCCCACAAAAACAGCCCCTGCGTTTCATTTTCATAAAAAATCTGCAGGACGGACGTGAGCGCAGAGAATAAGAACGTCACAATCATACCGGCAAGCACCATCCGGACAGGGGTTGCATCCGAACCACCGGATAGAACGTAAACGAACAGGAACGTCAGAATACCGCCGAGAAAAGCGGTCATGATTCCATTACCGACCATAGCGGTAGGCAGGAAAATCGTTGTCACAACGACCGCAAAATACGTGCCGGAATGGATCCCGAGCGTACTTGCAGACGACAACGGGTTTTTCGTAACGGTCTGTAGAATCACACCAGATACGGCCAGCGCCCCACCGGCAATGATCCCCATTACGGCCCGCGGCAGCCTGAGTGTCCGAACCGTATGGTGCTGGAGCGTATCCTGAGGATTGACGATTGATTCAACCACAACCCTTAATGGTATTTCCACATTCCCTTGATTGATATGTATAAATGTTAAAAGACACAACAACGCGGTCCCACCTCCAAAGGTGAGAACCGCAATCATTGTGTTCTTAAGGGTAGAATTCATAACATCCACTCACTTTATTTTTCTTCAAGTGCTGCGTTCACCACTTGTTCAGCTAAGACTTCTGCGGATAGTGGTCCACCGAATGTCCAGGCATCCCCTGGCATTTGATACGTACGATCTTCTTTTACGAACGCAAGGTTTTCCCATACCGGATTACCTGACAGCTGTTTTTCGAAAATGTTGTCTTCTTCCTGAACGATGTAGAAGAAGTTGGAGTCCTGATAGTTTTGCAGCGCTTCGACAGTTGTTTCGGTGTAGCCGTATACTTCAAGCTTTTCAGACTCATAATCGTTCTTCATACCCATGCTGTTCATGATCTGTGCGACCATGGAGTTGTCTGTGAACAAACGAAGCGTCGGCGTGTCCTGCATCGTGAACGCTTGAGTGATCACATAGTTCATGCCATCTTTCCCTGCTTCTTCAAGGCGGGCCTGCTGCTCTTTGAATGTCTTCTCCATATCAGAAAGGACTTGTTTAGCTTTGTCCTTTTTATCGACGATTTTAGCCATCGTATTGAACTCTTCTTTCATATTCTTGAACTGATCCTGAGCCGCTTCTTCAGAGTATGGGGCGAACATCACTGTTGGTGCGATGCTTTCCAAATCCTCTTTGATCGCATTGTGGCGGAAATCAACACCAATGATCAAATCAGGATTCAAACGGGAGATTGCTTCCAAGTTCGGCTCCTGACGCGTCCCTACATCTTCCACATCTTCGCTGAATGGAATTCCAACGTTGACCCAGTCGCCATATTGGTCAAGACCGGCAACGCCGACAGGCTCCATACCAAGCGCCTGAAGGTTTTCCGCATAGGTCCACTCTAGAACAACGACTTTCTTAGGTGTTCCTTCAATCGTCTGCTCTCCGTTCGCGTCTTCAATCGTAACCGAACGCGTTTCCTCTTCTGTTGTTTCTTCTTCCTGATCTTCTGTTCCTTCGCTATCTGATCCTTCCTCAGAACCGCCTCCGCAGGCAGCAAGAAGGACTAGCCCAAGCATGAGGGCAAACAACCAAAACTTCTTCATAATCGACATCCTTTCACACGTTTCTATTATGTAGAATCCTTGATCAATCGCTTCATCTTTATACCCTTTTATAAAATTTCAACGAATGATAAAGATTCTCATTATCATCACAATCATTATCCTACCCTAGACACAAATTTCTGTCAATGAAAACTTTTCTCAATTACAAATTGGCCGATCGTTAAGTAGCTATGTTAGTGGATGAGGTCGTTACTCTCACCCTTAAACTATCCTTTATAAGACGTATCCATTTCTTCCAACCAGTCATAAAAAATCAATCCTCTTCTCTCTTCAAAACCTTCCTTCCTCACCAGCTGTTTAAACACTTCCATTAGTCCTCCATAAAAATAGCGCAGCAATTCTGTACGTACCATCCCTTTTTTATAAGCAAAAACCGCCTGCCTGAACGTCTCATTGATCTTATCCATATAGTGCTCGACCGGGTGCTGCAGCTTCCATTGTTTATACGCACTCTGAACCGTCCGCCAAGCTGGTAACACCTGCTCCACACCTACAAATGGCAGAGAGGTATCAATAAAAGAGGCTGGAATGAAAGAAGGCAGAAACGAAGCATCAAACGGTACAACTTTACTAATAGAAGATTTTCTCTGTTTTTTCTCTGTTTCAGGTGTGGATTTGGCTGCTTGAGGGTTGTCCAGTCGAGGGGTTTCCGTTTTTTGTGGGGTGTCAGGAAGGGTGTCATGAGGGGTGTCATCCGTGGGTAAAAAAAGATCCGGCTGCGGGAGGAACACAAGCAAGTTGCCACCCTGCCGTCCGTTCGTTTTTTTCGTTACGACTTTTTCAATCAGTTTCTCGGTCACGAGGCATCTTAAAGAACGAACCACGGTACTCTCGCTCAAACCCGTCCCTTTTACAATCGTGGCTCTTTTCGGAAAAGCAACACCGGGAAACTTGACGGCATGACGCCAGATGAACGTCAGTACCTTGATTGTCCCCTCTGACAAAGCTGCTTTTCTTTTATATAAAAAACTGCGCACATGCAGGTCGAGCTCTTTTTTATCTTTGAAGCGCTGATGGTCCTTTAAGCTGTTCCAATCCATATTTCTTCCACTCCTATTTTACAGTCTCAAACTATAATCGATAGAAGTGACAGTTTGGTGTCTAAAAAAATGAACATTTTCATAAAATTTAGAGTTCAGACACTTTGGATGGGCTTTAGGTCACTATCAAGCTGCGTTAAGTCACTTTACATTAGCGTTAGGTCACTTTCCCGCGACGTTAAGTCACTTTAACTGCCTGCTCGGTCACTTTCACACAGAACGACCCATCCGAAACCTCCAAAAAACCTGTTTAAACAGGCCCCAAAACGGTAATTCTAAAATTGTCGGCCCAATTTATGAACATTTTGTGTCCAAAGTGCGAATTTTTTGTTACAATAATATCAAAGAAAACGTTTACATTAAGGAAACATCAATAAGGAGATGATTTTCATGGGTGCGATCGTAATGTTCTTGATTTTGGCGACAGTGGCTCCATTTCTATTCTTACAAGCGAAAAAGATGGCTTTCGCCGTCGCGCAATCGATTCTGCTCATCGGCATGTGGCTGTATTTCTTCCAGGTGACGATGTATTCAGATCCAGGAGTATTCTCCATCACATGGTCGATGTTCTACCTCGGTTTAATCGGCGCGCACGTCGCCTGGGTGATGTTCATCGTGTCTACGGTGAAATCCGGCCCTGGTTACAAAGAAAGTTTATCCAAAGAAAAAGAAACGCTCCTTTCCTGATTCCAGGAAAGAAGCGTTTCTTTTTTTTAATCTCTCGGTTGCAGCTTGTACAGTTGGATCATCGCCTGTACGAAACTGAAGCCTGTCAGAATATATAAAACGAATTTAGGGTCATAGGAGGAATAAAGCGCTCCACCCAATGAAAAAGCCGTCAGCAGTATGCAAAGAACGAATCCAACTAAATCTTTCCACGGCCATCCGGCCTCCATCGGCATGTTTTGTTTTTGTTCCATCCTAATAACCCCCGTTTGTTTTAATGACCGCTATGGTCTTCTGAATGCTGTTCTTCGTGCTGTTGGTTCTCGCCCATATCTCCGTGGTCTCCATGGTCATGCCCGAAGGACATAACGAACAGGGAGCCTGCGACAAGGATACCAGCGAGTGCGAAGCCGTGGAACATCATGTTCCATGGCACATGTCCATTTCCGCTTGATGCTTCTGTGACGTGCATGAACATGAACAATTGAACGCCCGCCTGCAAAAGAGCCAGAATCATAATGCCGATGATGACCCATGTGACAGGCAGATCAGATTGAATCGCTGCCCAGGCGGCGACCAGCGTCATGACGAGTGACAAGATGAATCCAATAACGTGATTCATCGGTACGCGTTTTTTAGAATCGGCCATATTAAATCACCATCCCAATCAGATAGACACTCGTGAAGATGAAGATCCAAATGACATCAAGGAAGTGCCAGTATAAGCTGATGATAAAGAATTTACGGCTTGTGACGTTCGTCAGTCCACGCTGCTTGATTTGGATCAAGAGCAGAATCGCCCAGCCGATACCAAGGGTAACGTGCAGCCCGTGTGTTCCAGCAAGGATAAAGAATGCTGACCAGAAAGCACTGGACTGGATCGTTGCTCCTTCATGCGTATAGTGAACGAATTCGTAAATCTCAAAGCCAAGGAATCCAAGACCAAGAGCTAACGTAATGACCATCCAGAGGATCAGTCCCTTGACCGATCCCCTTCTCATTTCATGAATCGCAAGTCCACATGTGAAACTACTCGTCAATAGCAGGAAGGTCATGACAAGAACGATGCCCGGTTCGAACAATTCACTTGGCAGCGGGGCATCGGCCGTACGACCGAACAGCACCGCATACGTTGCGAAAAGAGTAGCGAAGAGGACGACTTCGGCTCCAAGGAAAATCCAGAAGCCCATGATGCCCATTTGACCTTCTTGGGTGCGATATTCTAAAGGACCTGTTTTCAGTTCTTCCGCAGCCATATCATAACCCCCTCGCTTTTTTCTCTGTGCGTTTGATTTCTTCAACCGGTACATAATAACCGTCGTCGTAATCGAAGGAACGGCGGATCATCATGAATACGGCACCGATCAATCCGAAGACCGCGACATACATCCATTCGAAGACGAGACCGAAGCTGGCAAGTCCAAGCAGTGCCATCATGATGAACGGTTGTGCTGTGTAACTTGGCATGTGGATCGGCTTCACTTTGTCTTCCTCAAACGTCGTCTTGCCTTCTTCTTTCATACGGATATATGGATCGATTTCGTCCACATATGGAACCGTTGCAAAGTTGTAATAAGGTACTGGTGTCGTTGTCGCCCATTCAAGCGTACGACCGTTTCCATTCCAGGAGTCGCCAGTTGTTTCGCGCTCACTGTAACGGTAGCTGTAATAGACGTTGTAAACGAACACGATGAAACCAAGTCC
Organism: Halobacillus sp. HZG1; assembly: GCF_035818575.1. Taxonomy (NCBI): domain Bacteria; kingdom Bacillati; phylum Bacillota; class Bacilli; order Caryophanales; family Bacillaceae; genus Halobacillus; species Halobacillus sp. HZG1. Next base: position 39,183 of record NZ_JAYLVQ010000042.1, read on the forward strand.
CATTCCAAAGGCACCGACAGTTGAGATGACGTTCAATGGAAGCCACTCGGCGACGTTCGTGATGAACAAACGACGCGGCATGCCGTCAAGTCCCAGGAAGTACTGCGGGAAGAAGCAGACATGGAAGCCAAAGAAGAACAACCAGAATGCCCATTTACCCAAACGCTCGTTCATCTTGTGACCGAACATTTTCGGATACCAGAACACAAGACCTGCGAAGCAGGCGAAGACAGTACCTGCGATCAGCACATAGTGGAAGTGCGCGATCAGGAAGTACGAGTTGTGGAACTGATAGTCCGCTGCCGCCATACCGAGCATGACACCTGTGACACCACCAAGGATGAAACTTGGAATGAAGGCCAGGGACCAAAGCATCGGTACGGTGAACTCGATTTTCGATTTATATAAGGTCGCAAGCCAGTTGAAGATCTTCACTCCGGTCGGTACGGCGATCAACATCGTCGATATGGAGAAGACGGAGTTGACGAAGGCGCCGGCACCCATCGTGAAGAAGTGGTGGACCCATACTAAGAAACTAAGCAATGCGATGACGATCATTGACCAAACCATCACATTGTAGCCGAACAGACGTTTTTTCGCGAATGTGGCGATGACTTCGGAGAAAATACCGAAGGCAGGAAGAATAACGATGTACACTTCCGGGTGTCCCCACATCCAGAACAGGTTCGCCCACATCATCGGCAGGCCTTCCCCTGTCAAAGTAAAGAATTGTGCACCGAATACACGGTCAATCGTAAGTAGTGCAAGAGCTACTGTCAAAATCGGGAACGCGAACACGATGATGAAACAGGTCACCAATGTCGACCATGTGAAGATCGGCATATGGAAAAGCTTCATGCCAGGAGCACGCATTTTCAAAATCGTGACCATCAGGTTGATCCCTGTAGCAAGGGTACCAATTCCTGATAGCTGCAGTCCCATGAGGTAGAAGTTTTGTCCAGGTCCAGGGCTCATCGCTGCACCGGAAAGCGGCGTGTAACTTGTCCACCCGGCATCCGGAGAACCTCCGATGACGAAGGAGATGTTGAAGAGCGCCATTCCGAAGAAGAAGGACCAGAAACTTAAGGCGTTCAAATATGGAAACGCGAAGTCACGCGCTCCGATCTGAAGTGGAACGATAATGTTCATGAGTCCGATCAAGAACGGCATCGCCATGAAAATGATCATGATCGTTCCGTGCGTTGTGAAAATTTCGTTATAGTGCTGGGAGTTCAAGAAACCCAAATCAGGAAATGCCAGCTGCACCCTCATCATCATGGCGTCTACGCCACCACGGAATAACATGAGAAGGGCACTTAAAATATACATGACACCGATTTTCTTGTGGTCAACGGTCGTCAACCATTCGCTCCATAGCCATTTCCATTTTTTGAAATACGTCAGAATGAAAAGGAGGGCGATCCCTACTAGAGCCATCGATACCATGGCACCATAGATGATCGGTTCACCGGTGACTAGAATATCTGTAATGTGCATGTCTTCACCTGCTTTCTTTACGTTCTATTGGAAGCTCTCTTGTTTTTCAATTTCATATAAATGAAGCTTCTCTTTGAATTGTTCACGGTACTTATCGACGACGTACCCCATATCCTCTCTCGTATGGTGCTTCACATAATCCAGATGTGTGTTGGAATAGGATTGTACGTCGGTCATGCCAGGTGCCAGCAGCTCATCATAACGTTCTGCTGTCAGCTCTGGTGCTTCGTTTTTGATTTCCTCTGCCCATGTATTGAATTCTTCTTCGCTCTCGGCATAAACCTTGAACGTTTGAGCAGCAAAACCTTCCCCATTGAAGTTGGAGTTACGTCCATCGTAGACCCCTTCTTCATCGGCCTCTAGATACAATGTCGTCATCATACCGGCCATGTTGTACTTTTGACCGCCGAGTGCCGGAATCCATAGTGCTGACATCGAATCTGCGGATGACAGTCTGAATTCGATTGGACGATCGGTCGGGATGTGTAAGTAGTTCACGGTTTCAATATCCTGCTCCGGATAACTGAAGAACCATTTCCAATCCGCGGTTGTCGCATAAACAACGAGCGGCTCTTTCACCTCTTCACCAGCTTCGGGCTCGGGAGGCTTTTCCAAATCGAACAGCGTCGTAACCGTCGGTATGGATAATAGGACAACAATAATAATAGGAATAATCGTCCAGATGACCTCGATCGTCGTATTTCCATGGAGATTCGGGTCATAGTCACTTTCTTTACGTCCCGGTCGGTTCTCTCGGTACTTGATGAGCATGTAGGCAAATAGAGCAAACACAACAACAATGATTCCAAGCATGAACCAAAGGGAGTATACAATCAGGTCATATTGACTTTGAGCGACCGGCCCTTTGGGATCGAGCACAGTCATTTCCAACTGCCCGCACCCGCTTAAGAAAAGAATCAAGCCGAGCGGCAGCAAACCTAACCATCTATTGCGGAGATGTTTAGCTTTCATGAATCTTAACCCTCCTATCAATCTGTTAAATTATAAGTATAAAACTCGGAAACTAGGAGCTGTTATACGTATCAGGGCTTGACTGATTATATCAGATTTTGCGGAATTTGAAGTACAAGTTCACAACTTTGTCATACATCGTTCACGAACTTTTAATAAATCCGCCACATGATAGACGCTTTCAAGGAAATTACTAACAATTTAATAAAAATAAGGATGTGTGTTCAGGAAGGGGTTGGAATTTTTTAACGTCGAATAAACAAGAACAACCGGGGATGGTGCGCTCTCCCATCTCCGTTCCCTTCCAGCAGGTGAAACAAAACCTTTTCCATACATTCGTGAATGATAATAAATTCAACTTTCATGAAAAAATAAAGAACCTGTTTCACTATAAAAGTGAAACAGGTTCTCAGAATTGATGAAACACCTTTTATGGAAGAAGGACGATTTTTCCTTTTTTACCCGATTCCTTGAAATACTGCTGCGCTTCCTTCGCTTCTTCTAAAGGGAAGGTACGATCGATCACAGGCTGGATTTTCTGTTCAGCGATCGCTTTTAACATCCGCTGGAATTCTTCACGTGTACCTAAAACAGAGCCATACATCGTGATGTGTTTCAAATAAAGGGTGCGGAAATCGAGTTCTGTTTTTTGACCACCGGAAGAACCGGAAGTACAGAATTTCCCGCCTTTTTTAAGTACAGTCAGGGCCGTAGAGAACAAGGCATCTCCGACGACGTCAAGCACCGTATCAATCGGACCACCGTTGGCCTCTAAAATTTCATCCGCCAGGTTCTCGGATTTATAAGACAGGACATGGGTCGCTCCAAGTTCCTTCATTCTCTCTTCCATACTCAAATCTCCGACGAGGGCGATGACATCCGCTCCGAAGACTTTGGATGCGATTTGAATGTTAAGCGAGCCTACCCCGCCGTTGGCTCCTGTGACCATCACCGTTTCGCCCGGTTTCGGCTGCACTTGTTCAACCATATGCCATGCAGTCATTCCACTGACAGAGAACACACAGCTATCCGTATAGTCTTCAAGAGGCATATCAAAGCAGAGCTCTGCCGGCCACACCACATACTCGGCATAACCCCCATCATATTCTGAACCGATGAAGGACATGTCTTCCGAGATGTGTTCTTGTCCAACCGGACCGCTCGATGTGAAAGGAAACAGAACGACGTCTTTGCCCATCATTGTCTCATCGACCTGGTCACCGACCTGGACCACTTTTCCGGTAATATCAGACCCCGGGGTACGCGGGAATTGAACGCCTTCCGGACGCCAGCCTGACTTGCCGCCTTGCCCGTAAGCCCCTTCCCTCATCCAGATTTCTGTATTATTGATGGCACAGGCTTTCACCTGCACGAGCACTTCGTTTTCTTTCGGTTCCGGAGTCGGGATATCCACCAGCTCTAACTGATCGACATCACCGTATCCAGTCACTTGTACTGCTTTCATCTCAAGACACCTCTTTCCGATTCGCTTTTCTCAACTAATATGCGACATTCATCATAAGGTTATGCAATGTTTTCATCAAGTGATTGGCTCACAGGATCTATTCAAGAACCGATCACTGGCAGAAAAACCTCGACCTCTTCCCCGTTTTCCATGGGGTGATAAGTTTCTACAATATAGGAAAGCCAATCACGCGTGAGATTTTGTTCAGCTCTGCACTGGCCCACTTCCTCATAGAGGAGATCTACGTGATCGATGGACCCTTTTGCCGAGACATAGGTGCCGGAAACCTCTAAATACTCCATCCCTTTGGGAACATGGCTTGGCTTATCTCTTACCAGGATGCCTACATAATAATGACCTTCAAGATGACTGTCCCCCCATTTCGGCTCAAAGAGAGCGATTTCGATATTGGTATGATGTTCGATTTCCCTTGTCCGATGCAGCAGCTGCCTCGCAAATTCAGGAACTTCGGTTGCAAAATTTTCAAAAGCACCGTGACCCTTGATGCCGACAATGCGAAAGGTGTGAGTGATGTTTTGCATGGTGAAACTCTCCGTTCTGAAGGAACCGCCTTATCATGACCTAGAGGTTCTTCATTAAATAGTAATGCTTAAAATCTCTTCCCACGTGTTCCAATACCCCAAACTCGCGATATCCATGCTTTTTGTAAAAATCCAGGGCTTGAAAACTAAGGGTGTCCACTTTGATAAAATCGCACGCTTTTTCAGAGGCCGTTCGTTCTGCTTCCATTAATAATTTTGAACCATACCCTGACCCACGAAGCTCTTCATCCACCATGAGGGTATGGATCTCGAGCCAGTTCCAGCAGATTTCAGCGAGAAGACCTCCCCGAACCGCCCCCTCATCATCCTCTACATAGAGCTGGATTTCTTCGTACCGCCCTCTTAAATCTTCAGGAAAGTGCCTTAAATTATATTCGTACAATTGGTGGTTGAGTTTGTTTTTGCTGTCGTGGCTATGTTTTTTGCTTATTTTCACTTTCATCTTTTCTCCATTCTTCGAATCACTTTTAGACGAGTTTCTTCCATTAATAGTCTTCCTGACCAAGGACCAGGATGGAAACTCTTCGCTTTATTTAAGGGAAGCCACATCCCGCTCTTCCTGTTTTTTGCCTAATCTTTGTTTCGCTGAAACTGTATTGGGTAGGACAGGGACATGCTGATAAGCTTTGGCAAGCCCGAACAAAGGCATGTTCCCGTAAATGACTTCATGGTCCCCATCCTTCACTTTATACGTTTCGTGGTAGATCCCGACAGCCGGATTGTTCTTCACTTTTCGGTTGAAGTTTTTCCACGCCTTCAAATGTTTCGGTGCTCTGGCATAAGCATAAAGTTCTTCTCCCGAGCGCCAGTACTGAATCATTAACGTCGTACGAAAGTTGAAGAAATTTTCCAACGAGAAGAATCCACGATCCTTTTGAGTGTAGAGCTCCTGAACCATTGCGGGCATCGCAAGGAAAACGGGGAGCCATTTATGGATGGCCAGCCACTTGTTCACCCTCATCCCAATTAAAAAGACGATCACTTCATCATCAGCTTCCGCTGTATAACGTCCCGAAAATACTTTACCGGCCATAGTTCTCCTCCTTTTTTATAAAACGTGCCATCAATAGTGTAGAATAATAGCGGCCATCGGAAAGCCGCTTATCTTTTTTCAGCTCCCCTTCCACTTCAAAACCAAATCGCTTGTACATATCCATCGCTTTCTCGTTTGTTTCAAGCACTCGTAAGTTTATTTTCAAGATTCCATTTCTTTCAGCCCAGCGAATCGAATGCTGCAAGAGTTCTTTTCCGACACGATGTCCCCAGTAATCTTTTAGCACTCCTACACCAAAATCTACTTGATGGGAGAGCCTCTTCAAATCACTGCCCGCACATCGGCTGAAACCAATGATGGCCCCTTCCGATTCTGCGACCAGGAACAAACGGTTCGCCCCTGCTCTATCCTTATTGATGAGCTCTTTTAAATCGACTTCACTTAAATAATCCTCTCCCTGTTCCCGGTCAAGGTATTCCGTTTCACCGTCAATCTGAAATCTAACTCTAGAAAGTTCCTTCGAATCTTCTTCTCGTGCAACTCTTACTGCATACGACAGATCTCGAACCATATATGTACAGCTTTCCATCTTCTCCACACACCCTGCTAACGTCATATAATTCTAAATATTCCCTACATTATACCATGAATGATAAATCTCAAGCGGATGAATGAAAGGAAAAAAAAGTAAGACCTGGTCACCCAATTATTGGGTGACCAGGTCTTACTTTTTCTTCCTATTTATGTGACCCATCCGAAATCCAGGACAGTGGATCGCTATTTTCTATCCATAACTATTCACACGATTTGAAGGTTCCACCTTTACACTAATTTTTGTAGCAGCCAAATATAAATTAAATACCATGACTATTCCAGAGTACAACACGCCGGCTCCTTGCAATTGAGCAAAAGAGTGGTTGTAATATTCAGCTCCTAAATGATGCTTAAAAATAGCGATGTTGGCTATAAAGATTGCGGAGAAGATGACGCCTAACAGAAAATTACCTTTTCTCTCGTTAAACATCACAGAAGCGACAAGGAACAAGACCGTCGATAAGGCAAACATCACATGGGTGGTCAAAGCTTCTGCCGCTGTATAGGACAAAGGAATATCCGAAGTGATCAACCATTGATATAAGATAGCGACTCCTGCAATCAAGAAACCTAAGACTAACAAAATACTAGTAGACAAACTTCGTATCATAAACAACCTACCTCACATAAAGAAATCATTACCAATTATATCAGAAGGGGTGAGCCACTTCAGTAATATTACCAATAAAAGTAAGACCTGGTCACCCATAAAATGGGTGACCAGGTCTTACAGATAATCCCATATTCACTTCCTGCGAATGCCGATCGTGCGGCCGACTTGTTTGGGTTGTTCTTGGTCGGACACTTTATCATACTCCGCTTTCACATTGTTAGCCACTTCTTCCGGAAATGGTGCCGGTCGGCCTTCGTTCTGGTCGATGCCCATCAGCATCTCCTCAAGCGTTGCGACGACTTCCCCATCAGCATTATGCATCTCCAAAAACAGATGGATGCGCTTTGCGTCATAGTCAAAGACACGAGCAGATACATCAAAGGCTCCCCCTTCGTGCATCTCTTTCAAGTAACACGTATGCGTCTCCAGCGTGAAAATCGTGTACTGGTACTGCTCACGGCCTTTTTCATCAAGCCCGATCCAATCAATAAACGCATCGGTAGCAAGACTGAACGCACGATTATACTCCGCATCGTTCATATGCCCGTTATAATCGACCCACTCACTCGGAACAGTCTGTTTGTAAGAAAAGGATGACACAAAAACCCCTCCTTTACGCTTTTGTTTTTTCTGTTTCTTTCGGCCAGTATTCCTGAACAAGATCATACAAACGGATCAGGAATTCATTTCGGTTCTGATCGAGTTCAGACATGCTCATGCCGTTCGACTGCTCTTCACAACCGGTCACGACTTTCTCATAAAGCTCATCGGTCAGTTCCGGCGCCTCAAGCTTCGTCCACGGCTTTTTCAATGCCGGTCCGAACTGTTTCAGCATGTGACGCATGCCGCCTTCTCCACCCGCCAGATGGAACGTGAGAAACGGACCATACTGCGCATAACGCATACCAGCCCCGTGTGTGAAGGCTTTGTCCACTTCTTCTGTCGTGGCGATGCCTTCATTGACGATATGCAGGGACTCTCTCCAAATCGCTTCGATGAGACGATCAGCGATATGCCCTTCAATCTCGTGACGGACAAGCAGGACACTCATATTCAAGCTCTCATAAAAAGCCTTCGCTTTGTCTACGTTCTCCGTCGCCGTCTGTTTTCCTGCCACGACTTCCACAAGCGGCAGAATATACACCGGGTGGAACGGGTGGGCAACGACAACGCGTTCCGGATGCTGCAAGTACGCCTGCAGTTCAGATGGCATGATACCTGACGTACTGGATCCGATCAGGGCATCAGGTTTCGCATGCTGATCGATGTTCTTCAGGACCGTCTGCTTCAACTCTTCCACTTCCGGTACGTTTTCCTGGATAAAGTCCGCATCCTTCACGGCATCTGCCAAATCCTTTTCAAACGTCAAACGTTCTTTGGATGCACCTTCTGCAAGTCCCAGTGCTTCCACATACGGCCAAGACTGCTCGACCGCACGGCGCATGCGCTCTTCCGCTCCTTCTGCTGGATCTGTCGCGACCACGTCATACCCCTGCGCAAGCATGCGGGCGATCCAGCCGTTTCCGATAACTCCTGTGCCGACGACGGCTATTTTTTGTACAGTCATGATTACTTCCCTCCGCGTGGATTTCTAAGATTGTAATAGTCACGTGCTTCCTGCGGCGTCATTGGCTCAAGATCAAGGCCACGCAGCATCGTCACCGCTTTGTCGACAAGCTGTTCGTTTCTGGCCACCACACCTTTTGAAAGGTAAATGTTATCTTCAAGACCCACACGAACATTTCCGCCAAGCATCGCTGCTTGAGACGCCATCGGCATTTGCATACGACCGATGCCGAACGCGGACCAGTGCGCATTCTCTGGAATACGATTCTTCATGTAAAGCATCGTTTCCGCATCGGCTGCTGCTCCCCACGGAATACCCAGACAGAATTGATACATCGGATCGCCATCGATCAATCCTTCTTCCACCAATTGATTGGCAAAACGGATGTGTCCGGTATCGAAGCATTCAAGCTCCGGCTTCACACCGCTTTCCTGAATCATTTTCGCCTGATCACGAAGCCAGTCCGTCGGGCTCATATAGATCATGTTGCCGAAGTTCGTGCTTCCACAGTCAAGGGTGCACATTTCTGGTAAAAGTTCTCCCACCGGTTCATGGCGTTCTGCTGGCGTTTGGATATCGGTACCATCGCCACCAGCGGCCGGTGTATTCAAACTCGGAATAAAATCACCGCCGCCTCCGGATGTGATGTTAATGATGACATCCGTTTCTGATTCACGGATGCGATCGACGATTTCACGGTAATGATCCAAATTATGGCTGATGCCACCTGTTTTCGGATCACGGGCATGGACGTGAGCAACCGTCGCTCCTGCTTTAGCCGATTCAATCGCGGATTCTGCAATCTCTTTTGGTGTTACAGGGACATGTGGATTTTTCTTCATTGTATCTCCCGCTCCTGTCACGGCAGATGTCAGCAATACTTTATTTTTCATTCCAAAGGTCCTCCTTTGAATTTGTTTGTTTAATCAACCTGCACAAACTATACCATCTGGACTGTTTAGTTTCAAATGCTTTTTATGGATTTTTCTTTAAAACCTTTTTTCTTCCCCTATAGGAGGGACATCAACGAATCAATCATTGAAGCAATTTCTACTTTTCACAATAGATGAACAGTCATTAAAGGACAAAACATACGAAAATCAGTGAAATATAACTTCCTACCCTATCATTCCTTGAATATGGCTTTATATTCTCCCATTTGCACCCTTGTCCAGGTTTTGAAACAAAACCGTCCAGATTGTACAGTTTAAAAAGTCACAGACGAAACAACCGCATTTGAATAAAGGAGGAATAGCCATGAAGAAACAACTCATGGATTGGAAAACGTTCGGAGGCGCACTCGCCTTATTACTATTCGTATCATTGCCTCTGATCATTTTCCCTGAACAAGGAAAAGAGATTGTGCTGGCGGCGAATGAAGTCGTCACACAACGATTAGGATTCTTATTTTTATCTGTCGGATTAATCATGCTGCTCTTCTTACTGTTTGTCGGAGTAAGCCGCTATGGAGATATCAAGCTCGGAGACGCCGAAACGAAGGCGGAATTCAAAACGAGCTCCTGGGCAGCGATGCTGTTCACAAGTGGAATCGGAACAGGGATTCTCTATTGGGGCGTCATTGAATGGGCCTACTATTATCAAGGACCTCCCTTCGGCGTAGAAGCGGGTTCCAATGAAGCGATCCAGTGGGCATCGACGTACGGATTCTTCCACTGGGGACCGATCGCGTGGGCGATGTTCGCCATCCCCGCTTTACCGATCGGCTACATGTTTTTCGTGAAGAAAACCGATGTGTTCAAAATCAGTGAAGCCTGTCGCCCTGTGCTCGGAAAATACACCGATGGCTGGGTCGGACGCCTTGTCGACATTCTGTTCATGTTCGGTCTGTTAGGTGGAGGCGGAACAGGCCTTGCGCTTTCCGCACCAATTATTTCAGCTGGTCTAAACCATTTGGTTGGTATTCCCGATACGATGACAACGAAGTCGATCATTCTGCTGTTCTGTACATTGATCTTCGGCCTGAGTGCCTATTCGGGTTTACAAAAAGGGATCCGCGTCCTCAGTGATATCAACTTGTGGCTCGCGTTCATCCTGTTGATTTTCATCTTCACTGTCGGACCGACGACATTCATTACAGAATCGACGACTTCTGCACTCGGCCGGATGATGGACAACTTCTTCCTGATGAGCTTATGGTCAGAACCATTCAACGACCTTGCCTCCTTCACCCGGACAGGATTTCCTGAAGGCTGGACCGTCTTCTACTGGGCATGGTGGATTGTCTATGCTCCGTTTGTCGGCTTGTTCATCGCCCGGATTTCCAAAGGCCGGACGATCCGCCAAGTCGTTTTCGGAACGATCTTGTTCGGAAGTTTAGGGACGATCCTTTTCTTCGGAATCTTAGGAAACTACTCCATGTATCTCGAATTGAGCGGGCAGTACCCAGTTATTGAAACCTTGAACCAGCAAGGAGCACCAGCGGCCATCATCGGCACGCTGACAGAACTGCCGCTCGCAACACTCGCGATTATCGTGTTCATTCTGCTCGCCACCATTTTCTTATCGACGACTTATGACTCCGGCTCGTATGTCATTGCATCCGTTGTACAAAAACACGTCGAAGGGGAACCACTGAAATGGAACCGTCTGTTCTGGGCTTTGGCTTTATCGATTCTACCGATGATCTTCATGAACATGGGTGGACTAACAACCCTTCAGACAATCAGTATCGTCGGTGGTTTCCCACTTCTGATCATCCTACCGATTCTCGGGTGGTCGTTCATTAAAATGGTCAACGAAGACCGCGCCAAAGAAGAAAAAGAAAACAAGAAAGCATCTTAAGAAAGGAAGACACATCATGACTACTCGCTATGAAAAAGGATTGGAAACCTTAAAATCCTATACAGATGAAGAAAAAGGCACCAACCATTTTGAACTGATGAAAGCGTTGGAGGATATCGCCCCGGATCTCGGAACATACATCATCGAATTTGCCTACGGCGATATTTACAACCGCGATCATTTGAGTAAACAATCCCGTGCCCTGACCGTGCTTTCAAGCCTTGTCACCCAAGGGTCCGGCAGCCTGCCGCAGCTCGAGCTTCACATCAATACCGCTCTAAATGCCGGGCTCTCGGAAAAAGAAATCATAGAATCGATGATGCAGCTGATTCCTTACGTCGGTTTTCCATCCGTCATCAATGCTCTTACCCAGGCAAGAAAAGTATTCCAGGAACGTACGGAAAAGGCCTACGCATAAGCTTTCTACAGAAAAAAATCACCAGCTCTTTCAGAAGAGCTGGTGATTTTTATTTCGGTTTATATGTTTGTTCGTTCAATCGTTCAAGCACCTGTTTTCTGAGCGTCGGCGGCAAATTCCCGAGCCCGAAAATCTCAGACAGCCATAACCCATCAACAGCAAGACGCAGGATCGTCGCATCGACCTGGTCGAGGCCGTCATGCTCGATATGGTTCTGCCAGTCGGCATATGTATCCTGCAGAGGTTTCATCAACTTGGGATTGATCCCTTGAGCGGCGAGCATCCCGGAACTAAGCGGACGGTTTTCCGTACTTTTATCATGCATGACGTTAATGAACGACCGTGCCCATTTCCCTGTGTCCTCTTCATCGTTTTCTACTAATTCTTCCACATTCTCCCGGTAGACATCGTTCATGTACTGAACGAGACCTTCTACAAGCGCTTCTTTTGTGGAAAAGTGATACAACAGTCCGCCCTTGCTCACTTCTGCCCGTTTAGCGACAGCGTCCAGGGTGAGCGCATCGCTTCCCTTTTCCCGGACAATGAGTGCGGCTGCTTCCAAAATCTTTTGCCGTTTCGATACTCTTGGCATGTGCTTCCCTCATTTACGTTCATTTTTCTTCATGTTATCAGTATTCATGGGGGTTTTCAATTTGATTTGAGCTCCCTACCATCTCAAGTAGGCTTCATTTTATCAGAATTCCCCCGATGGGAGTAGATGATGATTCTAGGGATAACCCTAGGACTACACTTTTTTTTCGATATTTCTGTTTGCTTACTATGAAAACGCAAAAGGTACACACCTGCTTTTTTCAGCGAGTGTGTACCTATAATAAATCCTGGACTCACGCGTGACTCTTCACATTCTCAAGCGCCATAAAATAATTGAGCACGAACTGACGCACTTCCCATTCCGGCACTTCCTTTAAGCCATCCGTAAACACCGACTGATGATAAGAATAATTTCCGAAATGACTACGTTTCCCTGAAATAAGATCGGCCATCACTTTGTTCGTCTTCTCCATGTACTGCATGCCCATCATCCTTTCTATCACTAGCATAGCCAGAATACGAGATTCTTATACTAGGACGATAGAAGCTCCGCAACTTTTGCAAGCACACCGCTGATTTCTCCCTCTTCTTCAATGGTAAAAAAGTGATCCGCTTCCTCAACAGACGGGGACGATAGAAATAGCGATTCTTCCTGCTGACGTCTCAGTACCTCATCAAAAGAAGAGACGGTGCGTAAAACGGATGGATCCCGCATTGTTTCTCTTACACGTGTTTCAATTATGGAGTCCGGCACATTAAAATATACAAGTATCGTAGAAAAGCCTTTCCTTTTAAAGTCTTCCAGCAGCGCATTCCTTGCCTTTGCTTTACGGTTCGAATTACAAATGATGAGATGCAGATCCGTTTCTACAATCGCATGGTCGACAATCATTTTCGTCATGCTGTGTTTGATCGAATTCGGGCCACCTTTAGGAACGAGCCGGGAATAATGGGTATTCAAAAACGCTGCATGATCATCCTGATCAATCACGACCGTGTTCTTCACCTTTTCCTCAAGCATTCCAGCAAACGTCGACTTCCCGCTGTGAGTCATCCCGACAGTCAACACGACAAATCTATTCACCGCGTCTCTCACCTACCCATTTTTGGACAAAGGATGTTTTCCACACGAGGAAACCGAGCCAGGCACCAAATAGATTCAAAATAAAATCGTCGATATCAAAACTCCCTCTCTGCGTCAGTAATTGTGTGACTTCAGCTGAGAGAATGATCAAAACGAAGGCTAGCAGGTAGGCACTCATCCGCCTCAGTTTTCTAAACAGAGACGGCAGGAAAATGCCCATCGGGATGAATACCAGCACATTCCCGAGCAGATTCTTCACAGCCGTCCACGTATTCATCGTCCCATTCTCCCAGGCTGTTATATAATTCCCGATGGTTTTGAACGGAACCAAATTGGAACGGTTTTGTATATATTCCACTAGACTCATAGACATCCCCGCCGACCCACGCCATTGAAAAAACATGTAAAACGCGAGAAACAGGAGATAGCCGATCAAACCTATACTCATGATGATGCGTTGAACCTTTGACATAAGAATCTCCACCAACTTTTTCATCTGTATATCCCTATCCTTACCCAAGAGTGGTGACAAACCAAACCATCCCCCTGACGGTTTGATGAAAATGTAAACCGCGAGCTATACCGCTGCTTCATCCACTTTCTTCTCATTCCACTGCCGATTGACAAAACCGATCCCTAACGTTACTAGAAGCATTATCCATGATCCTCCTACAACTGCCGCTTTGATCGAAACCCATTCAGCTGCGGCTCCTATAGTGATGGTCGCAAGAATGACGAGCACACTTTCGACCAACCCGAACACGCTCGTCACCCTCCCCATCACTTCAACAGGAATCCACTCCTGGTAGAAGGTATGAAAACCGGTATTTGCAAAAGCAAGCGCAAACGATAGCAAAAAGAACCCGATCGCCGCTCCTGAAAAATCCACCGACCATGCATAAATCAAATAGCCGCACGCTACCAACAAACCACCGCCTGTTAGAAGAAACCTCGTGGACAAATCATTTCCGACCCACGTAACGACCAGGGCCCCAATTGCAATTCCCGCTCCCGCAATACTTACCAGATAACCATACGCCGTGTCCGTAAGCCCGAGCACTTCTTTGGAAAAAGCGGCTTCCAATGAGTCGAGCGCCGCTGCCATGACCATCATCAGTCCGAATAGAAAATAAATCGTCATGATGAAGAGGTGCTGTTTCGCAAACGTCCGCACAACGTTCCAATCTTTCCTGAGCAAGGCCACAGACCATGCTTCCTGCCCTGCTCCTGCTTCTTTTTCCAAACGGGGAAGCCATAGAGAAATCATTCCAGAAAGAAAAAATGTCCAGGCATTAAAGTAAATCGCCAGTTCAGGCGTTCCGATGATAAACAACACGCCTGCAATCGCAGGCCCGATCAGAAATCCTCCCGAATCAATCAAACTTCTCAGTGCGTTGAATCGTTTCCGCTTCTCTCTCGGAATCAACTTCGTCACATACGTCATTGATGCAGGCTCGAAAACAGAACCCGCCATGTTCACAATTAAGACAAGCCCATACATCGCTGGAAGCGAGGACATGGCGGGGAGAAAAACAAGTAAGATAGCCCTGAACACATCAAGACCGATCATAAGATTCCGCTGATCCACCCTGTCCACGAACGACCCTGCCCATACATTTGTTAGAAGCGCACCCACCGGCTTCAGCAAGTACAAAACAGCGACAGCAAGTGGCGAACCTGTCATTTCAAGCACGATAAGATTCAACGCAATCAAATAAATCCAATCTCCGATATTCGATAAGCCGATCCCTGATAACAATAGAAACGGATACTTCCACGAACGAAACATGACTCCCCCTCCTTAGAGATCATTTCAGAGCAATAAAAAAACCTCACCCCCAAGACATGTAAGTCTTGGGGGCGAGGTCTGTTTCATCCGCGGTGCCACCCCAGTTTTATGAATGTGTCGCCACACCCAGCTCATCAGGTACGCTTCATACCCTGTCTCTGTAACGGGAGCACCCGTCTCATGATCCCCCATCAGGTTCCCATGAGAAGCTCAGAGGTTTGGTTCAATAAGGGAAGCCCTGCTCCTTTTCAGCACCCGGAGCTCTCTGGAAAGACTTCTGCTTATCTACTCTTCTCTTCATTGCCGCTTTCATTTCTCTATACTATGCAAGAATGAACGCTATTTGTAAAGCGTTTACTCAATCATTTTCATCCATCAACCATTTCTCCTGATAATCTTTGACATACTGCTCCAATGGAATAGGTTTCGATTTCGTGATCTTTTCGATATCTGCCGTGACGCCTTTCGCTAATCCAAGTTTCGTTGGAAAATGAATACCGACCACTACGTTCACAAAGTCCTCTTTTTCGCCCTTGCTTACCATGTAAGACTTGAATTCCTTCACCGAAGGGTTGGCATATTTGATTCTTTCCCCCAGTATCGCCGTCATAATCTCAGCGACCTCATAGAAATCCAAGGCTTTCTCACCGGTAATGACAGGACTCGTATTTCTGAATTCCTTAGGGTTTAGAAAAGCCTTCAGGGCCACCTCTGCAAGATCCCGGGTGTCCACGAAGCTGGTTTTCCCTTTTCCTGCCGGTACAAATATCCTTTTATTTTCTTTGATTTCCTGACCCAGGAAATCTTGCAGATTCTGCATGAAGTAACCGGCCCTGATGAAAGTGTAGGGAACGCCTAGTTTTTTTATTAACTTTTCGTTTTTAAAATGATGAATGAAAGGCAGGTATTGGACATCCTTAACAGAAAGGTAGACGATGTGTTGGACACCCCTTTCCTTGATGACTTTCAGGAATTTACCAAACTCCATTTTGTCACCCGGCGGATAAATAAGAAAAACCTGGTCGATCCCTTCCAGCGCAGCAGCAAAAGTCTCAGGATTTGAGAAATCCAGTTCTACAAAGGAAAATTCTTCTCCGAACCGCTTCACAGCTTTTTCAACGTTCCTCACCCCGCACGTAAAGGAAAAGTTTTGTTTCTTCAACTTCCTTGCGACTTCCTTCCCTACTTTTCCGTTAAAACCAGTAACAAGTACACTCAATTGAATATACCTCCCCTTGGAACCAGCGAGCGTTCCACTCCTGTTTCTCTGTCATTGGAAAATTGGCGCCCGGCCCCATTAAAGACCAGCCTAAAACCGTAATGTCTACATTAGATTATACTCCCTTTTCTTTCCCCAGGGAGGATGAAATTATTTCATAGAAAGGGATAAAACTTACTCCCACTTCAAAGAATATGGAAGATTTCCTAATTCAAAGGAGAGTGTTGAAGTGTCCATTACTACATTATTGATCCGCCTTGCCATCGCATTTTTCACTTTACTCATTCTTACAAGGATTATGGGAAGAAAAGAAATTTCCCAAATGACCTTCTTTAATTTCGTTTCCGCCATTTCCATTGGTACACTTGGCGCCTCCCTTGCCATCGATTCCACATTGAGTGTGAGGAACGGACTCATTGCTCTAGCCGTATGGAGTGCCTTCACCATTCTCATGGGACTTCTCGATATTAAGTCGAAAAACGCACGTAAAACGCTAGAAGGGCAGCCCATCATCATCATTCGTAACGGACAGATACTGGAAAATGAGATGAGGAAGACCCGCCTTGATACAGACGAATTGAACTTACTCCTAAGAAAAAAGAATGTCTTTTCTGTAGGAGACGTTGATTATGCAATCTTTGAAACGGACGGGACCCTATCTGTACTGAAAAAACAAGGGAAACGTCCCGCCACCAAAGACGATGTCCACACTCCATACCAAACGACGCAGTCCAACCCCACCTCTTCGATCGTCATTCAGGATGGGAAGGTAAACCATGGAAATTTGGAAAGTCTGCAATGGAGCCTGGAGAAACTGGAAAAAAAACTTTCCGCCAACGGATTAAACACCTTAGAGGATATCTTTTATGCTGAGGTTAAAGAAGATGGCTCGCTTTATGTAGATAGTTACAACGATGAAGTCCATTAACGGTTAATGCAGGGATCAGGGCTCCAAGCTCCCCTGCATAGGAGGCTGCCATCAAGTCCCCTCCTTCATATGTATTAAGAAAAATAAGAAGCTGACATCTATAGATGTCAGCTTCTTTCTTTCGCACTATTTTCAGATCCATTCATTAAAGAGAAGCAGATTCTTCCGTGGCACTTTTCGAACTGACCCGCTTCAGCATATATTCAAGAAGGAAAAGGTAATCCTTCTCATGCCCCGTCTGTTTAGAGAGCTCCGATAATTGCTCCAACATGTACAGGCAGTCATTTTCATACATACTATCGTTATCGAAACCTAAGATCGTCTGCCTGGCGAATTCCCATAAATCGTTGTGGTATCCTTCATCCACCGTTTTACTCAACACTTTGATCATCGTTAACAGTTCTGTCATCACGGCGGAATTCTGGTCCGCATATTCCCTTATGGAGGCGAAGCCCTTGTGAAGGTAATAGCGAAAATCTTTTCGATTCAGAATCACACGAAGCTCCTCTTCCTCATCAAACAGGTAGGGAGAGAAATCGGTAGACTGTCCGATGCTTTTCAGCAAATCGGCAATCTGATGAATCGTGTTCGTAACCGTCAGCGGATCATTATGTCCCAAGGCTTTGATCGCTACTTCCGCAAGCTTGATCAGACCATACTCCAAGTCTTGAATCTCGGTCTGTTTGACTCCGATTTCAATGGACTTGTAGTAGGAATCTGGATTGACGGTTTTTCCGCTTTCCCAATACGTGAGCAGCGGGGTTCCTTCTAAGACAAATTCTCCGATCCTGACATCGAACCTTAGGAGGATGTCGTCACTCTCCGCCTGCTTAATCAACCGGGAAAAATCGGCAACTTGAAGATAACCGGATTGGCGGGTCTTAATGACTTTCCCTTCAGATTCATCAGGAAGGGCTTCCACCTCGATCTCCTTCTCCATGTGATAAGGTTTTAATTCCTTTTCGAGTGAATGCTGCACCTGCTTCGACTTGGCATTCATATTGAAACTGATGTTATGGACCTGCATCCATGTCGTGGTGTGGTTGATAAAATATATGAACGTCACGGCAGCAGTTATCGCTGTAAGAATGGATAAAACCGGTGTCGCGACAATATATTCCTCTTCTTCATGCGTCACATATAAGAAGTTCAGCAGCACATAAATAAAACTCCCATTAAAAATACCAAGCACATGCTGGGTCGCCCGGTCACTGACAAAGTTTACGAGCATTTTGGAAGAAAACTGACCACTGAACGTCGTCAGCGCAACAAGGAGGGAGTTAATCGTAAAGGCACTCAATGTCAGAACCCCTCCGACAAGCGCACTCAGAAGCACTTGGAGCGTCTGCCCACTGAAACCGATGGCAGGCGGCAGGTACAAACCGACATCCACCACATAATCAAGATAAAACGTGAAGGCGGACAACCCGATCGCACCCACGATGTACCAGAAAGGCATAAACCATAGCGTGGATTTCAACTCACTTTTACGCTGACGTTTCGACATCTTTAAATATTTTTTTATATAGTAAAAGATTCCCATATGATCCCCATTCTTTTCTTAAGACTTTTAAATACTCCTAATTCCTACCCTGTAAAGAAGGAGAGTGAACCTGTTTTTTATATTTTTATCGAAAATTAGGGAGAAGTATCGAATCTTTCATGGGCTTATAACCCGGTCCCCAGTGAATCCTCGATAAAACACCAAAAGTCCCCACCATTTCCCCAAGCAGAATTTCTCATTTATCCCATTTGGAGACGGAATGTTCCATTCCACACAAAATGGTCCATGTTTAATAATTAGAAATATAAGGAAAAACCGTTAACACATTTCCAAAAACTATTGTGAAATAGCTTTAAAAAATCGGCCGCCTCTTTCGGTACTTGTGTCAATCTAAGGGAACTTACAGCGAACGGAACAATGGCATCATTACTCAAACCTTAGGAGGCAAATAGTGAGATATGCAGGAGTAGGATTAGTGATGCTCGCAGCGATTGGCTGGGGCATCAGCGGAGGAATTGCGGATATTCTTATGGAAAAGGGATGGGACCCGGTCGTCATTTCCTTTTACAGAGGCGCAGTTGGATTTATTTGTTTCCTTGCCTGGCTGCTTACGAATGTAAAACAAAATTGGACCTTCTCCAGACGTTTATACTTGTGGGCGACATTGGCCGGCTTCGGTGTGGCAGGGAATTTCACTTCTTATTTCCTGAGTATTGAAGCCTCAAGCATTGCTGTTGCTGCTACTTTAATGTACACCGCTCCGGTCTTCGTGCTTTTGATATCCTTTTTATTAGGGATTGAACGTTCAAACTGGTTTAAATGGGGATGCATTCTTGGTGTCCTTTTAGGGATCATCCTGCTTACAGGCGCTTATAACCCTGCGTCCGTTTCCGTCAGTTTTCTAGGAGCGGCAGGCGGACTTGGGGCTGGACTCTCCTATGCCTTGTTCATCTTCGGTTTTAAAAAAGCCGCTTTGCTCGGAAAGCCACAGACCATCTCAACCATCGCTTTTTTCTCATTCTGTGTCATCCTCTTCCTCTTGAGCGACAGGCATGAATTGGCTGATGTACTGAGCTCAGGCGACCTCGGTTGGTTTATTCTGCTTGGGCTCGTCGGGGCTGGGATTTCCTTTATCTTTTATGTAATCGGGATACGCAAGACCGCTCCGTCAACCGCTTCCATGGTCGCCATGATCGAACCCGTGACCGCTTCATTATTCGGTGTCCTGATTCTCGGAGATTCGCTTGGTGCTGTCCAATTCCTTGGGATAGTCCTGATTCTGTTTACGATCACGTTCCTTAGTGTGAAGCAGTCGGACTGATGAAATTCTATCTTTGCGTGCTTGGCTATAAAAAAATCCCGCTCCTATGACTAGGAGCGGGATTTTGTATTTGGATCAGGGTTTACGCAGAATCTTCTCCATCGCTTTCCCTTTGGCCAGCTCATCAATCATTTTATCCAAATAACGGATTTCCTGCATCAATGGCTCCTCAATCTCTTCCACCCGAACGCCACAGATGACGCCCTTGATCATCGTCCGTGAAGGGTTCATCTCAGGAGCTTCCGCAAAGAAGGTTTCAAAGTCTGTCTTCTTTTCTAATAACTCCTCTAACTGCCCCTGGTTATATCCTGTTAACCAGCGGATAATCTCATCGACTTCTTCTTTCGTACGGCCCTTTTTTTCCGCCTTGTTGACATAATGGGGATAGACACTAGCAAAACTCATCGTATAAATCTTATGTTTAGCCATGATTCACCCTGCCCTTCCTGATCTATGGTTTAAAGTATATCACGTCCAAATTTCTCAGGGTCATTCGACCGTAGAAAAGATATCTTTTATGATTGGATAAGACTTCTTCAACCGTTCTTCATGCAGAGGGAGATCCCAGTTCTGCCACGTATAGCGGGCAGGCTGATCAAACCCGAACGACTCGACGACTTTTCCTTTTTCCGTCACAGCTGCTGTGATATCCAGTCCATCGATGGTGATTGATGATCCCAGGCCACCTTTATCCAGATCTCCGATAAATTCCTTCTGACTAGGGTCTTTTGCATTCAACAGCATCCATGGAAGGCGGAGTTCCAGAATCCCTGTTTTCGCGGAGTAATAATAATCGGCGAGAGAATCATAGTTTTCCGACTCAGGATTTCCGATTCCATAGCGCAGGACGCCTGTCTCGTAAGAATCAAAAGGAAACTCTTCCCCGGTATCCGGGCGGACGAGCCCTTTGTTGAGAGCTAGTCGTATCGGATGGAAGTCTTCGTCCATATAGGGATCCTCGGTCATCTCCATTTCCTGGACGTATTGAAAGTGGAACACATCATAATCACGTGCAACTTCAACCTTCGCGTCTTCTTCCCCTGGAATCGTCACACGGAAATCTGAAACGAGATTTTGATTTTCCAGCTGAATCCCTTTGTCAGGTCGCACGCTGATCTGAAATTGAACCTCTTTTTCTTTCGTAAAACCTTCAGGGGCGACTACCGCTTTGAGATATAGATACCGTTCATCGTGATCGGCCATCACAGACTGCAGCTCCCCTTTTCCACCTTCATAAAGAGTTGCTCCTTCTTCCCAATCGTCCTCTCCATCCACTTTCACTTTCAAACGATCGAAGCTTAAGAGTCCGAACTGCTGTTCATTCGTCTGTGCATTCGACCAGTACGGTCTGCGGTCGGGATTGTCGTAATCCATCGTATTCCACGTCCGCTTGAACCACTCATCCTGCCAGCTGAAAACAAGACCTCCAAGCAGCTCTTCCTGCAGAATATCCTCATACAGGCGTTTGACGATCTGGCCTTGTTCTTTTTCTGAAATGAAACCCTGATTCCAGCCAAACGGGTTTTCGTGCGTCTTTCCTCTTGAAGCCGGGATGCCGAATTCGGCGATCAGAATAGGAAGGTCGTGCGATTCATGCAGGTCTTTCAGGTAGCCTGCGTAGTTGTTCTTTTCACCACGGTGATCTTCGAATTCCGTATAGGACTCCTCAAGGTTGAGAAAATCCGGATAATACGGATAGACGTGATAGGAAGCGAACATGCCGGCTGCTTCCGCCTTCCCTTTTGGAAAGATATGATTGGGATCGATACTTGCAAGATCCTCCTGTTCCAGAGGTTCTGCCGGCTGATCGAGGTTGTCTGTCGTCACCCAGTTGGTAAAACTCAACGGACGCATGCTTTGGTACTGTTCGATTTCATAAGTGGTGAGAACATCCATCTGTTCCGCAAGCCAATATTCCATCGGACTTGCGTCTTCGGTCCTCGTATATGTACCCTCATAGTCGCCAAGATCCGGGTAATCCTTTTCCATTTGATCGACCATTATCGGATACCATTCGATTCCAATGATCCATCCAGCTACATAAGGCGAGATGTCCTTCGTATAAAGTCCGGACGCGTGACCGGGCTGTGCCGATATTTTAGCTTCACCATGAATGACATCCACGATCTTCTTCATTTCTTTTTGAAAAGCGGCTGTGATGGTTGCATCAAAAGCATCTTTCGTCTCCTCTAAAGGCCCTTCATCGATCCATACGCCATGAAACACATAAAGAGGCTGTTCCGCCTGTGCATTGTATTCCGCTAAGGCCTCATAAAAACCCGGGGGATGCAGGGTGTACACACGAATGGCATTCGCGTCCATTTCTCCTATCTGCTCAAACCAGCGCGCGTATTCCTCTTTATCAATCGCTGCTTCCCCGGGGAAGTATCCGGGTTTCCCCATGCCGATATTGACACCTTTAACCGTCATTGACTGCCATTCGTTGTCCTGAAAAACTTCGACTTTCTGATCATGGACACGAGAGGGGTGATGAATTTTTTCCGTCACGGCTTGAGGAGCAGTGACAGGATCTGATTCTTCTTCCTTTGCGGCAGTAGAGAGAATTCTTCCCATCATCGGTTGATAGGTGCTCCAAAAGAAGCTCTCTTCAGAGTCCGGTTGGAACTTTGCGACCCATTCCCTTACTTTCGCAAAACCCTTGTACTGATAGAACGAGGGGACATCTGCCAAATCAGCGAAATCCCCTGAGAAATAATAGCGATGGCCCCCTTGGTCCTCATAGTGAGTGACCGCCGGGAATGTAGCAGGTATTCCATGCTCATCAAGCTTCCCTGTCCCCTGCTCACTTGTTTGGATTTCATACTCAGCCAGCACTTCCGCTCCTTCTTCAGCCTCAAGGATATCGAACGAGTAAAGATATGGCGTACTCTGTTGGAGGTTGAACTGCTCTTCCCCCTTATCAGTAAAAGTCGCTAGGATAGGAGCACCTTCCAAGTCTCCTTCTTCTAAAGACAAGACGACAACTTCGCTCGTGAATTCATGGATAAGGACCACTCCTTCTCCTTCATACGTCCATGACTTTTCCTTTTCTTCAAAACGTGATACCACCCACTCCGGGACTTCTCCACCTTTGTTCAAATCCTGAAAATACCGGCCGATCCAACCCTGCCAATCCACCTTCAAAAAGTCGGTCACATCTTTTCTAACCGCGTCACTCGTCGGAGAGGCAAAGCTGTTGAACTCCATGACCAGGTCCTTCCCGTTGGATTGGACCTGCTGCCTGATCTGCTGCCATTCATCCATCCCAAGGCCTCCCTCGATCAACTCAGGAGATCCTTCATCAGGTTCCTCCGCCCAGGGCAGATCCTGCTTATATACTCCGTATGTATCAGCGACATAAATCAAGTCAGTACCCCCGAGACCTTCTGGCAGCATTTTTTCTTCTATGATCTGCTCCTCTTCATCGGGAACTAAACCGTAATAGTTCATAGAGTCATAGGATTTCTTCTCACTGGTCTTGTATTTGTTATAATTCAACAGCCATGTCAGGCTTTTGTGTTCACGAGCGCTCTCATCCGGTACGGTTTTATCAAGAATCGTGACATCGAGTGTTTTGGATGGTGAAAACAGCCAGATGACCGATGGCAAGGCTATAATAAAAAGTATGCTAACAACAATCCATAGATTTTTTTTCATATAATACCCCCGATTACAGGAAAATGATGCTAAGGTTTTGTTCACTGTTCATTATAATAGATTAGTACAGGTATGAATATCTTTAACACCTATCCTTCTGTATAACTAGGTGAGCCTCTCATGTGTTTTCCTCGTTCCTCCTATACGGCTATCTATTTTCGTTAAAAAAAAGCCAACATTAAATGTTGGCTTTCCCATCAAGTAATTGCAATGATTCGATTGCCCTGTGTAGGCTGCTGAAAGTGCTGATCCCTTTCATATCAATACCCAGGCTGACCATTGTCTGTACAATATCCGGACGGATGCCGCTCATGATTCCATTCACACCCGTAAGTTTTAACGAATTGATCACTTTAAATAATTGATGAGCGACCATCGTATCAATGATACTCACCCCGGATAAATCCAAGATGATCGTCTCAAGCTCATACTCTTCCCCTTGCTTCAAGGCATTCTCCATGAGGAGCTGCGCACGGTTCGTATCGATTTCTCCTACGATCGGAATGACACCAACCGTCTCTGTGACTCGAACGATCGGAACGGAGAGTTCATCCACTGCATAATTAGCGGTTTGTATAGTATTTTCAAAATCATCCATATAGGATTGACTCATGAATTGTACGGCCTGGTCAACCGCGTGATTAAACCGAGTGAGGATATCATAAAAATCGTCAAAGGATAGATCCTGTTTTTTAGCTACGTCCTTAATGATTGCCCCAATGACTTCCCTATACTCACTTATTTCTACAAGTGCCAGATTCAAAGGCAGCCTTAATTCTACGAGCTGTCCTGAGACGTTGTCGCTCCACTTTTCAAGATTGGAAGTAACCTCCTTGAAATCCTGACTTAAAGAATTGGCATAAGCTTCGATTAATTCCATTCTCCAGTCAATGAGCTGCTCTGACACTCCTTTTCCTATTTCCTTAGGAATAGCAACGGCGCGGGCCAACTGTTCTTTCTGCTCAAGAATGGTCGTCGTTACGGGCGTCAATGTTCCTGATTTTGCAGTCGTCATTAGTCTTCCTCCTCAAAAATCTTCTCAATGATCGGGTAACATCCATTAATATATTACAATAATAAGATCTAATTTTCGAGGGGTAACCAAGATATTATAGGATAAGCGTCCTTATAGAGCTACCCACGCTCTTCTTCATCCTTTACTTCCCTGCTATTTTTCTTCTCTTATTCAGAACATAAATCGCATTGTCTCCGAGTACTAACCCATAAACCACAAGGTACACAATCGCAAAAGTTAGATTGAGTTCACGTTCAACAATGAAAATGGCTGTGAACGTTCCAATCATGAAAATTTTTCACACTCTCTTCATTATTCATAGGAAAGCCCAGAGCATGTTTCCCTTTAGTATAGAAGAAAAAAATCCTCCTTAAACTCTTCCCTAGTCCTTCTTCTCTTCTTTCTTCTTCAACGTAAATTTCATGCCCGCCTCACCAGAAAAATCCACAAACAGCTTGGTCGCTCCTCCAGAATCAAGCGCCCCAGTTACATGTAATTCAATCGTATCCAGCTCAAATCCATCGAAAGAATTGACCAGATCCGTCAGTTCATCCGGGAGAAACTCTAAATATTTTTCGCTTGAGGTATCCGAGACCGACGCCTCTTTGTGTTGGTCTGGCAGCATAAATGTGATCTTTTTTTCTTCACTCATTACAACACCTCCGCTTTTTGCCATTATACCATCATCTACCACTTCATTTGCGAGATAATCAATGAATGATAGACTACATTTTCATAGGGGGTATTTGATTCTCATTCTAAAATAGCCCCCCATATATAATGGTAGAAACCAAAACGAGCAAAATTCCGATAAGTGCCTCATAAGGGAGTGCTTTGATCCTTTCCTTCATATCCATATAGAAGCTATCTCTCGATATATGGAAAAGAGGACCATGGGGTAAAAAATCAAAAGCAACGGCACCTGCGTTAATCATCATCGCACCCGCTAAAGCACTGACCCCATTCTCTAATAACACTTCCCCAAACACGTTACTGGAAATGGCAACAGACGATGTCGCTGAAGCTGTTGCTAATGACATAAATGAACCCGAAAGAGGTGCGATGAGTGAGATGGGTAATTGAAATGTGTTCAGACCGCTCATAATGATTTGATTAAGGGACGAATTAACGATAATGCCGGCTAAGGTCCCCGTCCCAAGTATCAAAATAGAAATCCCTGACATTTTTTCAAGTCCACTCGACA
Organism: Halobacillus sp. HZG1; assembly: GCF_035818575.1. NCBI lineage: Bacteria > Bacillati > Bacillota > Bacilli > Caryophanales > Bacillaceae > Halobacillus > Halobacillus sp. HZG1. The sequence continues at coordinate 64,941 of NZ_JAYLVQ010000042.1, forward strand.
TATAAGACTTCATCTTTTTTGTTTTTCTCATAACCATCACCCCAAACAAACCACCTGCAGGCAGGGCAAGTAATGAATCCACTTTAATATCCAGTAAAGGCTGCAGAGAAAGGATGCCAATAGCGAATATTGGCCCGGAAATGGCAGCCAGGAAAGTGGGCTGATTCTCCTCAACCGCTCTTTCTTCCTTTATTTCTTTGACCTTAGACCCTTTATCATTCACTTTTTTAGCTATAAAATACGTGAAGATTGCTCCTACTGCAGCTGGTCCAAGTCCTGCAAACATCACTTCGGTCAAAGGTATGGAAAAGCTTTCCGAAGCTGCAATCGTATTTGGATTCGGGGACATCAGATTGCCGGCTCTCGCCCCGCATACGACGGCAAGGAGGATACTTAATCTTGAAACTTCCGTCCGTTTGGCTATCATCAATGCAATAGGAGCGACGGTAATGACAGCTGCTGCTATGAACACTCCTACTGCCGTCAAAACTAAAGTAGACACAGTAATAGCTAATAACGCTCTAGTTTCCCCCATTTTTTCGACAATTGTATTCGCTATGACGTTAGCAGCCCCTGATTCGATTAACACACCTACTAAGATTCCAGCTGCTAGTATACGTAATACGGCAGGGGTCAATAATTGAGCTCCCTCCAGCATGTAGTCAAGGGTTGCTGCTACCTCTATACCGCCAACCATCCCCCCGGTAAAAGCACCAGCCATCATGGCATATGTAGGGTTAATTCTCCGGAAGATTAATAAAATCGTTACAGCCATTGCCACCAACACACCTAAAATACTAACCTCTGAATTCATCCAAGCCTACCACCTTTCCTAGATAAAAAACCCCTATTCCTCTTTCGCTATATTCCATAGAGCGATCTTCGGCTGCGATTGAAACTTTAGTTCATTTGTTCTAAAAAGAGAAGATACTGCTGCCCATTCCCTTGACCGCAGTACCTTTCCCCGACACAACTTCTCTCCTTTTTTCGTGATGTTATAAAAATCACATACGTCACGTCTATCCCTGGTTACCGGATCATTGAGCTGCTCTAAGTTTTGTTTGAGCTGAAGTACGATGGTTAACCTTTCTCACATAGAGGTTATTGCCAACCAAACTTGCGATGGTTATAAGTGCCCCGATCAATTCAAAGGTCGTTAATTGATAACCTTGAATAACAGAGATGATAAACGTCGTTACAGGAACCATATTCATAAAGAGAATCCCATTTATCGGTGTGATGATTTTATTCCCAATATTCCAAGCAAAGAAAGCCATTACCCCTGCAATAAGTGACATATACATCAGCTCTCCTGAAATATCCTGTACCATTGTGAGAGTCGGAACCTTTAACCAGCCAATGAACGTAGCTAAACCAACAATAACCGTAATGGAAATGGTTCCGAATATAGATGTTACTGCGCTGTATCTAAGCGGGGACCATCCAGGAAATGTACCCGCCCCCATCGTATAAATGACAAAACATAAAGCACCTAAGAGAATAAAAAGATAAGCAAGGAGATTCGTATCTTCCGAGACAAATACACTTAAATCTCCCTTTGAAATTACCATAACCACCCCTACGAGTCCTGACACCATAAAGAAAAAGGTTAAAGGTTTAGGAACAATTTTTTTCGTTACTAAAAGCACGAGGGCTCCCAATAGTGGCTGGACCGCCATAATTACAGCCGCAATAACCGCTCCTGATTGGCCAGCAAGCTGCTGCCCTAAAAATACCAAAAAACTAAACCCGGCAAACCCCATGGTGCCTAAGAATGTGACTTTCTTAAAAGCACCATCAGGTGATAACTTCTTTTTCCCTTCCTGTTTGGTTAATAAAAAAACAAAGATAATAGATGCAATCCCATATCTAAACAGGGTGAAGTAAAAAGGGTCCATAACTTTTAGCGCACTGCCCATAACAGGAAACATACCGCCCCAAGCCACCACAGCCACCAAACACATAAGAATACCAATTAAAAATTTATTATTTTGTTTCACTACGATTCCCCTCCCTTTTTATTTGAAAAGCTATTTTAATCCAAATGAAACGATAGATTTATCGTAATGCACTATGTTACATTTGTAAAAATGAATTATTCAATTACCAAATTCAATATTTTTGAATTAACGAAGGAGGTTATCTTTTTGGATTTAAAATCTTTAAAGACCTTTAAACTTATTGCTTCAACTGGTAGCTTCCAGAGAGCATCAGAAGAGTTGAATTATGCTCAATCCACTGTCACGATGCAAATCAAAAAGCTTGAAGAGGATTTAGGGGTGAAGCTTTTCGAAAGAGGCAAAAGAATAGGATTAACAGACGCGGGAAGAGTACTTTTGGAAGAAGCAACCCCTCTATTATTCAGTGCTGAAACCGTAAGGCAGAAGATGGTCTCCTATGAAAAAGGAGAGGCCGGAACTATTCGAATGGGATCGATTGAACCTGCCGCAAGCTTAATCTTACCTTCTGTTATCTTTCCTTTTTTAGACGAAAGGCCCCAGGTGCAGTTTGAGCTGGAGGTAGGAAACACCAAAAATATTAGCCAGCTGGTCGCAAAAGGAGAATTGGATTTTGCGATAAGCGCCCCTCCTTCTATTGAAGAGAACCTTGTTTTCACATCATGGTTTGAAGAAACTCTTGGACTTCTCCTTCCGGAAGATCATGCTCTAAGAGAGAAGAAAACTATTAAAGTCAGTGATTTGCATGGAGAACGACTCATATATCCAGGGCAAAATCATACGTGTCGCAGCCTTTTGGAAACGGAGCTCATGAAATATGGAAACACCTTATACTCAGGTATTTCCATAGGAAGCACGGAGACATTGAAGAAGGCGGTGAAGCAAAATCTCGGAATTGCTATCGTCCCGGTTACGACCTCAGAGCGTGACTTGGAAGGAACACAATTGAGAGAAATTGAGGATATGCAGCTCAGTTATCCTATTGGACTAATTCAGCGGAAAGATCAATTACATGGCAGCCTCATGACCAAACTGATAAAAGCCTTAGAGTCTGAACTTACCTCTTGGAAACGGGCTTGGTAGTCTTCCTATATAGGACCGTTTTCAGGATTCATGATCATAGAGGGCAGAGGGGGGTCACTCTTTTTTACGTCAGTGCTGTCTCATGCAGAGTAAAATTCTCTTAAAATTGAGTACCGTCGATAGTCTTCACAAGAAAAAAAACAGGCGTCCAAAATTTAGGACGCCTGAACTTGTACGCTCACATTAATACAGTTTTTGCAATGCTTCTTTATTAAAGGCCAACAGATCGTCCGCTCTACCCTCATGGACTTTCTTCACCCATTCAGGATCCATCAATAACGAACGGCCAATAGCCACAAGGTCGAACTCCTCACGATCCAGTTTCTCCACTAAACCGTCAAGACTTGTTGTACCAGCACCTGAGAAGTCTGTGAAGACACCATCAAGACCGACAGAACCAACGGAAATTACGGGCTTACCGGAGAGCTTCTTCGTCCAGCCGGCAAGGTTTAATTCGGAACCTTCAAATTCAGGCTCCCAGAACCTGCGTGTCGAGCAGTGGAACAAATCCACGCCTGCTTCTACAAGTGGCTGCAAGAAACGTTCCAGCTCATCAGGTGTGTGAACCAATTTCGCCTGGAAGTCATTCATCTTCCATTGGGAGAAACGGAAAATGATCGGAAAATCTTCTCCGACCTCACGACGGCATTCTTCAACGATCTCTACGGCAAACTGCGTGCGCTCGACGAAATCGCCGCCATAACGGTCGGTACGCTTATTGGTGTTTTCCCAGAAGAACTGGTCGATCAAGTACCCATGAGCCCCGTGAATTTCAATCGCATCAAAGCCAAGGCGCTTCGCATCGGCAGCTGCTTTGGCATAGGATTCCACCAATGCCTCTACTTCTTCTGTGGTTAATGGCTCGGTCACTTGCTCCCCATCCAGGCTCAGACCTGATGGACCTACAGGCATGGCCTCTTCATTCGGAAGGTCGCCTTTGCTGCGAGTCATTCCTACGTGCCACAGCTGCGGAGCAATCTTACCGCCGGCCTCATGTACTTGTTTCACCACATCGGCCCAGCCATCCAGCGCCTTTTCTCCGTGAAACACAGGAATATTCGCACCAGAGACAGAAGCGGGATGGTCAATTCCTGTCCCTTCTGTAATAATCAACCCGACTTCATTTTCGGCACGTCTGCGGTAATACGCAGCCACTTCCTCATTAGGAATGTTGCCGGGAGAAAATCCACGTGTCATCGGGGCCATCACGGTCCGGTTCGGAAGATTTAATTTATCACTCGTAAATGTTTCGAATAAAGGTTTTGTTGTTGTTTGGTTTGTCATTGATCTGCCTCCTTTTGTAACGGTATTTTTCATTATTACAGATAAAAAATAAGAACGAAAGCAATCTGTTTCTACCCGGCACATCCATTCCTGAACAAGAGCGGCGGTAAAAGAGAAGTCCTCCCTTGATTACAAGGTTGGTATTCATCGGCCCTGTACCCATGGACGATGACCATACTTTTGATTTCAAGTAAATACAAAAAGGAACCTCCGCATCGGAAGTTCCTTTTTCACTGTCCATCGATATCAATGGAATAAACCGGATTCTCTTGACTTTTTCATTAATTTTCTTGATTTATCATGCAGTGGTCCCTTTAAGAAAATCCCAATGGCAAGGAATAGGCCGGCAAACGCAGATAAGCGGATCACGTCTGTTTTAACGCGTGCCTCAACAATGCCTCCAACCGCTTCCCTCAATAAGTCGACCGCGTAGGAGAACGGCAGGAATGGATGAATGTTCTGGAAGAATTCCGGAAGTAAAGCGACCGGATACGTTCCCCCTGAACCGGCAATCTGCAGGACAAGAAAGACAATCGCCCCTGCTTTCCCGACATCCCCAAGAACGGATACAAGCGTAAACACAATCGTCATGAAAACAAAACTAATCCCAAGGCCAAACAGCACAAAATAAAGGGATTCGGCAATACCAATCTTTAATAAAAACAGATTACCTAAAGTAACAACCAAGGTCTGCAGGAAACCAATACTTACAAAAGTCGCCAGTTTACCGAGATACTGTTCGTAGGATCGGTACTCCGACGTATGGACGGGTTCCGTTGATAAAAGGGATACAAGTAGAAGGGCTCCTACCCATAGCGCAAGCACCGTGTAAAACGGCGTCATCCCTGTTCCGTAATTTTCAATCGGAAACAGTGTATTTTTACTTAGACTCACCGGCTCCTCAAAAAAGCTTTGCTCTGCTTCAGGATCATTTTTCAAAAGCTCAATGATTTCATTTATATCTGTTTCTCCCTGGATATCCCGAATTCGGTCAGCCATCTGATTGACTTTCTCGTTCACATACGGATATTCATTTAACATATATTCAAGAATATCCTGCCCTTCCGCCAGATTGCTTTCTGTACTTCCGAGGATCTGCGAGATCTGTGGAATCGTAGATTGAGCTTCCGTCAGAATACTTCGGGCATCAGCAAGCGTCTGCTGAGCCTGATTGATTTCTTCGAGGACTCTTGGCTCAATATTTTCATTGTACTCTGTCAGAAAAGCATCGATTCGATCAGATGTTTCGCCGGATTTCTCTTCCAGCGTCGTCAGTGTTTGATCAATCTCTGTCTGACTATCCTTGAGTTGTTCTTCAAGCTGGCCGGCATCATTCTGAACATTCTGCAACCCTTCACGAATGCGCTCGACCTCTTCTAACGCTTGATTCACCGTTTCCTGGGACACTTGAGAACCAGCCTGCTGATTCTCTTCCCCGTTTTCAGGACTCTCTTCACCATTCTGTTCTTCCTGCTGTTGCTGCTGCTCCTGAATCTGCTTCAACAAGTTTTCCACTGTATTCAACTGCTCCAGCGCCTCATTCGTCCGTTGGTTAATTCCATCTTTCAATTGCGTGACGCCTTCTAAATCAAGGTCCACAGATTGAACATCAGTAATGAAGCTGTTGACATCTTCTGCCGTCTGCTGAGCTTTTTTCAAGTCAGCTTCCACTTGAGGCGCAACCTCATTCAACCGCTGTTCTGCGTCATTTAAGAAGCTTGTGGTCTCATCAATGGTGCCAAGACTTTCGCGGGTCACTTGATCTGCCCGGGGGAGAAGTCCCTGCACATCGTTAATGATGGAAGCCGCATTTTCTGAATCATCATAAGCTCCGGAAATCAGATCATAAATTTCCGGGAGATTTTCCTCAAGCTTAAAGACATATTCTTCAAAACGTTTGATATCAGGGAGATCTTTTTCAAGTTCCAGACCAAGGTCGTTAAACAATTCTGCGACTGTGCCATTCACTTCTGAAACAAACGCATTGGTAATCTGATCCACGATCACGCTGGCACCCTTTTCTGTGATCTTAGGTGCAATAGCATTGATTTTTTCATTGACATAGTACTCTACTTTGGATTTTTCCGGCTGATCACTGACCACTGTCCCAAGTTTCTCGGAAAAGGTATCCGGGATGACGATGACGGCGTAATAATCCCCGTATTCGACTTTATCCATAGCCGTTTCCCGATCGGTAAACTGCCAGTCAAAGCTGTCATTATCTTTTAATTCTTCTACTAAATCTTTCCCTACATCAATTTCCGTATCTCTGACGGTTGCCCCTTCATCCTCATTGACGACCGCAACAGGCAGCTGATCGGTCTGACTATAGGGATCCCATGAAGCCTTAATATTAAACCAGGCATATAAGGAAGGCAGAACAATCAATCCGCCAATCAAAATCATAGCCACCCAGTTTGTTGAAATACTCTTCCAATCTCTTGCGAAAATTTTCCATATCTGTTTCATACATGTTGCTCCTGTAAATAAAATAATCAGGGCTGATGCATGAAACGGTTGATCATGATCCTCCTTAGGGGCTACCCTGAGAGAATTTCATGATATCCTCCCGTTCATGCATCAACCAGGAAATGAAATCTATTAAGAACCGGCCCAGACATCTTTCGCCAGACGGCCAGACTGTTCTAATTCTTCTAACCACGAAACAGCTTCCTGCTCACTAACTTCATTGAGATCACGGTAACACTCCACCAGTGTATGCGTGACTTCAGGAGCCATTTTGCTGCCATCCCCACAAATATAGAGACGGCCTCCCTGATCTAATAGAGAAAGGATCGCTTCCGCATTTTTCTTCATCACATGCTGAACGTAAACCTTTTCTCCATCCGTTTGTCTTGAAAAAGCAGTATGCAGGTCGATCAATCCGAGGCGTTCTGCTTCTTTCAATTCTTCCTCGTACAAAAAGTCCTGTTCCGGATGACGGCATCCGAAATAGAGGTGCGCTTCGCCGAGCGTCACTCCATCCTGATGCATCGCCTTACGAGCCTGGATGAAGCCTCGGAAGGGAGCGATTCCAGTTCCCGGACCAACAAGAATCATCGGTGTTTCAGGGTCTTCCGGCAGTTGGAAGTCTGATTGAGGGGTACGGACGAAACAGGCGATTTTATCTCCGGCTTCCCGTGATGCCAAATAGTTCGAAGCCACGCCTTTATACTGGCCTGTCCCGCTCCAGGCCTCTCCCCTGACAACACTGACCGTGACACTCGGTTGATGAGCCTCAACTCGAGGGGAACTGGAAATCGAATAATAACGCACTTTCAAAGCTGGAAGCAGGGAAATGAATTGCTCAAATTCCATCTCACAGGATGGATAGGCTTCTAACAGCTCGAGCATCGTTTGACGTTTCTTCAGAATCTCGGTCTTATAGGTTTCATCCTCAACGAGCTGCTCAAGTTCGATTTTGTGAGGCGGACAAGGGTTGCTCGCTGCAAGCGCACGGATCTGCGTCCTTGATGCAGGCTCCTGTAATTCCACGTAGGACGACAACAACTGCAGAAGTTGAACGGGTTGTCCTGTAGGCAGATGGGAGGCGCGGCTTGTGCCTTCGCTCAAGATCACATGCTCTTCTCCTTTGAGTCCGAACCGGTCGAGCACACGGTTTACCATGGCCGGCGTATTTTCCGGTACGACACCCAAGTGATCCCCTTCCTGGAAAGTCATCCCTGCAGGAAGTTCCACCTCCACGTGACGGGTGCTGCGTTCGGCATCCTTCAACAGTTCATCGTTTTCAAGGACAACGGCAGTGAAGGCATCATAGGTGCGCGCCACAGGTGTGTAGCTCGTTCCACTGACGAATTCCATGGAAACAGGACTCGAGGCATCCTGTCCTTCTTCCAAGTCCAGGCTGAAATGATCAGCTAAGGCCGGCCAAAGCTTCTCTTCCCATTTTTCCAGATCGCCATCAAAATCTTCGTTGGCATCTCCTTCTCCCCGCTCAAGCAGACGGAAGGCTCCTTTCGCATCGAGCTCATCATCGATCGTTGAAGGAACCCGTTGATACGTGCTCGCCCAATTCCGGTCTCCGCATCCGAAAACGGCGTAGGTTACCCCATCGAGGTCTGCTTCCTCAGTTGAAGTCAGCCACTGGACAAACGAAGTCGCATTGTCTGGCGGGTGGCCGTTATAGGAAGCGGAAACGATCAATGTCGCTCCTTCTTTCGGAAGATTTCCTGTCCATTCATCAAGCGGAGCCGTCGTTACAGCAAACCCTTGATGACGGGCCGTTTCCGCAAGCTCGCGGGCCACGCCTTCGGCGGTTCCCATATTCGATCCGAACAGGACAAGGAATGGCGTACCATGAGACTCACGTGCAGGCATGTCTTTGGTTTCACTCTTTTCATCCGCCTCTGGTGTTTGGAATCCGGTGAATGCTCTTCTGGATTTCACTTTCATCGTTAGACCATCCGGTTTGAACGTCAACGTTTCTTTGATGTCCAATTGATAATCCGTATGATCTTCAAGATCGAAGTGCTGTAAAATCATGCCGAGAACGAGAGTCGCTTCATGAAGGGCGAACTGCTGCCCGATACACGCACGCTGACCATTACCAAAAGGCTTGTACGCATGATGAGGAATGCTTGCTGGATCTTCAAATCGTTCCGGGTTGAATTCCTCAGCATCCTCTCCCCAAACCGTGGTATCACGATGAAGCTCCGGAATGAGCAGTGTGAACGTGTCTCCTTCTTGCACCTCATATTCGCCATCAAGGGTTGTCTTATCTTTGGCATACACAGAAAATGCAGGAGCAGTCGGCCATAGACGTAACGCTTCATTCAAAATCATCCGTACATATTTCAGCTGTTTCACCTGTTTAAAGGAAGGGGTATCATCACCCAGCACTTCATCTACTTCCTGATAGGCTTTTTGTAACTTGTCCGGATGTTTCAATAGATAATACATGGCAAAAGAAAGCAGTCCGCTCGTCGTTTCGTGTCCAGCGATGAGGAAGGTGATGATTTGGAAGCGGATATTCTTATCATCCAGGGCTTCGCCTGTTTCAGGGTCTTTCCCTTTCAGCATGTGCCCAAGCAGATCGTCCTCCCCCTGATCTCCTGCCTGTTTTCGTTCTTCGATGAGTTGATCGACAAGATTGAACATGTAATCGATATCTTCTCTGAACTGTCGCTTGGATCGGACCATCAGCTTATCCTGAATGCCCAGGCGCTGCGTCTGGCTCATGGATTCATCCAGGGCACGCACCATTTTTTCAATGAAAGGATGCGCATCTTCCCGATAGAAACTGTTGAACCGATAATTGAATCCACACAACCCGATCGTATCAAGCGTTAGACGGGTCATATCATCGGGAACGTCCACTTCTTCATTGGGATTGAGTCTCGCCCACTTTTGAACCAGCTGTGAAGCGAGGTCGATCATTTTGTCATGGTAACCTTTCATCGCCTGCTGACTGAAACTCGGCAGCAGAATATTATGAGCTTTCTTCCAATTCGGCTCATCTGTTCCACTTGTAAACAAACCGTCTCCGCCAAAAGCACGCACCTTTTGGAGAGCAGGGCCTACCTTTTTATCAAAACGGGTCTCGTCACAGATCTCAGTAGCAAAACGGGCACTTGAAATAAACGTACTGGTCCGTCCCGGAAATTGGATTTGAAAGATCGGGCCGAGTTCACGGGCATGCTTCATGAACGACTGTACGGGTTTTTCCTTATCAATACTCGGCAAATTTCCGAGCGGTCCATAAGACTTAGGTTGTGGAAGATTTTCTGTATGATTCATAGTTACCCACCTCTTTGATCATAATTGTAGTTACCGGAATGAATATTCATTCCGTTTATTGTAAAGGAGACACTGTCTCCTTACTCATGATGACGCACAGCATCCCAGCAACTTTCTTCGACACCGGCTAACAATTGATCCGTCGCTTCGATCTCACCTGCACGAATCAATTTGAACAGCTCAAGAAACCCGCCGAAGATGATAGCAATCAACGCTTTTGACGGCAAATCCCTTATGATTTCCTTTTCTTTTCCCTCATCAAGGAATTCCTGAAGAATCATTAACAAATGGTTGAATTGGTTCTTGCTTGTTTCATCAAGAAAGTAGGCCGCGTTATGAGTTTTAATGAAATAAAGCGCATGCTCATGCTCATTTGTAAAGCGCACCATCCCTTGAAACAAATGATGAAATTGATCACGGATTCCTGCATCCCTGGGATACCCTTCTTCAAGGGTCTTTGTGAACAAGCCTGTGTAATATTGAAACAATGTATTGACTAGAACTTCTTTGTTCTCAAAATAGCGGTAGATTGTACCCGCCCCTACTTTAGCATCGCTCGCAATCATCGGAATCGTCGTTGCATCGAAACCGCGTTCGGCGAATAGTGACAGCGCACTATGGAAGATATGATCTCTTTTATTTGTGGATGTCGGCATATAAACATCCTCCCTCCTATGCGGAATGAACATTCATTCCTATCTATTCTAGTATATATTATCTTACCCTTCAATCAATCGAATGACTCATCATTTAAATTTTTAGCATTCCTTTCCTTCATAACTTATAAAAACGGTGCCAGCCCCCCTCTTTACTGTTGTAAAAGAGCTTAGCGCTGACACCACTTTTGAATGATCATTAGATTTGGGCATGCTGTTTTTTCGTCGTCAATGTGAAAAAGATCACCGCACCAATCGAAGCGGTCGTAAACAGGATCGCCCCCATCGGTACAGCTGTCGTCTCATCAAGGCCGACAAGGGGGGAAACGGTCGCGCCAAATAACAAGGGAAGCATCCCGAGCACCGCACTGGCACTCCCGGCCCGGTGCCCCTGATGTTCCATCGCCAACGTGAACGTACTTGTCAGTACCATCCCCATCGCCGTCATGTAGATGAAAATCGGTATGACAATCGAATACAACGGTCCTTCAATGATGGTCATCGCCAAAAGAAAACCGGTGGCACTGACGGCAACAATGACAGCGGTCCGGAGCAGACTTCTTTCATGGAAAATCCCACCGAGGCGGCCGACTAAAAAGCTTCCGGTAATGATTGCGAGTCCGTTAATCCCGAACAGGACACTAAAGGCCTGAGGGGATACGTCGTAGATACCCTGGTAAACGAACGGCGTTCCGGATACATAAGCGAAACTCCCGCCATGGACAAAACCGATCGTCAGCGCGTAGCCGATGAACGAGCGGTCTTTCAACAGGCGTCCGATCGTCAGGATCGATTCTTTCACAGAACTCGGGATTCGTTTTTCTACCGGAAGGGTTTCCGGTAATTTTCCCGCGACAGTCAGAACAATCGCAATACCTACGATACTTAAAAAGAAAAAGATCGTCTCCCAGGTGGCGAATGGTAAAAGTAAAATGGCTCCCCCTGTCATCGGTGCGATCATCGGAGCCGTCGCATTGATCACCATGAGTAAGGCGAAGAATTTCGTCAACTCTCTCCCTGAAAATACGTCACGCACGACAGCTCTGGATAGGACGACGCCGGCAGAAGCTGTGAACCCCTGGATGAAACGGGCGATCACGAGCACCAGGATATTCGGCGCAAGCGCACAAAGGAAGGATGCCAGTGCGAAGAGAGAAAGGAAAACGATGAGCGGTTTCTTCCTCCCCTGCGAATCACTGACGGGACCCACGACAATTTGACCGACGGCAAGTCCGATCAAACAGGTCGTCAAACTGAGCTGAACAAGAGAGGCACTCGTCTCTAAGTCGGAGGCGATCCCCGGGAAGCTCGGCAGATACATATCAATGTTCAATGGCCCTAGAATCCCGAGCATGCCAAGTAGAAACGCAAGCCCTAATCTCTCTTTACCTTTTGGATTATGTAACATATGAAACACCTTCTTCTATTCAATCTAAAATTATAACTCCTTGAATCATGTCCCCAAGTTCTTCAAGCTGTTAAACATTGATTTTATCTTCATTTCTCACGGAAGTCTATGCATAAGCAAAGAAAAACCGTCCCATAAAATATTTATGGAACGGTAGGTCGTTCAGCCGCGTTCTTGATAATACTCTTTAACAAGCTCCCCCATCACCTTATTGGTGCGAAGCGCTGTTTTTCCGGTGCTTGGGCACGTCCCTTTTCCAAGCAGCTCATCCACGATCGTCTGGATATGGTGCTGTTGAATATGTTTCGGGCGCTCGATATAAAAAGACTCCTCCCCTTTATCGGTGACCAGGACCACCGGTTTGTCATCGAAGGTGGAAAACTGGATCTCTCCTTTTGTTCCGACGATACGGTTATCATCCTCATTTTTATAAGAAGAGAAATTCCATACGCCTGTTCCAACCGCTCCGCTTTCAAATTGCCATACACCACTGACGGTGTCTTCGGCGGGATAGGAATCAGCAAGGTTGAGCCCAAATCCTCTCACATCTTTCAAAGGTCCAAGCAGATAATCGAAGAGATCCAACGTATGGGAACCAACGTCGTAAAATAATCCGGCGCCACTCTTTTCAGGAATGACTCTCCACGGCCAATCTCCATTCTCATCCTTCGCAACGATCTGCTGGGTCTGCTGCATAGACGCGAAGCGTACCTCCCCAATTGCGCCTTCATCAATCAGTTCTTTCACTTTCAAAAATCTCGGCAGTGACCTCCGATAATAGGCTACAAATAAAGGTACACCATGCTCTTCACATGCACGAACCATTTCTTCACATTCTTCCAAACTGTTGGCCATCGGTTTTTCCACGTAGACGGGCTTGCCGGCTTTGGCTGCCATGATGGTGTACTCCTTATGAGAAGAAGGTGGTGTCGCAATATATACTGCGTCCACTTCGTCATCATGGATTAAATCTTCCGCCTGGTCATACCATTGAGGCACGCCGTGACGTTCCGCGTAGTCTTTCGCCTTCTCGCCATTCCTTCTCATCACCGCTTGAAGGGAACTTTGTTCAATCAGTTGAAATGCAGGACCACTCTTCACTTCTGTGACGTCCCCGCATCCTACAATTCCCCATTTGATCGTTTTCACTGAAATTCCTCCCCGTCCTTCTTTTCTTAGAAGTCGATGTCTGACCCCTCGTCTGTTCCCACTTTAGCATAGGAAACGGCCTGTACCAAAAAATAGAAGTAGCATTCCGACTCATTCCGGGTGGGATATAAAAATAGAAAAAAACGACGACGAGAACTACCTTTTCCAATCCTCCTCTTTCGATTTTTTTCGACATTTTACATAAAAAGCGTTTTCAAAATAGAAAAGTTGTACTACACTACTTGTATACAAGTATACAGAGTTGAACAAAACGAGGTGAATACATGAAGGATTCTAATGAATTTTTGTATCCGTCCCAATGGTTATCGAAAGCATCCGCCGGGGAACGTGTCGCCTGCGAGCTCCGCATGCGGATTATCTCGGGCACGGTTGAAAGCGGTTCAATCCTGTCCGAGAATCAGCTGGCTTCCGAATTCTCCGTCAGCCGCTCTCCTGTGCGGGATGCATTGAAAGCCCTTGCTTCGGAAAATCTCATCCGATTGGAAAGGATGGGCGCACGGGTTCTCGATATCACGGAAAAAGAAATCCAGGAAATGTACGATGTCCGGTTGCTCATTGAGAGTTTCGTATTTGAACGGCTCGTCCATATGGAGACAGAAGAACTGGTCAAAGATCTCAGCAAGATTTTTGAAATGATGAAAATAGCGATCCAATATAAGGATGCCGATGAATTTTCCAAACAGGACCTGGAGTTTCACGATACGATTATCCGTTCGATCGGTCATTCTCATATACAAATGATTTGGAACAACTTGAAGCCAACACTCGAAAGCCTCGTCCTCCTTTCTATGCGGTACAGGTTTGAAGAGATGTATGAGGACTTTGAACGAATCATAGAGAACCACGAATTATATATTGAAGCGATCCATAAGAAGGACCGCGAACTTATGGTCCAATCCCTGCACAAGAATTTCGATGATGTCGCCAAAGGGCGCGTCGAAGAATTATGGATGGCACAGGAAACCTTCACTAAAGGAGTCGAAAAAGAAGATGACTAACTTCATGCTCGGTATCGACATCGGTACCACAAGTACAAAAGCCGTATTATTCAGTGAAAAAGGCGAGGTCATTCAAAAGGAAAGCCAGGGGTATCCCCTGCATACTCCGGATATCTCAACAGCCGAGCAGGATCCGGATGAAATTTTCCAGGCGGTTGTCACAGTCATGACCGCGATTATGGCTGATCATAAAGACAAGAATATATCGTTCGTGTCATTCAGTAGTGCGATGCACAGTCTGATTGCCGTAGACAAAGACGGCCATCCCCTGACCTCCTGTATCACCTGGGCAGATAACAGAAGTGAAGCATGGACACAAAAAATCAAAGACGAATGGAACGGTCATGAGATTTACAGACGTACAGGGACACCAATCCATCCCATGTCTCCGTTGAGTAAAGTCACATGGATGGTCCAGGAGCATCCTGAAATCGATTCCATCACAAGCAAGTATATTGGGATCAAAGAATACATTTTCCATAAATTCTTTAATGACTATGTTCTTGATCATTCGCTTGCTTCCGCTACTGGAATGATGAACCTGGAGAAATTGGACTGGGATGAGGAAGCGCTTCAAGTCGCAGGGATCTCCCGTGATAAATTATCAAGGCTTGTGCCCACAACGGAAGCGTTTACTTCCTGCAACCGCTCCCTGGCAGCGAAAATCGGCATAGACCCGGAAACTCCTTTCATTATCGGTGCGAGCGATGGTGTTTTATCGAACCTCGGTGTAAACGCTATCGGTAAAGGAGAAGTCGCGGTCACCATTGGGACAAGCGGAGCGATCCGAACGATTATCGATCAGCCCAAGACCGATGAAAAAGGAAGAATCTTTTGTTACGCCCTGACCGAAGATCAATGGGTCATCGGCGGTCCTGTCAACAATGGCGGGATGATCCTGCGCTGGATCAGAGACGAATTCGCGGCAGCAGAAATTGAAACAGCGAAGCGCCTCGGCATAGACCCTTATGAAGTCCTGACAAAAATTGCTGATGGTGTGCGACCTGGGGCAGAAGGGTTGATTTTCCACCCTTATTTAGCCGGTGAACGGGCACCGCTTTGGAATCCGGATGTCCGGGGATCATTCTTTGGACTGACGATGTCTCATAAAAAAGAGCACATGATCCGTGCGGCCCTGGAAGGAATCATTTACAACTTGTATACCGTCTATCTCGCCCTTGTGGAATGTATGGACACACCAGTAACCCGCATCCAGGCGACAGGAGGTTTCGCCCGTTCAGACGTATGGCGTCAGATGATGGCTGATATCTTCGAATCAGAAGTAGCTGTGCCGGAAAGCTATGAAAGCTCTTGTCTCGGGGCTTGTATTCTAGGACTCTATGCCACAGGAAAAGTAGAGTCGTTTGAAGTAGCTTCCGAGATGATCGGAAGTACCCATCAACACACACCAGTAGAGGAAGCCTCTCACGAATACCGTCAATTGCTGCCGATCTTCATCGATTTATCCAGAAGACTGAGCAGTGATTATACAAGGATTGCCGAATACCAAAGACGTTTAATTCACAAGTAAAACACACAACATGGAGGGATCATCATGCCATTAGTAATGGTTGCTATAGGAATCGTCGCCCTGCTGATCTTGATTATGGGGCTGAAACTGAATACCTTTGTTTCTTTGATTATTGTTTCATTTGGAGTAGCGATCCTGCTCGGAATGCCGCTTGAAGAGATTGTTGGAACGATTGAAACCGGATTAGGCGGGACGCTTGGACACCTGGCCCTGATTTTCGGACTTGGAGCGATGCTCGGTAAGCTGATTACCGATGCCGGCGGTGCGCAGCGTATTGCCATGACATTCGTCAACAAATTCGGTGAGAAGAACATTCAATGGGCGGTCGTTTCCGCTTCTTTCGTCATCGGAATTGCGTTGTTCTTTGAAGTAGGACTCGTCCTTCTTATCCCGATCGTTTTTGCGATTTCAAGAGAATTGAAGGTTTCTATTCTTTATTTAGGAATTCCAATGGCGGCTGCTTTGTCTGTCACCCACGGCTTCCTGCCACCACACCCGGGGCCAACGGTCATTGCCGGTGAGTATGGCGCGGATCTCGGAGAAGTACTGCTTTACGGAATCATTATTTCCATCCCGATCGTTATCGTTGCGGGGCCGATTTTCACGAAAATGGCTCAAAAACTTGTACCTGATTCGTTCACAAAACAGGGGGATATCACTTCCTTAGGCGAACAAAAGAATTTCGACCTTGAAGATACACCAAAATTCGGCATCAGTGTTTTCACAGCGATGCTTCCGGTTATTCTCATCGCTATTTCCACGATCATTACCTTGATTCAGGAAATGGCCGGCTTTGAAACAAACCTGTTCTTATCCATTATCAATCTTATCGGTAACGCCTCCACGGCTATGGTCATTTCCCTGCTTGTAGCGATGTATACCATGGGAATTGCCCGAAACATTCCAGTGAAAAATGTCATGGAATCCTGCTCGACAGCCATCTCCCAAATCGGGATGATGCTCTTGATCATCGGCGGTGGCGGTGCGTTTAAACAAGTATTGATCGACGGTGGTGTCGGCGATTACGTCGCTGAACTCTTCGAAGGGTCCACCATGTCTCCGATCGTACTCGCGTGGTTGATTGCAGCCATTCTTAGGATTTCTTTAGGCTCGGCTACGGTTGCAGCCTTGACGACTGTCGGACTAGTCATCCCACTATTAGGACAGACGGATGTCAACCTGGCGCTTATGGTACTTTCTACAGGAGCCGGCAGCTTAGTTGCCTCCCACGTCAACGATGCCGGGTTCTGGATGTTCAAAGAATACTTCGGACTTACAATGAAAGAAACATTCGCCACATGGACACTGCTTGAAACAATCATCTCTGTCCTTGGCCTTGCCTTTACTCTATTACTGAGCCTGTTTGTATAAAAGGAAATCAAAAAAGACGGTCGAGACATTCTCGACCGTCTTTTCTATTAGAATCCTCCTCCTCTCCCCTTCTACCTCTATTCTTATGATGAGGTGACGAATGAGAGGAAAGCCTTCCACCCATATTCTATTAAACAGGCTATCATACAAGCACTCTTGCTAAATTCTCATAGAGTATCTATGTAAGGGACGTCTCCTGCACACATTCTTGTGATGAAGGAGGAAACATGATGAACTTCTTAAGAAACTTAGTCGCTGTGGTTATTGCTGTTTTGTTTTTGCTGGCACTTTTGGTTGCGGTTCTACTAGGATCAAGTGAGCAACGCCAGATTGTCATCTCATGTATTAATGAGATTCTTGGAACAATCAGCTAAAACATGATTTAGCTTAGAGGGCTGTGCATACCAACATAGCCCTCTCCCTATTTTAATTAGAAAGGGGATGGACATATGAAAAGAAAAAAACAACAAGAAGAAAATGGTACAAATGATACCAATATAGACTTTGACAGCCTTCTGAAGCTTGCCTCCAATTTGACTCAACAAGAAGGGTTATTGAGCCAGTGGTCACAGACGGCAGGAACGGATGAATCCAATAACGTGGATCTATCCAATATCATTACGGATATTTCAGAAGCATGTTCTCATACATTTGCCGGACTTGAAGAAAAGTTGAACGAAGTGATTGCAGAACTGAGAAAATTGAATGAAAACCTCGATTGCCTTCAGCACACAAAGAAAAACGACAATTAAAAAGGTCTGATTAGAAAGGGCCCTCTCCCAAACAGCCGGAAGGTATATAAAAAGTCATCCATATCCCCACTAAAGAAACGCTGATCCATAAGGACCAGCGTTTCTCATTCATATGACCAGATTTTAAAATAAGTGACGAGCTCTTCACGAAGTCGATGTGGAGACATTCCCTTTCATCTCCTCCACTTCCTCACGGAGACGCTCCAATTCTTTCAATAACTCCATCACCATCTCATCGCTCTTTCGTAGTTCATTATTCAAGGCAGTGATCGCCTCTTCTTCCCAGTTGAACGGATCTCCCTGTTCAGGAGTGATCGGGATATCTTCATATACGATTCCGTCTTCTTCCTCTGTCGGCTTGAAGTAAATCGCGACTTCACAACCTCCATCTCCAAGGGCAATTCGTTTACGCAAATTCACTTTCCCATAACCCATTCTTCTGGAGGCCACTCCACCAAACACACTGGACGTCATCATACATAAGTGAGGGGCATCATGGACAGCTTCACCGAAGGGACAGGCTGTCGCCTTCACAATGACACGATCTTCATGGACTTCTGATATTTCGAAGTGGCCGCCAATTGAATTTTTCAAGTCGACAATCACACGGGCATATTGATCAGGTGTCCATTCCTGCCCTTTTTCACTATAAAAGGACTCGAGCCATTCCCCTGTCTTAATTCCTAATTGACGGATGTACTCTTCAGCTTTTGACCCGACCGTGCGGCTGTGCAAGTGAGCATATTGGGCAATTAGTTTCGACAGGAAAATCGTCCCTGAAAGATTCACAGTGTCTCTCATTGTATTCCCTTCTCTCCTATCTTATTTACTATTATTATAGAGGACTTTCAAGAAAGTTCCTACAAAAAGATAACGCTTTATAGGCTGACTGCTCAAACTTTCCACACCATTGAGGAAGGAGTGTTTGTTTTTGCCACCGTCGTGAACTGATACAATGAAAAGAGTCCTGTATGAAGGAAGTAAGAATAATAGATAAATAGGAGGAGTTCCATGTCAAAACCCATTCGAATTGGAATTATAGGAGCAGGTGGAATTGCCAGAGGGGCCCATATTCCCAGCTACCAAAGTTACGGCAGAGACGTGGAGGTCGTTTCTGTATCCAACCATAATAAAGAAAAAGCGGTGGAATGTGCCGAACAGTTCTCCATCCCCCATGCCTACGAAAATGAACAGCAGATGCTCGATGAGATGGACCTGGATGCCGTCAGTATTTGTACCCCCAACAAATTTCATGCTGCTCAAGCGATAGCCGCTCTGAAAGCGGGTTGTCATGTCCTTTGTGAAAAACCGCCGGCTATGACGGCGGAAGAAGCCGAAACCATGGCCTGGGAAGCAGAAAAAGCAGGCAGGATTCTTACCTATGGGTTCCATTTTCGTTTTCAACCAGAAGTAGAGTCACTGAAGAAATTCATTGACGGCCATGAATTAGGGGAAATTTATGCAGCCAAGACCCACTATAACCGAAGACGAGGCATTCCAGGATGGGGGGTGTTCACGGACAAAGAGCTTCAAGGCGGTGGCACGCTGATCGATAATGGCGTCCATATGCTGGACACCGCTTTATATTTAATGGGCTATCCAAAACCTAAAACCGTGTTAGGGGCGACCTATCAAAAAATCGGTCATCGACCGGGCGTGGGGCTAATGGGTGAATGGGATGATGAGAACTTTTCTGTCGAAGATATGGCTAGAGGAATGATTACCTTTGAAAATGGCTCTTCTCTTATGTTCGAATCCACATTTGCAGCGAATATAGAGGAGCTGAGCAGTAAAAAAGTGTCCATCGTTGGTGACCAGGGTGGCGCCGACCTTTTCCCATTGAAAATCTATCAGGAAAAATACGATACGCTCGTGGATACAACCCCTGCCTATGTTGAAAAACGTGATGTCCACGAATCCCTCGTACACGATTTTATCAAGTGCATTGTTCACGACAAACAACCGGTAAGTACTCCATCAGAAGGAGTGCTCATCCAACAGATCATCCAGGCTCTTTATGAATCGGCGAAGACAGGAGAAGCGGTGAATATATAGACTGACTCTTATAAAGTTAAGGGGTAGAGTCCTACGTTATGGTCCTGAGTTTTCCACCTTTGGACCAGAGATTGAAAATGAAATTCAACAAACAATCATACAGGGGGGCGAAACTTTTCATTAAAGTTTCGCCCCCTTTATTTAAGACTTATTTTCAAGATAGGTGAGGCAGTCCTTTTCCTATTCCTCCTATCACCTTAAAAGATTGTTCACAGTTTTTTCTCTAAATCATCAATCTTCTTCTCAAGGTCTTTTATGTTTTTACTATTACTCATGGCTGTCGTAAAGGCAGTAAGACCAAAAGTGAAAGACAAAGTTCCGAACACAAAAGCCATAATTACAAAAGTATCCATCATATCCCTCCAGATAAAACAATAAGTGAACACCCCAAGTTATTCATTTCAATGACTACATCTCAGGAGAGAGTTCTTTTCTCTCCAACCCTCCCTCCATTAAGAAAAAGAATCAGGCTGCCAATTTATAAAAACAATAGTTCGATCCACTTTCCTGAATCTGCCCGTTCTTAAAAGTACCATATTTTTCAATTTTTCCGTTGATAAAAAGTTTCCTCGCTGCTACACTTAGACAACATTACTAATTATTTCCATATTCAAGGATATCAAGTTTCCGGTACCTCCTTTGTTTAATGGAAAGCATCTAGGTATTCCTATAAAGATCAGCTACCCCCATAAGCGGGCAGAAAGGCAGCCGATGTCCGCTTGTCAAGTCTCAGATATTACTATCCGTCAATTAAAACAAACGTAACATGAAGTAACAAATACCATTTATGCCTTCTAAAGAACATACCTTTTAATTAGGAAATTACAAAAGATGGTTTGGCCCTTAAGCTTCCATTATCAACAAGACCCATTCAGATTTCTTAAAAAGGGATTAATCTTTGGAGTAATTTTTAGGAGGCATACAAATGATGAGATCTGTAGGTGTAAGCTTAGTTATTGTTGCCGCTATATGCTGGGGTTTTAGTGGAGGAATCGCGAATATTTTAATGAATAACGGCTGGGATCCTATTGTGATTTCTCTTTACCGAGGAGCTATTGGCTTTGTATGCTTTTTTACTTGGTTTCTTTTACGTTTTAAACAAAATTGGGCCTCCTCTCCTCATATATACATTTGGTCTTCATTAGCTGGTGTAGGTGTTGCTGGAAATTTCATTTTTTATTTTTTCACAATCCAGGCCTCAAGCGTGGCTGTTGCTTCTACTTTAATGTACACAGCACCAGTTTTCGTCCTGGTCATCTCATTCTTATTACGAATCGAGCGTCCGACCTGGTTTAAAGGGGCATGCATATTCGGTGTACTTATCGGGATTGTCATGCTCACAGGTGCCTACAATACTAAGTCGCTATCAGTGGGTTTTCTAGGGGTCGCCTCCGGGCTTGCTGCAGGACTTTCCTATGCATTATTTATCTTCGGTTTTAAAAACGCCTCTTCCATCGCAAAGCCACAGACCACGTTAACCATCGCTTTCTTCACATTTTGTCTTATCCTTTTGTTTATGGCAGACATGGATGAAGTCACTAGCGCAATGACCTCAAACGACTTCAACTTGTTTCTTTTATTGGGGATCCTGGGCGCTGGAATTTCGTTTATATTTTATGTCATTGGCATTCAGTGGACTGCTCCGACTACAGCTTCAATGGTCGCTATGGTTGAGCCGGTAACAGCTTCATTATTCGGCTTTCTCCTTATCGGGGATCACTTAACCCTTATTCAACTTCTTGGAATAGCAATCATCCTGGTTACCGTTATCGTACTTAGTGTGAAACCTTCCTCATCCTCCATAAAAAGCAAAGATAAGAGGCAAAAGAAGGCTGTGTAACCTAAGGCTCTGTTAAAGTTTAGTGTTTATATTACTAAATAAAATAGTTCAACTAAAGGCACCCGTTTATTCTTTTGTAAAACTAATGAGAAGTATGTGGATCATCGTTAAAAACAATGTTTCCTGCATATTGAACAGCATTACTTCCATCCTTACATGTAGCTTCTAAAAAGTGATACTCTTCTTCTGTCGGGAACCGAAATTCTCTATACTCATTGTTATCGATTTTGGATAAACACCCACGTTTGTTTAAAACTTGAAACCGAGGTGGTTTACAATTTATCTTTACGCCCCATCTTGTTTATTTTAGGAATAATGAAATTTATATCATTACGTGAAAACAACACCTCAGGAACCTCATTTTTTAAAATAAATTAGTGTTTCATTTTAAAACAACTTAGCTCTTATGGTGAAAAAGCGATTGTCACTATTAACCAATCGACATACAGTAAGACTTGAATTCGAGATAATATTCATCTCACTCTCTCTTCTTTAATATACACTTTTTACAACAACGAACCATAAAATGAAATCTTCCAGTTTGATCTGTTTCCGTTTGAGTATGTAATGTCTGCTCTAAACTATTATAAACGGTTTAGTTTCTAGAAATACAAATCCCCCGTATAAAGGGACACTCTTTTAAAAGACTGTCCCTTTATCAGTTATAGTTCAAGTAATCTTTAAGGGTTTTACTAAAACTAAAACTTTTGTTGGAGTGGTTTGCTGATTTACACAACGGAAGCCTATGAGGGATATGCCTCTTGCTTTAGCGAGTGCTTCTAGTAATTCAACTTCGCTCAGCATAGCGTATGACAAATTCTCATTAGAAATTTCTGATAGGTAGAAATAATACAAACCAATTACCTTTTGATCACTGAGTTTTTCATAAGGAATAATTGTTCCTCCTATTTTTCGTCTTTCTCATATAGTTTAGATTATGTTTGCACGGTTAATAAACAGAACTCTGTCGAATTCCTCAGCTTTTGATAATTGAATAAATAGAACCATTAGTAATTACTGAAAATTTATTTTTTAATTCAATTTTCTGCCTCCAACAAAAAAAAAGAAGCGATTGTCTATATTGAACAATGCCCCTTTAGGTGAAGACTCTAAACTGAGATATTATTAGATTATTTGTAATTATCCCATCTGTCTCACTAGAACGTCCAGTAAGTTCAGCTGCCTGTGTTTTGTTCGATAGTTTTCTCGACCGGTCTACAAGTCCCTGTGCCCCACCCTACTATTCCTTTAGCAAAGTGGGGACACGCACTGAGAAATCTAGATGTTGTGCTTTGAATATTTTTTCAACAACATTGTTCTTATGATTCCCCCTATACCTAACCCAACCGGTAAAAATAATATAGGAAGCCATATCGGACCAATCAGGTATCCAAAAAATGTGATCTCAGAAGAAAGCACTAGTCCTATTGTCACGAAATAAGCTGAAAATACAAGGGGCAAATAAGAAAAAGTTTTACCCCTTCCCCCGCTAGCATCCTTGTAAGCATCCCAAATAGCAAAAAAATATATGCAGGGATAAAACATAAGCCATTCATAATTTGTTTCAGCGATAGCATCCTCAATCTTAAAATGAAAACTCAAAATAATGATCTTATTAAAGTTTCCCATTACGTTAACAAGAATCTCTAAAATCATTAACACTATTCCTTTTAAATATTTTCCATTTAATAATTGTCCGAACCCAGGAAAAGCTATACTCCATAATAAAACTTCTAATTTTCTGCTTTTTTCAGAAGATCCTGTTCCCATAAATTCACCTAATTTGTTATGCCTTTTCTTCCTGCAGATTTATTTACTTATCTTTTGCAATATCCTTTCTGTTTGGAGCAAGGGGCGGCTGTTCCAACCAACTATTTCTAACCATTAAATTAAACCATTCTTTTGTAGTCATAATATTTTTAAGTATGATTTTTTCATAAGTAGTGACAAGATCTACACGCATTGCCGATGCAAGCCCTGCGCCATGGTATGATTGGGCAGATTGTAGTAAAAAACCCATATGGAACAACATTAACTTGTCTGAGAAGGGGGAATCTTTTGAAGCAGTAACCTCAGATTCCCAAGACATGGGTACAGGTAAATTATCGCCATTTAATATTTTACCTAAAGATTGAATTTGATCGTTGGACGTATTTTCCATTTTTTCTAAAAATTTTCTAACCTCTTTTGATTGGACCACTTGGCTAAATCCTATTGATAATGATTTTTCCAATATCTTTTTCTTAATATTAAGTGATAAAGCAATAATCTCAGTTGCGGCTAAAGGACGCTTTTCTCCTGAGAAGCCGTTAATAAATTTTTTATCTGTTATAAATTCAGGTGTTTTTTCAGGATAGAAGTAAGGATCTCGTTGAAAGTGCCCCTTCTCTAATAATAATTCAGTGGTTCGCTGGTACATACTCATAGCACCATTACTTAAGGATTCGTAGAAAAGTCTTAAATCTTTTCTCACAGAAGAACTGAGTGCTGTCGTATGCCCTATTAATCCGTGTAAAGTCATAATATGCAAATAGTGTAAACAGAATATGTCAGTAAACAAACGATTGGCACCATCATTAAGATCGGATTCTGAAAAACCAACAGGAATTGGGAATCCTTCGTTTTCAATAAACCGTTCTATTTCTTGCTTTTGATTACCCGAAATTTTTATTGCATCCTCAAAGATCGCTTTTATTCTCTCATCTTCTATAATGGACAGCATGTATTTATTTACGGTATCAATGGCCGTTCCATTTACATACTCTCCCCACAATGTTCCTATTTCAGAGGATGTAAGTTTTAATTGATTTTTATCCATATAATCACCTCATCCTAATGTTTCCCAAAGTATGAAAGTTTTATTTCTGTGGATAAATTTATTTTACGCAACTGAGTCTTCCATTAACCTGCATTAAACGTTAAAAGAGGACAATTCCTTTATTTCAGAATTGCCCAAAATTGTTTTATGAATTTTCTCCTCCTTTTTGCAAAATATAAATAGTAACGAACAAAAGGAGGATTTTTTGTTGAATAAAACGTCCTTTGTGGCTTGGTTTCTTATTGGGAGCACTCTGGCGTCAACGGTTTAGTATTGTGGTTATTACAATGCTCACAAAGATTATGAATTTCAATCAGAAAAATTAATGACTGTCAATTCACTAATGAATCATTTTCCCTAAAATAAGAATACTACATTTGTATCAAAAACAAAGGAGTAGATCATTATGGGTATTTTAAGTGGGAATCAACAACAGGAACCTCTTCATTACGGTGAAGTTTTCAGTCTCTGGAGCTATTTGTCAGTGGCAAAAGGGACTTCTGCAGGCTATCAAACCATGTACAATCATGCAGGTGATAAAGAATTGAAGCGCCTTCTGGAGGAACTTGTTCAAGGCATCAAACAAGAAACACAAGAAATTGAAGATATCTTAAAAGTAAATGGAGTGATCCTCCCCCCTTCCCCACCTGAAAGATCTATAGCAGACCTTGAAGACATTCCCGTAGGTGCACGAATGAACGATCCAGAGATCAGTGCAGCTATTTCGTTGAACATTGCTCAAGGCCTCGTCGCTTGCAGTCAGGCAATTGGACAATGTACTCGGGAAGATATCGCAATGTTGTTTGGTAAATTCCATATGAACAAAGTACAGGCCGGTGCCAAAGCACTTCGACTGAACAAAGA
Source organism: Halobacillus sp. HZG1 (assembly GCF_035818575.1). Taxonomy (NCBI): domain Bacteria; kingdom Bacillati; phylum Bacillota; class Bacilli; order Caryophanales; family Bacillaceae; genus Halobacillus; species Halobacillus sp. HZG1. The sequence goes on from NZ_JAYLVQ010000042.1 coordinate 90,486, forward strand.
AAAAGGCTGGTTGGTTCTCCCCCCACAGCATAAGAAAAGCTAACTGACTTAAATTAATTCCATCAATGCCACAAGGGGCTCCCTTGTGGTAATATTTTATTCTATATAAGACGGGCATGGGTTTAATGGATTACCTTTTAAAAAAAGCAGCAGGAAGATGACTGCATTAAAGTCATTTTAACACCGTGATTCCATAATGAAGGAAGTCCATACCAAGAAAAAAACAGAATTTTCAAATTACATAACCCCTTGATGCAAGGGGAATATTTTAATACCAATAACACACATTATAATCTTGAGGAGGTGCGATATATGACACATTTAAAGTTATGGGCCCTGAAGTTTGTCTTCACTTTAGGTTTATTGTTTATCATTTTAGGTCTAGGGTTTGACGTCTCTTTCGGAAACGTCTTTCTCATTTCCATTGTCGTTAGTGGTCTCGGGTATTTAGGAGATGTGACGATTCTAAAGAAATCCAACAACACTATGGCCACACTGGGGGATTTTGTGCTTATCTTCGCCGTCATATACTTTATGACAGATGCACTGACGGTCGGTGACGATGTATTTGAAGCCACACTCATTTCAGCTATTTCCTTAGCGATATTCGAATACTTTTTCCATCAGTCGGTGGCAAGAAGTCTCGATCAGGAAAAGAAAGAAAATCACGAAGTCCGTTCTAATGGTCAACTCCAAACAGAGGCTTCGGAAGAACTTTTTCCTTATGAAAAAGAGGATAAAGATAAATAAACGCACGTCCAAGGGAAAACATATGACATGTTTTCCCTTGTTTTTTTCTACATATATCTAGTTCTTATCCAAACAATAAGAAGGTTACATCAAAAAATGAGGAGTGATTTCTTGTTCTATCACATCAAGGAACTTCAATATAATGCCAAACCATCCCAGGCTGATCCTGTTTATGCAAAAAAGCTGCAGGAAATTCTAGGCGGACAATACGGAGAAATGTCTGTCATGATGCAGTACCTTTTCCAAGGATGGAACTGCCGGGCTGAAAATAAATACAAAGACATGATCCTAGACATTGCGACAGAGGAAATTGCACACGTAGAAATGATTGCAACGATGATTGCCCAGCTTTTGGATGGCGCACCCGCGCACGCTCAGGAACAAGCGGCTGCGGACCCAGCTATTGAGGCTGTGCTCGGTGGAATAAACCCCCAACACGCCATTGTCAATGGACTAGGCGCACAGCCTAACGACAGTGTCGGTTTCCCTTGGACGGCCCGTTATACAGTGGCGAGTGGAAACTTACTTGCCGATTTCCGTGCAAACCTCAACGCTGAATCACAGGGAAGGCTTCAAGTATGCAGGCTGTACGAAATGACGACAGATCCTGGTGTAAGAGACATGCTCTCTTTCCTTATTGCGCGTGATACAATGCACCAGAACCAATGGATGGCAGCCATCGAAGAACTGGAGCAAACGCAGGGAGCCGTCGTACCAAGTTCATTTAACTCAGAATACGAAAAACAAGAAGTATCCTACTCGTTCTACAACTTCTCGAAAGGCACGGAAAGCCAACAAGGAAGATGGGCAAACGGCCCTGCATTGGACGGTAAAGGTTCTTTTGAATACGTCGAGGATCCTCAGCCAATGGGACAGGTCCCAGACCTCAAACCAGGTCCTCCATACATTCATGGAACTCCACCTAAAGAAGTTCGACCAGGCCAAAACCTTTCTTTATAATATAAGACAATTGAAAGATCCCTCATTCAGCGAAACAAAACTCGGTGAATGAGGGTTACATACTCTTAATCTTTATGACAAACTTATTTAAGTAACGCCCCGCAGGTTGTTACTGATGTCCTTTGCATGTAAAGAATTGTCCTTTTGTATGCATTGTTTTAGCATATTATCCAAAATATCTCGAAATCGAGTCTTCAACTATGAGTGTTTTTACTTCTCACATACAATTGAGAACATCCGGTGAGGTACTTCTAACATTTGTACTGAAAAGTTACCCTTTAATAAGTTATCTAACTCCCTATCAAATTGAGCTACCTCTTCTTTTGACAAACTCCCGCCTATTTCTGTTGATGTTCTCATACGTCCTCTCCATTCATCGTGGGTAAATTTAGTAGTGGTATCGAATGTAAAAGTTTCTATATTTGAGAAGCCAACGCCGTAAATTTCTTCAATCCATTTTGGATAAAAACCAAAATTATTATTAGCGTTACATTTAGAGTTATATTTGGAAACAATCTTCTTAGTTTCAGATACTATATTACCCCTTAGTGGAAGTTGATCATATTGAGCAACTACAAATTTCCCACACTTTTTTAGAACTCGTAGAGCTTCGCTACTTGCATGTTCCGTAGGCAGCACTTTCCAGCAGTGAACTGCAGTAATAACATCAAATTTCTTTTTATTAAAAGGTAATTTTGTAACATCACCAAGAACATAATTAATATTTAATGTTGTATTATTCTTTTTTTCTGCTTCTTCTAACAGTTCTGGTGAATTATCTATTCCCGTTACCAAGCACCCTTCACTTGCTAAATCTGTAGCCGCCAAGCCATTAGAAGTTGCAATATCTAATACTTTCTGATTTTTTAGAGCTACCCCGTATTCCTCTTGTAATTTATTATAAAACTTTTTTGGATATCCACCACGATATTTACTGAAATCTTTAGCTACGTTACCGAATAAATTCACCATTAACACTCTTCCTTCTTAAATTTTTTGTTTTTCTCTTAGATTGCTTAAACTGCTATGTTAGTTACCAAGCGACTGATACCATTGAACAATCGCCTCTATACTTTCAATCTCGATATCGAGATATTATGAAAGAGCTTTCTTATACTATGTATTTGCATCCTCCCTGCAATGCAATAAGCATTCGTGGAAGATCTAAAGTATTCCCTCGCTCCATGGTAAGTCGTGTACCATAGATTATTGATTATTTTAAACTGCCCTAGGATTTCATCAGATACTATTGGGTGGTAAATAAATTCAAAGATAAAATCTTGAACCTTTACTATTCCATGCACCCTTTGATCATCAAGCCAAATGGTATCAAAACCTTCTATTTATTATCCCTCTTTCCCCCTATGCACTACTAAAGACTTATACCAATTTAACACACTAAAAGATGGAAATAAATGAATTTTCTTTCTTTTCTAAAAGTAGTAGCTAAAAAAACCTATCCTATTAATTAAGGCCAAGCCCTTTACCTGGAATACTTGATTTAAGGCTAATCTAATACTATAAATTCTTTTCTTTCCATAAGCTTGTATGTATAGCTTTTATATAAGCCCCACCTTCTTGTTTTACAACTATAGCTTCTGAGGTACTTGTTTCTTTTAACTTGAAGTATTTAGTTCCAGCTTTGAAGATATTTGATGAATTCTTAGGTGTATCTCTTTCTTCTCGTTCTAAATGAATTGCTACCTCACCTATTTGTTTACCTACATTTTGTTTGTTCACCTTATTTGCATCATTAACTACATAATTTTCCCCTTGCCAATTAACAAAGTCATACGCCCAACTATTACTAGATTCTCCTTGTTCTGAACATCCAACCGAAAAAACAAACAGTAAGATTCCTAATATTGAAATAGTAATATATTTAATTTCTGACCCTCCTAGGTAAATATTATTTGTTTTAATAACTTGTACGTTTGAAGAAGGGCTTTGTTTCATAACTGATTATTATCTCGAAACTGAGTCTTCAAGCAACCTGCCAAAAACAATAATAAGGGGGCAATTCTTCTGTTAAAGAATTGCCCCCCCGTTAGCATTCCTGTAGAGCGTTAAATTTCAAGTTTGATAAAAAAAGAGCCCCTCGCTAAGATGATTATAGTCAGATAAACCAATTCTTAGGAGGAACTCTAATATGAAGTATAAAATGCAAGATCATCAAAATCAA
>NZ_JAYLVQ010000043.1:0-38627 GCF_035818575.1 Halobacillus sp. HZG1
GAATACTTCTGGAACCACTTCCTTTCGATTTCCTGATACTTTCCCAATAATTCTTCCTTCATTTCATAGTAAGCAACTTTTTTCTTCAATAGCGCAACTTCATCCTCATCTTCTGGTCCTAAACCATAAGAATATTGCTTCCCTAAAGGCTGAGCGAAACGATGGCTTTCGCCGTTTTTAAACCATTTCATCCAGGTTTTAATTTGAGATTTATTCTTAATTCCGAACATATCCATCAACTCTTGATTCGAGTGATTCCCCTCTAACTTTAATTGAACAACTTTTTTCTTTATTTCTTCGGGATAATGAACTTTCTTACCCATAAGAAAAACACCTCCAAGTGTAAGTAGTATTAGCACTTTGAAGGTGTTCTATTAAGTCTCATTTTATTAGGTCACTCTAGTAAAAAGGAGCGGGTTTTCGTCTTATGTAGAATGATGAAAGCGAAGGAGTCTCTGGATAGGCTGATAACACATTGAGGATCACTCCTTCGCTGAAAAGAAGGTTCATGATCATTCGACATCTGCTTTATACAAAAGATATGATAATAATTGCGCAAAAGTTATACTAAAATAGAAGTTTCGTTCTCAACCATTGCATCATCGTATTTCCTGCGGCACGTACTTTCTGCAATGTGATCCTGCCACTCGCCTTCAATTTGGTCGTAAACATCATCGACACATTCACCGTCGATAATCATGACGAACGATTCATCCTTGTCCATGAATAGGAAAAATGATAATAATTTCGGAAGGTGCCCGGCATCAGCAATCAGCTGATTTTGATGTAAATATAAGTCACACCCAGTTTTCGAAATCGTTTTGTAAACTTTCATAATCTGGTTGGTTTTCAACGGGCGGTTCAATGTGATTTGGTAAGAAGACAGCTCACTCACTGTCGTCACCTCCGTAATGTTTTGTTGCTATATCACTACCCTTCCAAATCTTGTACTAAACATTTCGTCATTTTCAATGTTCATAAATCATCTTTCGAGTCATTCCCCCATCAATGGTTACGTTTTCTCCATTCACAAAAGTATTCTCCTGATCCGTCAGATAAAAGCAGGCTTTTGCGATATCTTCGACCGTACCGACACGGTTGGATAAGTGCTGGTCATGGTCCTTGTCCCTTAATTCATCAGGACTGCTGGTATGGATCCAACCAGGGCTGATGCTGTTCACCTGAATGTTATAGGGAGATAAAGAAGCCGCCAATGCATGGGTAAGCGCGAAAATGCCTCCTTTACTCGCTGCATAAGCTTCCGAGTCAGGCTCAGACATAAACGCCCTTGTAGACGCCATATTGACGATTCGTCCTGGAATATCCGCTTGCTTCCATCGTTCAGCCGCATATTTTGAAAAAAGAAAGCAGCTCCGCAAGTTCGTGTTCAGCACGTGGTCCCATTCATCTACATCCAGCTCGAACATGGATTTAAACTCACTGACCCCCGCGTTGTTGATTAAAATAGAGAAAGGTTCCTTTATATTTTGAAATAGAGCGTCGACTTCTTTTGGATCACTGACATCACATCTAAGGAAGGTCCCACCCACTTCTTTCATCGTCATCCGGCCCTTTTCTTCATTCACATCACAGCCAATCACCCGGTATCCTTTTTCCGCATAAGCTATAGCTAATCCACGTCCAATGCCTTGAGCGATACCTGTAATCAGTACCGTTTCATTGTTTTTTGTCATGTTTATCCCTCCTCGGAATCGTTTCCTTTTTCTATTATAGGGTAAACTTCCATAGGAATGTGAAATGAGTGATTCCCTATAAGTTAACCGCCCACGGGTGGAATCTTGTTCTGAATGACGAATCATGATATGATCTTTTTTAAAAATCGGAGGTGATCGTATGAACAGAGTGACACTTGTCGATGTGTTCAAACACCGCATTACACAAAAGTATTTGCAGCGCTCAGGCATTAACCACGCGGTCACCGTTGCAGGCTACGCATATGATATGGCAGTGAAAAAGGGAGTGGACCCTGATCTTGCTACAAAGTCAGCTTTGCTTCATGACATGGGGCATTATGAGTGGTACCGGGATGGGAAATGGGATTATGATGAATATCGGAAATCCGATATTCATGCGATCAAAGGGGCGGAACGGGCCCATAAGCTTCTGATCCGTCTTGGTGAGAGCCGTCTCGTCGCAAAGGAAGTGTCAGTGGCTGTTCTTCTTCACACGGACAGTTATCTACCCTTCGGTTTGGACGAAAAAAGAACGGCGCTTCAGCATGTCGTTGCGAAAGCCGATGAAAAGGATGAACAGCCGATGGGGCTTCATCATTATAAACAAATGGATCGAAGTGAAGCGTTGAAACGATTGCACGAATTGGACCTGAAAATCGAAGAATTCCTGGAAAGTGATGATGAGCTGGCATAAGGTTCGCAAGCCTATCATACAATGGATCAGAGCAGGGGCGTTTTGGGGCAGGGGTTCTCTGCCCTCCTAAAAAAGTCAAGAATATTTTGGAAATAGGCTTTACTTCCTGGATTACGTCCGATATAATTTCCAATGTAAGAAAAAATTCTCAGAAAGCGAGGTCGGAAAACATGAAAAACTGGATGACACAAAACCAAACCAACTTCATATCGTCGACCTGCGCAGAAATCTGTTTCTGAGATTAACGACTATTTTTAACAAAAGCACTCATACCAGCCGCGGGAGATGCATAATGTATTCCTGTGGCTTTTTTAATGGAGAGAATTCTTCAAAAAGCCGCAGTATGCCCTGCGGCTTTTTCTTATGTCATCTAAGGGTAATTTTACTCTTTAGATATAAATATTACACTAAAGAAAGAGGTGATTTTCATGACGATCCAATTCTTTATTTTTACGATTACAGTTGCAAGAAACAAACAAAAAAGTTGTCAGCCGTTACCAGGGTACCGACCGACAGCAAAAGATCAGTGGCTTGACCGGAAGTCCGCATTCAGCCGTTATATGTAACATGTACAAAATAAAAGGAGATGATGACAATGGGAGAATTGCTAAGAATAGCTTTTATGAACTGGTTGAATGTTGAGAAGGATACCGCTTAGCCTCAGTCCAAAGAGGAGGAAATAAAATGAGAATCCACATGATTCTTTTTACCATCGTGATTGAACGGGCGAATGCCGCCTCCGTCGAGAAATCGAAACGACGCAGCCGGCAGATCGAACAGAAAATCAATGATGTGAAGAGTAAATACGCGCACATATAGCCCTCAAAACCTCTGCTGAACAGGCAGAGGTTTTGTCATAAAATCCTCCTTCCCTTGGAACAATAGGAAGGAGGGGAGTGAATGACCATGGCATCAGGAAATAAGAAAATCACCAAGCGTAATGAGAAAAAGCATGCGCGTAAAGAAGAACGACGTGGCAAAAAACAGCAGGATGAGACAGCGATCAACCACGTCGTCAATGTTTACGACCCCATTTAAAAAAGACAGAGCCCGGAGCCATTGCTTCGGGCTTTTTATTTTCAAAACAGGATATCTCTGTAAGAAAGGTGTTTATTTTCCATGCGATGAGGGAATTGTACATAATCTTACATAGACAATCTTTGAAATAATATGAACATTCCTATATGTTCAAAGAAAGACGTTTTTAAAGGAAGGATCGAAAATGAACTTACATAGAACGCCACTCCCTGTCCCGGAAGCGGTCGACAGGGTCATGACCTATAAAAAAGATGGAAGAATGGAAACCGTTCTGCTTGAGCAATCGGATGGGCGCCGGTTAGCGGAAGACTTACTGGCCACACATCCTGTGCCTCCTTTCAACAAATCTCCTTACGACGGATTTGCCCTGCGCTCGGAAGATACGGAGGATTTATCCAGAACGAATCCCGGTCACTTTCATGTGACGGAAACGATCGGGGCTGGTGAGCTTGCAAGTAAACCGGTAGAAAAAGGGGAAGCTGTGCGAATCATGACAGGTGCAGAAATTCCTGCAGGCGCGGATTGTGTTGCGATGTTTGAGATCTGTCAAACGTATGAAGAGCATGGGTCCTCATACATGTCTTTGAAGCGATCGATGGATAAAAACCAGAACATTATTGGAAAAGGTTCAGAGACAGAAAAAGGGACCGTTCTTGTCGAAGCGGGAACACGCATCAATCCTGGTGTAAAAGCGCTTCTCGCTACCTTTGGATATCCAGAGGTGAAGGTTTATCGAAAGCCGAAGGTCGGTGTATTTGCAACAGGAACCGAGCTGCTTGATGTTGATGAACCCCTTCAACCTGGTAAGATCCGCAACTCCAATGCTGCGATGATCCTATCACAAATCGAACGCGCAGGCGCAGAAGGTCATTATTTAGGGAAACTGGTGGATGACTTCGATGCTTGCTTTGAGGCCGTTTCCCGTTCTCTGCATGATTATGATCTTTTGATTACAACAGGGGGCGTGTCTGTCGGGGATTATGACCTCATGCCCGACATTTATGAAGAACTGGGAGCTCAGGTACTTTTCAATAAAGTCGCGATGCGCCCGGGCAGCGTAACCACCGTCGCTGAGCATGATGGCCAGCTGCTTTATGGATTAAGCGGAAACCCATCCGCCTGTTATGTCGGTTTTGAATTGTTCACCTATCCTATTATTCAAAAGCTGCTTGGAGATCCAAGGCCTTTCCATACACGCATCAAGGCAACCCTTGGGGAGGACTTCCCGAAGCCCAACCCTTTCACGCGGTTTGTGCGTGGAAAACTTCACTACGAAGAAGGCCAGGTGATGGTGTCTCCAGCAGGTAAGGATAAATCAAATGTCGTGACATCCTTAGCTAAGACAGATGCCTTTCTTGTGCTTCCTGGTGGAACAAGAGGCTTTGAAAAAGGTGATGCCGTAGAAGCGATCCTTTTAGAAGATCAACGTGGACAAGAATATTTCGAGGAGGGGTGATCTTATCGATTCACACATCATTGATCAACTTGGTCGTCCCATTAAAGATTTAAGAATATCCGTCATCGATCAATGCAATTTCCGCTGTACGTACTGCATGCCGGCGGAAATCTTCGGTCCGGATTATGCTTTTCTACCTAAAGAAGAGCTTCTGAGTTTTGATGAAATTGTCCGTCTTGCGGAAATCTTCGCCAAGTTCGGAGTGGAAAAAATCCGCCTGACCGGGGGGGAGCCGCTGATGAGGAAAGATCTCGCGGATCTCGTGCGCCGGTTAAAAGAAATTGATGGCATCGAGGATATCGCCGTCACAACCAATGCGGTCTTTCTCGTAAGACAGGCTCAAAAACTGAAGGACGCGGGACTGGATCGTGTGAACATCAGTCTGGATGCGATTGAAGACCACGTTTTCAAGGAAACGAATGGACGTGGAATCAAAACGAAACCCGTATTAAAAGGCATCGAAGCGGCAAGAGAAGCGGGGTTGAAAATAAAGATCAACATGGTCGTAAAAAAAGGAATGAACGAAGACCAGATCCTGCCGATGGCTCGTTATTTCAAAGGAACCGGTGATACGCTCCGTTTCATTGAATTCATGGAAGTGGGCAACCATAACGGCTGGAATATGGATGCGGTCGTTTCTAAAAAATGGATCATCGAACAAATTGATCGGGAAATGCCGCTCGTGGCAACAGAGCCGAATTATTTTGGAGAAGTGGCTTCTCGCTACCGTTATGAAGATGGTGCAGGAGAAATCGGGGTGATCTCATCTGTCACCGAAGCCTTCTGCTCGAGCTGTACGAGGGCACGTTTGTCTGCTGATGGGAACCTGTTTACCTGCCTGTTTGCTTCTTCCGGGTATGATTTAAAAACCATGCTCCGTGAAGGGGAAAACGATGAAGCAATCACAGATTACCTGCTTGCGATCTGGACGGGCCGTACCGATCAATATTCGGTCGACAGAGCCCAGGGCAAGCCGATGAAAGAGAACAAAATCGAAATGTCGTACATCGGAGGATGAAAAAAGGTCGAATTCAGTCTTTGCTCCAGTCCTCTCCGTGTTCTATAATAGAGATAATTATCATTCTCGGAGGTCATTCGAATGAAAACCTTTAAACTGATTTCATTGGATATCGTGGAAGAAAAGCACGAGGATATCACTCAAAGGCGCATCAAGCTGGAAGACGGTTTGATTATCAATAGAGAAGATGACCGAGGCCGTTGGGTCATTGAGGCTTACGTCGATGAGAGCTATCGGGATTTCTTTGAAACGATGAAAGAAAAAGAGGAAGAAATCATCATTCAAGTGAAAATTACGAAACAAAGCAACCGTCCAGCGACTTTCCTTGTCAAACCGATTGACGTCAACATGATCGGCGACCGGATGAACGTTATTTTTATGGGCACGATTATCGATCGGCATCAGGAACAAGTGGAATGGGTGTTAAAGCAATTGATGGATGAAGGCTACCAGGGAGAAGACCTCTTAGAAGAATTCAAAAAGCGTGGCCAGGAATCAAAAGCATAAGCATACGGGTGGAGGCGTCTGATTTTCAGACGCCTCCGACGTGTGTATTAGTTCAAATGTCTTAGAATATTTAAAAAACGGAAGTAATTTGTCGAATATACTGCTATACTATTAGTGGTGATAGAGAGACATCCATGAGACCTGGCAACATCAAAGGAGTTTTACTTTATGTGGGTGAGAAGAAAGAGCCTGCGATGGCTGAATGACTTATCGCCATTCCAATTAATCGCATTATACTATATGGTCGCAGTCACCATATCTTCCATATTGATCGCCCTTCCTGTGGCTCATCGGGAGGGTGTGAAAATCGAATTCATCGATGTTTTATTCACGGCGGTCAGTGCGGTCAGTGTCACAGGTTTGACCACTCTGCCGACGGCTGAAACGTTCAGTACGACGGGCTATTTTATCCTCGCGATTGTTCTTCAATTCGGAGGGATCGGTGTCATGACCTTAGGTACGCTGGTCTGGTTGATGCTCGGAAAGAAAATCGGTTTGAAAGAACGCCGTTTGATTATGACCGACCACAACCAGACGTCCTTCGCCGGGATGGTCCGACTGGTGAAGCAAATCGTATTAGTTGTACTCATGATCGAACTCGTCGGGTTTCTTGTTCTGGGTACGTATTTTCTTCAATACTATGAACCCGGCGAAGCTTATTTACAGGGCTTCTTCGGTACCATCAGTGCGATGACGAACGGTGGCTTCGACATTACGGGTCAATCCTTGATTCCGTTCCGTCACGATTACTTTGTCCAGTTCATCAATATCATTCTCATCATCGCCGGAGCCATCGGCTTCCCGGTGTTGATCGAGGTTAAACAGTATTTGATGCAGAACCATGAAGAAAAATCGATTCGTTTTTCATTGTTTGCCAAACTGACGACGTTCACTTTCTTCGCTTTAGTCATTCTTGGGACCATCATGATCATCATTTTAGAAAGCAATCATTTCTTTACAGACAAGTCCTGGCATGAAATTTTCTTTTATGCTCTGTTCCAGTCTGTCACGACGAGAAGTGGCGGCCTTGCCACGATGGATATTAACCAATTTACGGAACAAACGCAGTTGTTCATGTCTTCCTTGATGTTCATCGGCGCATCCCCGAGTAGTGTGGGAGGCGGAATCCGGACGACGACATTTGCCCTTGTGGTCATCTTTGTGCTGACCTTTGCCAGGGGAGGAAACAATATTCGGTTGTTCAGAAGAGAAATTCATCCGGAAGATTTGAATAAAGCGGTTGTTGTCACGATTGTTGCCTTATTCGTCTGCTTCAGCGCTGTCATTACATTGACCATCACGGAACCTTTCACACTGAATGAACTCGTTTTTGAGGTCTGTTCGGCGTTCGGAACGGTCGGGTTATCTCTCGGCATTACGCCAGGGCTGTCATCCTTCGGGAAAATCGTGCTCATGCTACTCATGTTTTTAGGAAGGATCGGGTTATTGACGTTCTTGTTCTCCTTTAAGAAACATGACAAAGCGCAAGGGAAGTATCATTATCCTAGAGAAAGAATCATTATTGGTTAGAACACAGCTGTTTAGGGGGCGCACATATGTCGGAGCTTTTGAGAGAGCATGCCCAACCTATAGATGATTGGATTTTTCAACAAATGAATGACCGCTCTTCCATGGATTGTGATGACACACTCGCTCACATGTTCGGCTACGAGAAAGAAGAAATGATGAATCAGGACGCATTCACCCTTACGGAAGAGGGAGAACACGGAGCCCTGCATCAGCTTTTTCTCAGCTATCCTGAACAGCCCTATGTGCTGAAGGCGATCAGAAAAGGCGGGGCTTCTTTTTATATCGAAGTGCTCGACCATCCTTATCCACACGGAGATCGCATTTTACGTCCATTCGTTGAATATGAAAGTCATTGCCGAAGGCGTAGAGACCGCTGACCAATGGGATTTCCTGAAAAACGAGAAATGTGATGAAATTCAAGGGTGTTTTTACAGCAAACCGCTGCCCCCTGAACAGTTATTCACGATCTTTGAGAACAAAACAATCCACTAACAAAAAGGACACAGCCTTTGGGGCTGTGTCCTTTTTTAGGAAAAAGAATAAAGATGAGTCTTTTAAAGAGGGGAGAAGGTCTGATCTCCCATCTTCTTTCAGCGTCTATCTCTACTTTCTCCATAAGACGCTGGACAAGTGAGGGGGAAAGTACATTCTCCCGTCCCTTGTCTTATGCTTGATGATTTCCTATTCAAGCACAAATCAGTGGTTAGCAGTAAAATGCTGCACCTACGATGATCAATAGGATGAACAATACGACGATCAAGGCGAAGTTATTGCCGCAACGCCGTGGTCTATAGCACTGTCTTCCTCCGTAAGGATAGCCTCCGTACATAAGCTCACCTCCTATAGTTACATTCGTAGCCTATGCACGAAGGAGGGACTGTGTATGGTCATCTACCCACCTTCATCAATTCATGAAGGTCGGGGGCGAAAGTTTTGTGATTTTACTCTTCTGGTGCATACTGTCCGCTTGTTGTTCCTGGTGATGATCACACTGATCCAGTTCTTCACACCAATGGTTCAATTGCTCATTGCTGTATTGGTTGTGCGGGGGATGATGAGTCGAATGGGAAGGGTAATAAGGTCCGGAAATCCTTTGATTTGAATACATAACCATGCCTCCTTCCCCCATATTATCCCCTCGGTTCCCTTTATTATCCTTGTCAAAAATACACGCAACCAGAAAGGAGGAATTTCAAAAGCAGAAGCGAAAGTAGTACTTTACTGAAGCAGAGGGTTATAACATACGCCCGAAGGGTAAAAAATGAGTATAAAGAAATGGAAAAATAGACAGAGCACATTGGCTGAGTTGGATTAATGGCTGCCTTTGTACATATTTTGTATAATGATTGTACAGTAGAAGTTCAGGAGAGAAGGTGGATGGTTATGAAGAAAATCGCCATAATCGGAGCGGGGCCTGGCGGCTTAGCCTCAGCGATGATTCTTGCAGCTAAAGGCTATGATGTACAGGTCTATGAAAAACAATCCTATGTGGGCGGAAGGAACGGACATTTTTCTCTCGGGGATTATACATTCGATATCGGCCCGACATTTCTAAGTATGCCTCAAATCATGGAGGAAATTTTTGAAATGTCCGGGAGGAATGTTCACGATTACATGGACATGAAAGAACTTTCCCCCATGTATGAACTTCAGTTCGACGGAAAGAGAGTACCGATGTACCGGGAAAGGGAGAAAATGCTGGACGTCATTTCGGAGCATTTCCCAGGCAATGAAACCGGATACGAAAACTTCATGAAGGATACACGTGAAAAAATGCAGGCGCTCATGCCTCTTTTGCAAACCAAACATAACAAGTTGACGGATTATATGAGTAAACGGGCGCTCAAGGCTTTACCGAAGCTTTCGCTTGGTAAATCCGTCTATGATGTTCTTTCCGATTACTTTACCGATGAACGTCTGAAAATCGCTTTTACGTTCCAGGCGAAGTATTTGGGCATGTCCCCATGGGAGTGCCCGGGAGCTTTTTCAATCCTTTCCTATATGGAGCATGAATGGGGAGTTTTTCATCCGATTGGAGGAGTGAATCAACTCTCAAAAGCGATGGCTAAAGTCACAGAAGAACATGGTGGACAGATCCATCTGAATGAAGGCGTCAAGAAAATAAACGTTTCAGGTAAGGAGATTACAGGGCTTGTTCTGGACTCGGGTGAAACGGTGCATGCAGATGAATATATTATCAATGCAGATTTCGCAGAAGCGATGACTCGTTTAGTTGATGACGGTGTTCTGCGCCGACACTCTAAAGAAAAACTCCAGAAGAAAAAGTTTTCATGTTCGACATTTATGATCTATGTCGGTCTTGATAAGGTGTACGACATGCCGCACCACACCATTCTTTTTGCGGAGGATTATCAGAAGAATGTGAACGAGATGACGAAAGACCTCGTGTTGTCCGACGAGCCGTCCATCTATATCCATAACGCGAGTGTGACCGATCCGACACTCGCACCTGAGGGGCATTCAGCGGTTTATATCCTAGCCCCAGTTCCGAACAATTATTCGGAAATTGATTGGGACGATAAACAGGAAACATTCAAATCGCTGATTTATGATGAAATCGAAAGGAAAACAGGGTTCTCCGATATCCGCAGTCACGTGGTTGAAGAAAAAGTCCTGACACCTAAACAGTGGGAGACCGATCATTTTGTCCATCAGGGTGCAACGTTCAGCCTCGGTCACCAGCTCTCGCAGATGATGTATTTTCGTCCGCACAACAGGTTCCAGGAGCTCGATCATTGCTGGCTGGTCGGTGGTGGAACCCATCCGGGAAGCGGATTGCCGACCATTCTGGAATCTGCCAGGATCACTACAGGATGGATCAGGGAAGAGGAGGTACAGCCAATATGACAAAGACGACAATCGTCGGTGGAGGGATCGGAGGCCTCGTAACGGCCCTTTTATTATCCAAAGATCCTGACCGAAGTATCTCCTTATATGAGAAGAAAGACGTACTCGGGGGCAGGCTTACTTACGAGCGGCATGGGGAGTTCAAGATCGACCAGGGGCCAACCATTGTTCTGCTACCTGATATGCTCCTTGGTATTTTAGAAGATGCCGGCATTCCCAGGGATCGTATTCCATTGATCCCTTGTGACCCTCTCTACCATATCCATTTTTCTGACGGGACGACGTTCAACAAATATCCAGATGCCGAAAAACAAAAAACGGAACTGCAGGAAAAGTTCCCTGGAAATGAGATTCATTTCGACCGGTTTTTAAGTGATATGCGGGCCCGCTTCTTGCAGGGGAAAGCTCAGTTTTTAGAAAAATCATTCGTAGAAAAACGAACCTTTTTCTCTCGTAAAAACTTGAAAACATTGATCAAGTTAAAAGCGTACCAGAATGTAAAGAAAATGATGCGCAGTTATTTTGACGATGAGCGGCTTGTTGAGGCCTATACGTTACAAACGTTGTACATCGGAGGCCATCCCGAACAGTCTTCGGCGATGTACTCGCTCGTGTCCTACAGCGAACATGAGCACGGGATCTGGTACATGAAAGGCGGTTATGCTCACCTTGTGGAAATCATCGAGCAGGAGTTGGAAAAAAGAGGGGTCGAAATTTTTAAAGGAATGCCTGTGGAAGATGTAGAAACAGAAAAGGATAGAGGTGTATCGATAACCGCTGGAGGAGAAAAGATCCGTTTTGATGAGTTGATCTTAAACGGTGATTTCCCTCTCATGGACAAAATGATGCCCGCTGACAAGCAGCTTCAAAGGAAATATACGCCTTCCTCAGGCTGCCTCTTACTCTATATGGGACTGGACCGTACCTATGAGAGCGACTCCATCCACCAGTTTTTCATGTCCGATGACTTTGACAGACATATGCGCCAAGTGTTTGTTGAAAAACAATTGCCGGATGATCCGTCCTTTTATACCTTTCATCCATCCTTAGTGGATGCTTCTCTCGCTCCTGAAGGCAAAGGGGTGCTCTATACATTGATTCCTGTACCGACAGGAGAGTCAGTGGATTGGGAGAAGAAAGATCAGTTGATTGAGAGCGTGATCGATCAAATGGAGTCACGCGGTTTTCCGGAATTGAGAAAACATGTGGAATGGATGCATGTACGAACGCCTGAAGATGCTGAACGAGAAGGCTTGTATGCAGGCGGAAGCTTCGGGATTGCACCCACCCTTTTCCAATCCGGTGTCTTCCGGCCCCAGCTTCAGCCCTACGCATTAAGCAATGTGTATGCAGTTGGAGCCTCGATTCACCCGGGTGGTGGCGTTCCAATCGTCATGCAGGGAGCAAAATTGTTGGCAGATTATTTGCAATATGGGGTCAAAGAAAGGCATAATTACAAGCGAGGTGTTTAGTGATGACGGACTTGAACCAAGCATACGATCATTGTCGCAAAATCATTGAAAAGCATTCCAAAACGTTCTCCAAAGCATTCGCTATGCTGCCCAAACAGCAAAAAAGAGCGGTTTGGGCGATTTATGCCTTTTGCCGTCGCGTCGATGACATCGTAGATGAAGGACTTAACCCAAAAGCAGAACTAGAAACTTTTGCGCAACAATTTGATCAATTCATGGAGGGGAAGCTTGAGCTTAAAGATCCCTCCTGGCTTGCACTCGATGATGTGTTCAGACAATTTACCATCGATCCCGAGCCCTATTATGACATGATCAAAGGGCAACGAATGGATCTTTACCCCACAACCATCCATACGAAAGAAGATTTATTAGAATATTGCTATCATGTAGCAAGTACCGTCGGTCTGATGCTCCTCCCAGTCATCGCTCCCGGAAAGGTCGGTGCCCTCCGGCAAGGAGCCATTGAACTTGGTTACGCCATGCAGATCACCAACATACTAAGGGATATTGGCGAAGATATGGAAATCGACCGGATTTACTTACCGCAGGAAGTGATGGATCGTCATGGCTATACGTTTTTTGACTTGAAAGAGAAAAAGGTAAATCGAGCGTTCATCAACATGTGGGAAGAATTGGCCGCGGATGCTGAAGCTTACTACGACAAAGCGATGAAAACGTTACCCGATTACCCATTGTACTCACGGACACCGGTAGGAGGAGCCGCGAAAATGTATCGGGCCATCCTTCCGACCGTAAGGAAAAACGGCTATCATGTATTCAACCATCGCAATTACGTTACCGATCAAGAGAAGAAGCAGATCATTGCAGACATGCAGTGATACTGCTTCTTTTTTGTGCGCGAATTATGTTTTCGGTCGTTACTCGCGCGCAAGACCGCCGGAGCGCGCGCAAGATCGCCGGAGCGCGCGCAAGATCGCCGGAGCGCGCGCAAGAAAGTCGGAACGCGCGCAAGACCGCCTGGAACGCGCGCAAGACCGCCGGAGCGCGCGCAAGAACGTTGGAACGCGCGCAAGACACGCCGGAACGCGCGCAAGACCGCCGGAGCGCGCGCAAGAAAGCCGGAACGCGCGCAAGACCGCCTGGAGCGCGCATAAGACCGCCGGACCGCGCGCAAGAACCCCAGTACCGAGCGCAAGACCCAACATCATGTATATTACAATCCAATCGGGCGAATACTTGTAGCAACCATGAATAAGGAAAGGTAGATTACAATGGCAGAAAAATATTTAATCTATTACCAGGCGAAATCAGGCGTCGTCAAACAGGTCCCTGTGTACGCATCCCATAAAGAAAAGGCCCGGGAAAGTCACTTGAAAAGTAACCCGCAGGCTAAAATCACGCATATTCGTCTTTTATAAGAAAAAAGGCAGCGCCGGTCCGGCGGCTGTTTTTTTTTATAAAAAATATCGAATTCAAGAAGTTAGGTTTCAATATTCTCGAATGTGGGAAAGGCAAATCATATAGTGCTTTATCGAAATAAAGCGGATTTTAACGAACAGAGGATGATGATATGAAAAAGAAGACGTTCCTCCTGGAGGGGCTTTTGAACGGTTTGATTATGGGCCCTAAGCAGCGGGAAATTCGTTCTGTAACTTATGATTCCAGGGAGGTCGAGCCGGGAGATGCTTTTATTAGTATTCAAGGGGAGCACCATGATGGCCATTTATTCATAAAGCAGGCAATAGCAGCAGGGGCAGAGACGATTGTTGGAACAGATGAACATGAGCTGCATGCTTTTGCCATCCAACACCCACAGCTCAGCTTTGTTTGTGTGAAAGACAGTCGGTCTGCGCTTGCTGTTTTGTCTTCCATCGTTTGTGGTTCTCCTTCAGAATCTTTACATACGATTGGCGTGACGGGAACGAATGGGAAAACAACGGTCGCGTCGTTTACACATTCCATATTGAACAGCCTTTCATTCCGGACAGGTTCGCTAGGTACAGCGGGGATCTGGGATGACCGTCAAAAGACAGATTTCAAGCAGACAGTGCCGACAACCCCGGAAGCACCGGATATTCATAAAGTATTAGAATATTTTTGTGAGAAAAAGATGCAAGCAGCTGTTATTGAATCTACTTCCATCGCTCTTGAGCAAAAGCGGTTGGAAACCATCCACTTCAATGTAGCGGTCCACACCAATCTCACCCCGGAACATTTAGAATTCCATGAGACCATGGATGCCTACAAAAAGGCAAAAATGAAGTTGTTTCAACAGGCAGATCAAGCCGTCATCAATGTGGACGACCCGATGATGGCGGATGATCTCATCCAAACGTTCAAAGGTTCAATCGTAACCTATGGTATTCGTCAGCCCGCCGACCTTCAAGCCTCTCATATTCAGACCACCAGGCAGGGGACCACCTTTGAATTGGATGCATTCGGAACGAAATATACGGTCCAGGCCCCGGTCTTCGGTGAGTACAATGTATCGAACTTACTGGCAGCTATTGCGGCCTGTCATCAGGTGGGTTTTTCCATAGCCCTCATCCTTTCTGTCATTCATGAAATACGGAAACCGGAAGGGCGTTTTCAAATGGTAGAAAAGGAAGTCCCTTATCAGATCATTTTGGACTATGCCCATACCCCGGATGCACTCTCTCATGTCTTAGAATCCGTCAAGAAAATCCCGCATCAGCAGCTGATTGTGATGATTACTGGAATCGGATTGCGAGATCCCAAAAAAAGGCCGCTCATGGGAAAAGTGGCTGAGAGTGTGGCGGATCAGATCATCGTAAGCGTGGATCAGCCTGGGCATGCGGATCGACAGGAAGTGGTCAATGATGTCTGTCGAGGATTCAACCGGCCATCTTCTCCAAATGTTCATACACGGTTGTATCGAGAGGAAGGCATCCACTTAGCGCTCGATCTGGCGAGGGCGGGGGATGTAGTATTACTGACTGGTATTGGGTTTGGAGGTTACCAGATCATTGGAGATGAAAAGGTCCCTTATTCAGAACTTCAAGTCATTGATGCCTACTTTGAAAACCAACCACGTATTAAAAAGCCTGTGTAAAACCTGGAGTCCTATCTCCAGGTTTTTTTTATTTTACGTAAACCACGCTTCTGCTTTCATGCTTTAAATGGAAATAAAATATGCGACCTATTGCGTAATTTGTCATCAAATGGTAAAATTTTATGAAAATTAACAAAATTACCAAAAATGGAGATGATTTTCATGAAATTGTACCTCTCCGTTGACATGGAGGGAATAACAGGAATACCTGATTACACCTTCGTTGATTCTTCGGAGCACAATTATGAACGGTCGAGGAGAATCATGACACAGGAAACGAACCATGTCATCGAAGCTGCGTTTCAAAACCATGCGGAAGAAGTATTGGTCAATGACAGCCATTCCAAGATGAACAATCTATTGATTGATGAGATTCATCCGGATGCCACATTGATTACAGGAAGTGTCAAACCATTATCTATGATTCAAGGGTTGGATGAATCGTATGCTGGAGCGATCTTTGTAGGGTACCATGCCAGGGCAGCTCAAAGAGGCGTGCTCTCACACTCGATGATTTTCGGGGTGCGTAATTTCTACATAAATGATGTGGCGGTAGGAGAGCTTGGGTTTAATGCATATGTGGCCGGTTATTACGGCGTCCCTGTAATGATGGTTGCCGGAGATGACTGTGCAGCGATGGAAGCGGAATCGCTCATTCCGAACATTATTACAGCCCCGGTGAAAGAAACGATTTCTCGATCGGCTGTGAAAAGTTTAACACCTAAAAAGGCTGGGGAGCTTTTGCGAAAACGCACGGAGGAAGCGATACATAAGCGAAATCGAATAGAACCGCTCGTCCCTCCAGCACACCCCACTCTGAGGATTGAATTCATGAATTATGGCCAGGCCGAATGGGCAAGTCTTATGCCTGGTACGGAAATCGAACCAAATTCAACAACAGTAAGATTTAAAGCCAAAAACATAGTGGAAGCATACCAAGCCATGCTTGTCATGACAGAGCTTGCCATGCAGACAACATCCAGCTAGGGGGAAGAGTCATGGCGAAATACATATTGAAACGATTCATTTACATGATTGTTACGGTTTTTATCATTGCCACGCTTACGTTTTTCTTGATGAATCTACTACCGGGTTCCCCGTTCAATGAAGAGCGGACAACCAACGAAGCCGTACAGCGGAATTTAGAGGCTCACTACCACCTGGATGAACCGTTAGTTGTGCAATATGTGTTGTATTTGAAATCCATTGTGACCTTGGATTTCGGTCCTTCGATTAAACAACCAACTGAGACGGTCAATGGTTTATTAGGCAGAGGGTTTCCTATATCCGCGGAGTTGGGCATATGGACGATTCTTATTGCCCTCGTATCTGGAGTTGCTCTCGGTGTATTCGCGGCATTGAAGCATAATGGAATCATTGATTACATAGCGATGACCATTGCTGTCCTCGGAATATCGATTCCTAACTTCGTATTAGCTACCTTGTTAATTCAGCAGCTGGCCGTCAACCTGGGTGTGCTTCCGGCTGCCACATGGAGCAGCCCGCAACATATGGTGCTTCCGATCATTGCGCTGGCCACCGGTCCGATGGCCATTATTGCCCGTTTAACAAGATCAAGTATGCTTGAGACGTTAACACAGGATTACATAAAAACCGCACGGGCCAAAGGATTATCCCCTGTCAAAATCATTGTGAAGCATGCCTTGAAAAATGCACTCATGCCTGTGGTCACCATTTTAGGTACGTTGATTGCAGGGGTCTTAACAGGGACGTTTGTCATCGAAAAGATCTTCGCGATCCCCGGCATGGGCAAATATTTCGTAGAGGGCATCAACCAGCGGGACTACCCGGTCATTATGGGAACCACCGTTTTCTACAGTGCTTTCCTTGTATTGATGCTGTTCCTGGTGGATATTGCTTATGGAATACTCGATCCTAGAATCAAGTTGCATAAAGAAGGGGGCAGGTAAAGTGATTCCAGCAAAAAAACAGAAGGAAGAAACGCCTCATTCATCCATTCCTGACGAATGGTTCAAACCAAAAGAGCAGAATAGCGAAGACGCCGAATCGGTTGTTCGTCCTTCTCTTTCCTACTGGGAAGATGCCTGGAGAAGACTCCGCCAGAATAAGTTGGCCATGTTCGGTCTGATTTTTCTTATTCTTTTAGGAGTCATGGCTGTCATCGGACCTTGGATTTCCCCACACGATGTTGATACTCAAAACCTGCCAAACCAAAACCAGGCCCCGTCCTTCACCCATTGGTTCGGTACAGATGAATTAGGACGCGATGTGTTCACGAGAACTTGGTACGGGGCTAGAATCTCTTTGTTTGTAGGGTTGATGGCTGCTTTGATCGACTTTTTTATAGGAGTCGCTTATGGAGGGCTTTCCGGATATAAGGGTGGAAGAACCGATAATATCATGATGCGGATCATCGAAATTCTTTATGGACTGCCTTACCTTCTTGTTGTCATCCTGCTGCTCGTAGTCATGGGGCCAAGTCTTTTAACGATTATCATTGCTTTAACAGTTACCGGCTGGGTGGGTATGGCGCGAATTGTCAGAGGGCAGGTTCTTCAGCTGAAACACAATGAATTTGTGATGGCTTCCCAGTCGTTCGGTGCGAAAACGAAGCGGATCATACAAAAAAATCTGCTCCCGAATACGATGGGGCCGATCATCGTACAGATGACACTTACTGTTCCTACAGCGATATTTGCCGAAGCTTTTCTAAGCTTTTTGGGGCTAGGTATTCAATCACCATACGCAAGCTGGGGAATGATGGCCAATGATGCGCTGGGTGTCATCTTATCCGGCGACTGGTGGCGTCTTTTCTTTCCTGCCTTTTTCATTTCAGCCACCATGTTCGCATTTAACGTGCTTGGAGATGGTCTCCAGGATGCACTCGATCCTAAGCTCAGGAGGTAAACATCAATGGAAAAAATCTTGGACATCCGTGACCTGCATGTGTCTTTCAAAACTTTCGGGGGAGAGGTACAGGCAGTGCGCGGCGTAAATTTAGAACTATATCGCGGGGAAACTCTTGCCATTGTCGGCGAGTCCGGTTGTGGGAAGAGCGTGACGGCGAACAGCATGATGCGTCTCATTCCAACACCTCCAGGGGAGATCAAAGACGGATCGATACTTTTCAAGGGACAGGACATGACTCAGCTTTCGGACAAAGAAGTAAGGAAAATCCGCGGGGTTGATATTTCGATGATTTTCCAGGATCCAATGACAGCCTTGAACCCCACCTTGACGGTTGGGGACCAATTGACGGAAGGACTCCGTCAGCATCGGTCCATTTCAAGAAAGGAAGCGGATAAGCAGGCGATGGACATGCTCACCCTTGTCGGCATCCCCAATCCTGTCGAACGTATGAAACAGTATCCTCACGAATTCAGTGGGGGCATGCGGCAGCGAATCGTAATTGCGATGGCGCTGATTTGTGATCCTGAACTTCTGATTGCCGATGAACCGACAACAGCTTTGGATGTAACCATTCAGGCCCAAATCCTTCAGCTGTTTCAAAAAATACAGAAACAGACCGGCGTTTCCATCATCCTCATCACACATGATTTAGGGGTTGTGGCTAAAATCGCTGATCGCATTGCGGTCATGTATGCCGGCAAAGTCATTGAAACAGGGACACGGAAAGAAATCTTTTATACACCGCAGCACCCTTACACGAGAGGACTGCTTCACTCAGTGCCGCGGATGGATCAAAAAGGAGAGAAATTAGTGCCTATAGATGGGTCTCCTCCGGATTTATTTTCACCACCGGAAGGCTGTCCATTTGCTGCCAGGTGTCCAATGGTCATGGAGGTATGCACAAAGGTGTATCCTTTTCAGTCGGAGTTGAGCAGAACACATGACGTGGACTGCTGGCTGCAGGATGAGAGGGCAAAGAAATATATGGCGTCAACTTATTAAACATATAGAGAGGAGAACGAGTATGAAAAAATGGTGGACAATCTTTATGGGGGTTTTACTTGTCTTAGTGTTAGCTGCATGTACAGCGTCAGAAAGTTCAGGAGAAGGTGATGAGGGAGATTCTGAAGGGGAAAGTGACTCTGGAACAAACACCTTGCTATTGAATAACGGAGAGGAGCCGACATCCTTCGATCCCTCGCAGGGGTTTGATGCGGTTTCCTGGAATGCGCTGAACAATTTAATGGAAGGTCTGACGCGTCTTGGTAAAGACCACACGCCAGAACCGGCCACTGCTGAGAAATGGGAAATCTCTGAAGATGGGAAGGAATATACCTTCTTCATCCGTGAAAATGCCAAATGGTCGAATGGAGATGACGTGACAGCAGGGGACTACGCGTTTGCCTGGAAACGTCTGCTCGATCCTGAAACGGCCTCACCAGCCGCTTTCCTCGGTTATTTCATTGAAGGGGGAGAAGCCTTCAACAATGGAGAAGGCTCTGCTGATGATGTGATGGTGGAAGCGGTCAGTGATAAAGAGTTGAAAGTGACGTTGAAAGCACCGACTGGCTATTTCCTGAATATCATTTCCAATCCGGCGTTTTTCCCGATCAATGAGTCTGTAGCCACAGAAAACCCGGAGTGGTTTGCTGAAGCGGACAGCTTTGTAGGAAACGGACCATTCGCTTTAGCAGAATGGAAGCACGACAGTGAAATGCTCATGAAAAAGAATGAAGAATATTGGGATCACGAGACGGTGAAGCTGGATGAAGTTCACTGGGCGATGGTGAATGATACCAATACAGAATACCAAATGTATGAAAGCGGCGAGCTTGATACTTCCAATATTCCGTCTGACATGGCTGAGCAGCTGTTAGATAGTGAAGAATTATCGATTCAGGATCAGGCAGGTACTGCTTTTTACCGTTTTAACGTGAATGAAGAGCCTTTTCAGAATAAGAAGATCAGAAAAGCTCTGGCTATGAGTGTGAATCAACAGGAAATCGTTGATTACGTGACGAAGAATAAAGAAGAACCCGCGTATGGCTTTGTCTCTTATGGATTTGAGAGTCCTTCCGGGGAAGATTTCCGTGAACACAATGGTAAGCTTGTGGAAACGAATGTAGAAGAAGCGAAGCAATTGCTTGAGGAGGGCATGGAGGAAGAAGGGTATGACGAACTTCCAGCCATCACCCTTTCCTATAACACGAGCGAAGACAACAAGAAAATTGCAGAAGCCATCCAGCAAATGTTTAAGGAAAACCTCGGGGTGGAAGTTACGCTTGAGAATGCGGAATGGAACGTCTTCCTTGAAGCGCAAAAAGCATTGGAACACCAACTTTCCAGAAGTTCTTTCTTAGCTGATTATGCCGATCCAATCAACTTCCTTGAGAGCTTCACGACGGATTCTTCCATGAACCGTACAGGCTGGTCCAATGAAGAGTACGATCAGCTGATTGCCGATGCTAAAAATGAAGCGGATGAAGAACAGCGCTGGGAATTGATGTATGAAGCTGAGAAGCTTCTTTTTGAAGAAATGCCGATCTTCCCTGTTCATTTCTATAACCAGGTCGTTCTTGAGAAAGACAATGTATCTGATATCGTTCGTCACCCTGTTGGATACCTTGAGTTGAAGTGGGCAGACAAGCAATAGACTTTCTTTGAAAAGAGGCGATTCTTTCGCCTCTTTTCCTTCATTGGAGGAACTTAGATGATAAAACCGGGACGGTTGAACCCGGGGGATACGGTCGGGGTCATAGCCCCGGCAAGTCCTCCGAATCTTAAAAACTTAGACAAAGCCCTTTCTTTTTTGGAAAGCTTAGGCTTGAAAGTGAAACTGGGAGCTCATGTGAAGAAAAAACATGGCTATCTAGCAGGAAATGATGAAGAAAGGTTGGAAGACTTCCATCACATGTTTCAAGACCCGGAGGTTTCTGCCATCTTTTGTGCAGGTGGCGGTTACGGAACAGGAAGGATTGTTTCAACGATTGATTACGCACTGGTGAAAGCTAACCCTAAAATTTTCTGGGGCTATAGTGATATCACATGTTTACATACCGTTATTCGACAGGAGACAGGACTGGTCACTTTTCATGGGCCTATGCTTTGTTCGGATGTTGGAAAAGAAGATTTTGATGGAGAATCAAAAGAAATGTTTCAGCAGTTGTTTGAACCTGACGTGATTCATTACAACGAGGGTCTTTCTCCTTTAGAGGTGATTACAGAAGGGGAAGCATCAGGCGAAGTGGTGGGTGGAAACCTTTCGTTACTTGTCAATACAATGGGCACCCCATACGAGATTGAAACAAAAGGGAAATTACTCTTTATGGAGGACGTCGGGGAGCAACCCTATCGCTTGGATTCTTTTTTCAATCAATTGAAATTGGCAGGCAAATTCGAAGATGCGGCCGGAATCATCCTCGGAGACTTTAGTGGGACAGAAATAGAAGAAAACACAGACAGTCTATCTTTGGTGCAGGTTTATGAGGACTACTTTTCCAGATTGAATAAACCGGTGCTGGCCGGTTTTAAGATTGGCCACTGTCTGCCCCATTACAGTATTCCATTGGGAACAGAAGCCGTGTTATCCAGTCATAAGAAATCCCTGATGATCCAACCCGGTGTCTACTAAGAAAGGTGGAGGAGCATGAAAATACAGTCGATTGAAACGTATCCGGTAGCGGTTCCTTTACATACCCCGTTCAAAACGGCTTTACGCACGGTCACCGTAGCAGAGTCCATTTACGTGAAAGTGACGGGGGAGGATGGGACTACAGGGTGGGGAGAAGCTCCGCCAACGGTTGTCATTACCGGGGAGAGTTTAACAAGCATTGCTCACACGATAAATAAAATCATCACACCGGCTCTTCTGGGTGAGGACATCACGTATAGAGAGGATATTTTCAAAAAACTCCACGGCTCCTGTATTGGGAATACCAGTGCTAAAGCTGCGGTGGATCTAGCTATACATGACCTTTTAGGCAAAATCTATCAACTCCCACTCTATCAATTGCTTGGTGGATCGAAGCGCGAGTTGGAAACCGATTATACGGTCAGTGTCAATGAGCCCGAAGAAATGGCGGATGACGCTGCCCGATATGTCAGCAACGGGTTTAAGGTCTTAAAGGTGAAAGTAGGAAAAGATACGATAGAAAAAGATGTGGAACGGATACAGACCATCCACGAACGGCTAGGTGGAGGGGTACGGATCAGGCTGGATGCGAATCAAGGGTGGTCGCCGAAAGAAGCCATCCAAGCCATCCGGAGAATGGAAGACTGTCATCTTCCTATAGAGTTGGTGGAACAGCCTGTCCATGCTCATGACATCGAAGGTTTGAAACAAGTCACGGATCATACGTACACACCGATCATGGCTGATGAGAGTGTCTTTAGTCCAATTGATGCAAAGCGGATATTGGAAACACGGAGCGCGGATTTGATTAATATCAAGCTAATGAAATCCGGGGGTATTCATGAAGCCGTGAAAATCAATCATCTGGCTGAAACCTATGGAGTGGAATGCATGGTCGGCAGCATGATTGAGACAAAGCTCGGAATCACGGCAGCCGCTCATTTTGCAGCAAGTCAAAACAATGTCACGAGGATTGACTTTGATGCCCCGTTGATGCTGACAGAAGACCCGATTGTAGGAGGAGTCCAGTATGATAAAGCCCGGCTTACGTTTTCGGAAGGTGACGGGTTGGGGCTGGTCAACGTTAATACCGAACAGACGGTGAACATATAAAAATAAATCTATCCAAGGAGGTCAATGGATGACACATACAAATCAAAACCATGAGAAGAGAGTGGTGCGCGTTCCTGTAGCTACTCTTTGGACAGCACCTGATTCTCCCAGGGAAGCGGATCAAATTTCACTCCAGGCATCAGCTTCTATGAAAGATTGGCTGAAGGTATTGGATGACGATCAAAAGCGGGAACTGTGTGATGAGAACCTTGTCCAATCCCAACTGCTGTTAGGCGAAGAAGTCTGGATTGACGAGAGGGTGGCTGACTGGGCAAAAGTCGTCGTTCCCTCCCAGGCTTCCATGAAAGACAAACGGGGCTATCCTGGATATATTCCTGTAAGTCAGCTGGTCAAACCAAAGGAAGCGGACTGGCATTCTGAAAAGTGGGCGGTTGTACATAAGAAGCAAGCGTGGCTTTACAATGGAGCAGAAGAAGCGCTTATGGAAGTCAGTTATCTAACGTCCCTTCCTGTCATCGAGGAAAACGATACCTTAGTCAAAGTTCTTTATCCGGATGGGGTCGGGTATTTTGTTTCAGAAGACGTTCTGGTACAAAAGAAAGAGGATAAAAAAGCAAAAGGAACCGGGAAAGACCTCATCCGTTCAGGAGAAGCATTCGTAGGGCTTCCTTATTTTTGGGGAGGAATGAGTGCTTTCGGATACGACTGCTCAGGCTTTGCCTATAACATCCATAAAGCCTTTCACTACGAAATTCCAAGAGATGCGACAGATCAAGCCAAAGGTGGTAAAAACGTGCCCTTGAACGATCTTCAAATGGGGGATCTCCTGTTCTTTGCTTACGAAGAAGGAAAAGGGAGCATCCATCACGTCGGTTTTTACTACGGGGACAACAAGATGCTTCATTCACCCAACGTTGGAAAGAGTATTGAAATCATTGATTTGGAAGGAACCGTATACGAAAAAGAGTTATGTGTCGCAAGAAGATACTGGAGTGAGACGGAGGGATCCTCATGAGCCTGCACAAGACCCTTGAAGTGAAAGATCTGAAAAAGCATTTTAAGATGGGGAAAGGAAAATCTTTGAAAGCTGTCGATGGTGTCAGCTTTGACTTGTACAAAGGAGAGACGCTTGGACTTGTCGGAGAGTCCGGTTGTGGGAAGTCGACAACAGGGCGCACGATCATGAACCTCTACGAAAAAACAAGTGGAGAAGTCCTTTTTGAAGGGAAGAGTGTCCACGACCGTACACCGAAAGAACAATTTCATTTAAAACGACAGATGCAAATGATTTTTCAGGACCCTTATGCATCCTTGAACCCACGTTCAACCGTATCCGAAATCATTCTTGAACCGATGGAAATACACGGTCTTTTTTCTTCCGATAAGGAAAGGATGGAACGTGTTTACGAGCTGCTTGAAGAAGTGGGATTGAATCGTGACCATGCCAACCGTTACCCTCACGAATTCAGTGGGGGACAGCGACAGCGGATTGGCATTGCACGCGCATTGGCACTCGACCCTGAAATCATCATCGCAGATGAGCCGATTTCTGCCCTGGATGTATCGGTCCAAGCGCAGGTGGTCAATTTACTGGAGCGGCTTCAGGAAGAAAAAGGCCTGACGTATCTGTTCATTGCCCATGATCTTTCTATGGTGCAGCATATCTCGGATCGGATTGGTGTCATGTACCTCGGTCACTTAGTCGAGTTAACGAGCAGTGACCGGTTATATGATCATCCTCTTCATCCCTATACCCAAGCTCTTCTATCCGCCATTCCTATTCCGGACCCGGATATCGAAGATCAAAGGGAACAAGTGATTATTGAGGGAGAAATACCAAGCCCGATCGACCCTCCTAGTGGCTGTGTATTCCGGACGCGCTGTCCTTTCGCGATGGATGTTTGCAGCGATCAAGCTCCTGTATGGCAGGAAGTCGGGGAAGGTCACCAAGTCGCCTGTCACTTGTATGATGATACAGTCGTCGGCCCATCCGAAAGAAAAAAGAAGAAGGAAGAAATGAAAGTGAATATTCGGTCGTTCTAAAAGCATGCCCCTCAAGAGGCATGCTTTTTTTTGAAAAAAGAATAGAAAACTCGAAACTCCTTCAAAGGAATATTTTCATATTAATACCCCGCGTGGTAACATGGTAGAATCAGTAGAGAAGTGAGCAGGTGAATAAAATGAAACCAATCATAAAGACAGGCGTAAAGGAAAACATCTTTTCTTTTTCCCTCCTCGTACTCGTGAATTTCTTTGTGGGGTCCATGGTTGGATTAGAACGCACGATTCTGCCCACTATTGGTGAAGAAGTTTACGGAATAGCTTCTACAAGTGCCGCGCTTTCTTTTATCGTAAGCTTCGGTTTTTCGAAAGCAATCATGAACTTTTTCGCTGGAACCATGGCAGATCGGTGGGGGAGGAAACGCGTGCTATTAGGTGGTTGGGCGTTCGGTCTGGTTGTCCCTCTCCTTGTTATCTTCGCGGAAGCCTGGTGGATGATCGTCGTGGCAAACATCTTTCTTGGGATGAACCAGGCCCTGACGTGGTCGATGACCGTCAATATGAAAGTAGACCTTGCAAAACCAGAACAAAGAGGTTTGGCCGTCGGTTTTAATGAATTTGCCGGGTACATTGGTGTCGCCGTCATGGCTGCTGTTTCAGGGTACGTGGCTTCTCAATATTCACTCACACCGGAACCTTTCTATATCGGGATTGTCATCGTTATCGCAGGTTTTTGCCTATCATGGTTCGCAGAGGACACAGAAAAGTATGTCCAAAGCCAACGAGTGAAGAAAAACACAACGGATGCTTCATCTACAAAAGAAGTCTTCCTGCAAACGACTTGGAAGAATAAAAACTTATCCAGCAACAGTCTTGCTGGTCTTACGACGAACTTGAAGGATGGCATGGCGTGGGGACTGTTTCCTATTTTCTTGAGTGCTGGTGGTCTCAGTGTCGGACAGGTAGGCACAGTGGTCGCCATATATCCGGCGTCCTGGGGATTCTTTCAACTGTTCACAGGCATTTGGAGTGACAAAATAGGCAGGAAGAAACTGATTGTTTCAGGAATGTTCCTTCAAGGGCTTTCTCTATGGTTTATTCTCATCGTTCAAACATACGCCATGTGGCTGGCCGGTTCCCTTTTCTTAGGCATCGGCACGGCGATGGTTTATCCAACGATCCTTGCTTCGATCAGTGATGTTGCGCGTCCGGAATGGAGGGCCACTTCCATGGGGATCTATCGCTTTTGGCGTGACAGCGGATATGCGTTCGGAGCGATTCTTGCAGGAGTCTTTGCGGATGTCTTATCTGTTCCATGGGCCATCGGGTTGGTGGGGGCGCTCCCGATTTTATCTGGAATCCTATCCCTATTCAGAATGGATGAAACCTTACATCTTAAGGAATAAAAAAGAGGAAAGCATAGACGCGACGCTATGCTTCCCTCTTTTTTTATTTTTTACGGTCATGCAGACGATCTTCTTCTTCCGTTTCAAGCATCCCGTAATCGCCGTTCATCGCCTGTTCATCCTGATCGACACCCAGGTCGTTCGTAATGGGATTCCTCGGCTGCTTTTCTTCTTTCCGCGGTTTGTTGCGTTTGGTATTCTTCTCCATTCCGACACCTCCTGTTTTAGCTTGCCTGAAAAGGGGAGGTGTTATTCGACTTGGACAATCTTTCCGAGAATTTCGTTGGCCACGTTTTGACCACTCAGGACGACCATCGGAGATCCACCGCCCGGGTGCGTACTACCTCCGCAAAACCAGAGACCATCAAGGTCCTGGGATTTGTTGAAAGGCCTCATGAAGGCTTGGGACCTTCGGTTGGAAGAAGGTCCATACAGGGATCCGCGATAGGCGCCGAAATGATTGTGGATGTCAGCGGGATCCCACACTTTTTCGACCTGGAGATGACTCTTGACGGGCACGCCCGCGTCCTCGAGCCGATCATAGATGTGGTTTTTATAGGCGTGCTTGTCATACCCGCCTTTTTGCTTGAGAGCGGGAGCGTTGACGAGGATGAAACAGTTATCCCCTTGAGTGGAGACAGAGTAATCGGATTTGGACGAAGTACAGATATAAATCGTGGGATCATCGGCGTAATAGCCATTCTTTAGCACACGGAATTCTTTTTTATAGTCGCTTGAGAAAAACAAATGATGGTGCTTCAAACGGCTGAGTTTCGTATCCAGGCCTGCAATAATGACAAAAGCTGAAATAGACGGGTCGTAGCCTTTCAGCTTTCGATCGCTCATTGACCGTCTCGCTTCTGGATCGACCAACTCCGGTACAGCATGGAGCAGGTCGCCATTCAAGATCACATGGTCCGCTTCGAAACGCTCGCCGTCACCTGTTTCTACACCCGTCACTCTTTCATTTTCGTGAAGGATACGAGTGACTTTGGTTCCACTGTACAGCCGTACCCCGACATTCTCAGCCGCTTTAACGAACCGATCCGCAATCCTTGTGTTGCCCCCACGTACAAAGTAAACCCCATCATTCCACTCAAGATGGGCGATCATACTGAACGTGGCTGGTGCTTGATAAGGATTGGAGCCGATATAGGTAGAATAGCGGTTCAAGGCCTGAATCACTTTCGGGTTTGAAAAATACCGCTTGAAAAAGTGATCCATCGACTCAAGCGGACGTACCTTCGTCATGCTTTTCGCAAGGGTGGGGGAAAGGTAGTCGGTCCACCCATTGAAGGTCCGGTGTAAAAAGTGCTTTTGAGACAGGTTGTACAAGCGTTCGATTTCTATAAGAAAGTCTTCATACATTACATGCCCTTTGGGATCTACCTTTCCAAGCTGCTGTTTCATATATCCCTGGTCTGTGGAAAAATCAAAGGTCGTCCCATCGTGAAACTCATTTCTCGTATGTGTGACGATTTTCGCAAAAGGAAGCTCTTCCCGCGGATTGAGTCCTCCCTGCCGGATGACGTCCTGAAACACTTCAGGCATCGTAATCGTATTGGGACCAAAATCAAAATGAAATCCACCTTCGTCGACGCTCATCATTTTTCCGCCAAAATGATCGTTTTTTTCGAACAGCCGTACATCAGCTCCGTGCTTAGCGAGGGTGACCGCAGCCGATAATCCGCCGAGTCCACCTCCGATGATGGCCACTTTCATTGATAGTACCTCCCTTTCCATTGGTATTTTTCTCCTCGTTTATGAACGAACATCGATGCCACCATGATGGCTATCAACAGTACCACAGCTACTGGTAAAAGGAAGGACAGCCACAAGGGATGCCCCGTCCTTGCATCCACATACATTTTGAATGCAACCGTCAAAAGATAGGGGAGAACCAAGGCATAATCTCCGGTTACGAGTCCAACGATCGCGATTGCGGCGGGAGTTAAGAACACAACCGCATAGAATATAGTCAAAAATACGACCATGCCAGCAGATCGACCGATCCCTGTGTACACATTCTTTTTAAAGCCTTCCCATGTCTCTTTACCTGAGTCGTACATGTAGGAAAGGACCGATTCTGTAATGTTAGCGAGAATCATCTTGTATCCGTGTTTTTTCACTTCTCTAGCAATATGTACGTCTTCGACAAGAGAGCTTTTGACAGATCCATGACCTCCGATGGCTTCATATGCTTTCCGATCAATCATAATAAAAATCCCGCAAGCAGCGGTGAACATCGGCTTCGTCGTCCGGTTGGCAACGAATAAAGGAAGGTGAAGCAGCACAACCATATGCTGAAGCGGGACGAGCATATGACTGAGAAAGTTGGCATTCGGGTAATTCGGAAATCCGCTTAACATGCTCGCCTTCTTCTCCTGCATCATGGCGAGCGTTTGTTGAATGATGCCAGGGGCGACACGCGCATCAGCATCCAGGAATAAATAATACTCACCATTGGCAGCCTGTGAGAGCTGGTGACAGGCATGGACTTTGCCGTTCCAATCTTCAGGCAGCTCCTTACCCTGAATGATCGTGAAGCGTCCATCATCTCTGACCTGTTCGTTCAATTTTTCGAAGGTGCCATCTTCCGAATGATCATCCAGCAGGATCACTTCCACATCAGGATAGGTAAGCGCGCGGAGGGAATGGATCAATCCTTCCACATTGTCCGCTTCATTTCTTAACGGTACGAGCAGCGAAACGGAGGGCGTTTCTCCGAGCTTTCTATTGGCTGATAATGGGTAGAGGAAGAAGCTGTTAACAATGGTCCACACATTCAAAACGATCGTGATGATGAAGACGATAAAAAAGAATGACATGACGTATCCTCCTTTCTCTTACAACTTTTTAAAGGTGTGAAGATTTTCTTCTATGACGTCCATGCGTAATTCATCCAGCTGTTGGGTGGCCTTGTTTTCAAAATACCGTGTTCTTTCTTTTCTGGAGAGTGTCCCGTAGTCCTCTCTAGGGAGGGTTTCTCCCAGCCGTATGTAGGCATTCGGCTTTTTCGTGTGCTCAAGGGCATAGTATAGGGAAACAGGCACGACATTGATGTCCGGGCAACGCTGGGTGAGGTAACTGACTCCTGAAAAAAATTCAAGCGGTCTTTTCTCGAGTGGCTGTTCATTCCCCTGAGGAAAGATCCACACCGTTCTCCCCTCCTCAAGCAAACGGGTACTGTATTGCAAGGATTGCACGAGGTGACGGCGATCCTCGCCATTCACAGAAAATGCTCCAATTCTCCTGAAAAATGGAAAGCGCTCGATGCCTTCTTCATGCATCATGCCATAGCCGTCTGATTTCACAAGTCGATCGTTGATATAAAAGATGAAAAGGGGATCCCACCATGTTGAATGATTGATAAGAAACAGAGTCTTCTCATCAGGTACAGAAGATGGATGTTGAATTTTAATGTGGTTGAAATGATAGTTTAAAAACAACCGATTGAAGCGGGTGAATCCCCACTCGATCCATGACGTTTTACGTGCGGGTTGAAACATTTGATCTCCTCCAAAAATACAAGCCATACCATAATAGGGTAAGAGCACTCACGAACATAATCGCCCCGTATAATTGGCCGGTAAACGCAATGCACAGAAACAGGAAGATGATTAGGCCGAACGTCAGGACCATCCTCCCTGGCCAAGGGGGAACGCTTCGATTTTCCATGTCCCGATGCATGAACAGGAAAATGAGGTGAAACAGGGCAGCCAGGACAAACCAGCCAAAGAAGTTGGAAAACGGGATATCGTAATAAAAGCCAGGATCTTCCCAAATCCAATATTCTTTCACTTTGAAAGAAACCGGATCGAGAATAAGGTCCATGGTCACCGCAGCTAACGCACCGGTAACAACGAAAATGAACCGGCTCGTCCAAGGATTCCATCCACTCGACAACACCCTTGCCAACTCATGGGAACATCCGATGATTAAAAGCCAGGCGAATCCGATGGTAATCGGTGTATCCGCAATTTTCAATCCGAAGTTTTCTGTGTAATGGTAGGCTCCGAATAAGAAATTGTATTTCACACCCAAGTGTTCCACATAGATACTAACGACAATAATGATCAGGCTGTAGATGATTCCACGCCAAACGCCGTACATCTTCATAAAATAAATCCCAGCCACGACCCCGGCGGTTATCAAAAAAACGCTGTTCGCCCATTCAAGCCAAGGGGGAAGCCAGTCGAACGTTACTAAAAACACTCCGCATATGTACCAAAAAATAAAAAAACGGAAGATATACGTTGCCATAGGACACCTCTTTCCAATACGATTTTTGAAACTTATGTATAAAATCATCATACCTCATCCGAAAGTAAAATAAACGAAAAAAGCCCTATGAGCGATCCATAGGGCTTGGTGTATTATTGATGGGCAAGCCTTCCTCTTCTGTGAGGGAGTTTGGTTCCTTGTTTTTTAAGCATTGGTACAACCCAGCGGTCTAATCCATAGCGACCGGCATTGGCCCCGGCGACGAGGATAAAGATTGTGAGCAGCACCATTTGCGGGTTTGTGCTGACTGTTCCGCTGAATAAGAAAGCGAAATTCATGAGAATGCCACCGAAAGCAGCTACGTTCGTGAATAATCCTAAGATAAGTGCAATCCCTACGAGAACTTCTCCCCACATGACAAGGAAAGCGAAAAACTCATGGTTTGGTAAGGCGAATTGTTCAAGGAACGCGGCCCACCAGCCCTGGACAGCCGGATGTGCTCCTTCTGCTTTCGCAATCGCTCCATTCAGAAAACCACTCACTTCAAATCCGCCCGTGATTTTTCCGATGCCGGCGGTCAGCCAGGTGTACCCCAGATATACGCGGAAGACGGTCAGGATCATTGCAACGATCTTGTTGTTTCGTAATAATTCATTCAACATGTTAATCACTCCTTATTAAAAGATTGTTCACCATTTCACATGATGTCATGTAAGAAGGTTTCTTTCTTACAATTCAAGTATAAGTGTAGGAGGTAAGTTTATCCATAAATTGTTCACTATTTCACAATCTGTTCAATTTGTTATGTCAGGAATGTGAAAAATGGAGTGTTTCTATTTACTTTTCAGGGAAAGATAAAAATATTCAAGGATTAGGGGACTACCAAAGCAAACGCTTTAAATATTTGCTATGATAGAGAGGAAAGAGGGGTGGAACAGAGATGGAGATTGTCATGTTTTTTGTAAGTATTATTGTAATGTTAGGACTCATAGGATTAACGATTTTTGATAACGGTTGATACTTAATGAAAAAGCGTCAGGGGAAGGAGCCACTTCAGGTTCCTTCCCCTGACGCTTTTTTTAATCAGAGACTTTTATTATAAAAAAACGCGAACCATTGACACTTTTTTCTCTTCTCCTTCGATTATAGAAGTGAGAGGAGGTGAAGCAGATGGCCGTAAATACTTTAAAAGTAGATAGTCGCTTGCAGCTTGTCTTTTCAACAGGAACAGATGAAGACGGAAACATGATCCTCAAACGAAAATCTTTCAACAACATTAAAACAGATGCCACTGATGAACAATTGCATGAAGTATCGATCGCTGTATCTCCGTTACAGCAGCACATTTTAGTTGATATCGCTCGTGATGACCGCTCAGTTTTGACGGAATCATAATTTCGAAGGAGGAGAGTAAATGAAAAAGCTGGAGTTGAAATTTTTAAATGAAGAAGGCAAAACCATAACGATCAGCCTGGATGATCCAGTAGAGCCTGTCGATCCTGCCCAGGTCAATGCAGCGATGGACGCCATTCTTGCCCATAATTGCTTCTATTCTAACGGGGGAGACCTTGTTGAGAAGAAAGAAGCACGTATCGTCGAACGCAACGTCTTCGATATTACCATCTAAATGAAAGAGCCGCTATCCAAAAGTAGCGGCTCTTTTTAGCAAAAACACCCATGATCAGTTATTCATGGGTGTGGCAGGATCTGGGAGGCTCCGTTTCGAGACTTTTATGGAGTGGATGGGGCTGCAGGGAATAACTCGCTTTCCGCGGGAGTGCGTTCTCGGACTACGTTCTATGGGGTCTCACCGTCCTATCTCCCACGAGAGTCTCGCAGCTTCCCAAACATACCTTTCGATGGAAGGGGGAGGGGGGAAACGAACCCCTGTACCAAGTTGGGTAGCCTATCGCTATTCAACTGCTAGAGGTGTGAAGACTCTGAATTTAAGCTCTTACGTGCTGGGGAGGTGTTGTAATTATCCACTGTCCATTATCAAACGAGCTGACTTTTAGTAGTGGTTTCGAGAATCTCCCATGGCAAAGGGCGGAGGGGAAACGGTGAGACTCCTATGGGACGTGTGGGACAGGTGAGACCCCGGAAGGCGTAGCCTGAGGAGGCTCACCGCCCGCCATGGAAAGCGAACCTTTTCCCGGAGCCACTAAAACCACACAACCGTCTCGAAACTGAGTCTTCAAGAAAAGGAACTTATCTAAAATACAGGAGAAGAGGTGAAAGGATGGGGATGGATGCGTGGATTTCGATTTTAGCGGATGTTGGTTTCCCTGTAGCGGTGACGTTTT
This sequence comes from Halobacillus sp. HZG1, assembly GCF_035818575.1. Classification (NCBI taxonomy): domain Bacteria; kingdom Bacillati; phylum Bacillota; class Bacilli; order Caryophanales; family Bacillaceae; genus Halobacillus; species Halobacillus sp. HZG1. Next base: position 32,843 of record NZ_JAYLVQ010000043.1, read on the forward strand.
ACTTGCTGCACCGGGTAGAAGGGAAGCTAGATCAACTGATTGAAACACTACATCAACTGCCGGAGAAAATCGTGCCGACTAAATGAAACTTAAACGAGAAGAACATACGACCCGCTAGTCATGACTGGCGGGTCGTTCTTGTGTTTATTTTGTTAGTCCCCATTCATTGAATGGATAGATGATTAATTCGGTACGTCCGATGATTTCTTCTTCCTCGACAAAACCGAGTCCATTCCGGCTGTCTTTACTGATGGAACGGTTATCTCCCATAACGAAATACTTCCCTTTTGGAACTTCGATGGGTCCGAAATCTCTCGTGGCTGACGCAGCGTCTTCCGTCAAGTACTCCTGGGTCTGCTCCTTACCGTTTACATACAATTCATGATTACTGATCTCCACCGTATCTCCCGGCTGGCCGATGACTCGTTTCACATAACTTTTTACTGGTCTTTCAATGATGACGATATCCCCGCGTTCAGGTTCATCTACATAATAAATGATCTTATTAAACATGACGCGTTCCCCGTTTTTCAAAGTCGGGTCCATGCTGGCGCCTTCAACAATGGATGTGGCAAAGAAAAATGTTCGTAATATAAATGCGAGAGTAATGGCAACAGCGATGGCTTTCAACCATTCCAACCATTCTTTTTTGGATTGCTCAGACAAACTCATCTTCCTTTCTAGATGAACATAGAATATCTCATCCTTAATTTTACCATATAGCTACGGAAAGAAAAGGTACGAGGGGAGGCTTTTACGAAATTGTAAACTTTCTTTATAGGCTCTATCTTATTTTATCCCTCTCTGTCGAAATATGAGTACCTTTGCCGATTGTCTTTACAAAAGTATAGAAAATTGAGATAATTTTCTTCGTGCAAGATCTGGATACGAACACACATTCTTTTCCATTTGTTATAAATCGTGTACAATAAGGTAGAACAAGTCAGGAGGTAGTCGATAATGCAAGTGGCCGACAAGGATCCTCGTATTGCTGAATTAGAGTATTTGCGAAAGAAAATGACAAGAGTGGCGTTTGAAAAAGGGTTATCCAGTCCCGAGTCTGTCAAGGTCAGTCAACAACTCGATGCCCTTTTGAATGAAGTACAAAAAAATAAGCCGAATTAAAAGAACTCATGGGACCTGCACCCATGAGTTCTTTTTATGGCTGTATTTCAAGGCCCCTTATGGAAAGCTGATTACGTTTCCTTTCTAACTCTCTCTTTTGAGATGAAGTCTTCCAAACGTTTGAGCCCTTCTTCCAATGTAGCCATGCTGTAGGCGTAGGACATGCGCATATAACCTTTCCCATGTTCTGAAAAAGCATCCCCTGGTACAAGAGCTACTCCTGCTTCCTCCACGAGCTGCACGGCACGCTCGAACGTGGATTTTCCATTCAGCGGAAAGTCGAGGAAAACATAGAAGGCTCCGTCAGGCTGAGCAAATGAGAGGTTCATTTCTTTGAGACGGCTGATGACGAATGCTCTTCTTTCCTTATATGCATCACGCATCGATTCAGCCTCTTTCTTTCCATTTGTCAAAGCCTCAAGGGCCGCGTACTGGCTGATCGAAGTTGCGCAGGAGACGTTGTACTGATGAACTTTCAATAAATGACGGCATAACCAGGAAGGGGCAAGCAGGTACCCGATCCTCCACCCGGTCATACTGTGGGATTTCGAAACCCCGTTTATCACAATCACCTGGTCGCGAACATCGGAAAAGCTTGCAATCGAGGTGTGCGGACGGTCATATACAAGTTCACTGTAAATTTCATCGGCTAACAAGAAGAGGTGGTGCTCTTTGATCACATCCGCAATTCCGGCAAGCTCTGCTTTTGTCAAAGAAACTCCCGTCGGATTTGATGGATAAGGCAGAATAACAGCCTTTGTTTTTGGACTGATCCTTTCTTTAATCTGATCTCCCGTCAATTTGAAGTCGCTCTCACTTGTATCGATAAACACAGGTGTTCCGCCTGCCAGGCGGATGAGCGGCTCATATCCCGGATAAACAGGCCCGGGCAACAGCACTTCATCTCCAGGCTGGATGATGGTCCTAAGGGAAATATCCAGAGCCTGGGAAGCCCCTATGGTGACGATGATTTCATTTTCTGCTTCATAATCGAGTCCATAAGAACTTTTCACGTGCTGCTGGATGGCTTTTCTTAGAGGCAGCATTCCTGCATTATGCGTATAGGTCGTTCGATTATCTTTGATAGCCTGAATCCCTGCTTCTTTCACTGCGGGAGGTGTAGGGAAGTCAGGCTGTCCAATAGTTAATGACACAATGTCTTCATAGTGGGATACCATATTAAAAAAACGGCGGATTCCTGATATTTCAATTTGCTTCACTGTGGGATTGATGAAGTTTTCCAATACGTATTCTCCTTCTTTACATAAAGTTAACAAAATGTTCAAACAATTATCGCGTGTAATTTGTTGAATTTTGTTATAATTTAAAATAAGCCCATGAAAGGAGTTGTATAATGAGAAGTCACAAACGAATTTCCTTTGAAGACTTAGTGGATCGTAACAAGCGACAATTGTTGAACGATCAGGAAGCAATCGAAAAAATCGAACGTCAAATAGATGAAAAACATACAAGAAAAAACGATTCCGATGCTTATGTAAACTGATGATATCACACCAAAAAGCAACCGCATAGAACGGGTTGCTTTTTTTACTTTTCATAAAGAAAATGGCAGAATATAGAGAAAGGAAATAATGAAAAAAGGAAGGTGTTTATATCCTATGGATGATGTCGGTTTAGTACTTGAAGGCGGAGGGATGAGAGGCGCATATACGGCGGGCGTGCTCGATTTCTTCCTTGATGAAGACATTCATATCCCCTATGTGGTCGGAGCATCTGCCGGCGCATGCAATGGCAGCTCTTATGTTGCCAAACAGAGGGGAAGGAATTATGAAGTGATTGTCGAATACGGGGCGCATCCAGAATACATATCGTACAAAAGGATGATTACGAAACGACAGTTGTTTGGGATGGATTTCATATTTGATAAACTTCCGAATCAACTGGTCCCGTTCGATTATGACACGTTCCTTCAACAAAAAACGCGTTTTGTCGTCGGAACGACAGATATGAAAACAGGAGAACCTGTCTTTTACGACCACTTCCCTGACAGGGACAGCCTTCTGAAAGTCATACGCGCTTCAAGCTCCTTGCCGATGGTTGCCCCAAGCATTCAGTATGACGGCAGGGAATTAATGGATGGAGGTATTGCCGACCCCATTCCCATGGAGGCTTCCAAACGGGACGGGAACAAAAAGCATGTCGTCGTTCTTACTCGAAACGATGGATACATCAAGGGAAGGATGAAAGCCGGCTGGTACTTCAACCGTAAGTACAAGCAATTCCCTTTGTTTGCCAAAGCTTTACTGGAAAGGCATATTCGTTATAATCAGCAGCTGCAGAAAGTGAAGGAAGCAGAACAAAATGGAGAGGCGTTCGTCATACGACCGTTAAAGCCTTTGAAAGTGAGCAGAATCGAAAGGAACCGTGATCGTCTGCATAATCTTTATGCTCAAGGGTATGAAGAAGCGGAAGCCCATGCTGCAAGAATGGAACGTTTCCTGCAAGTACGATGATGGCTTTATGGTTTGAAAGGGAGGCGGGAACGATGCTGATAGGCATGGTTGCCGTTACCTTCATGGCTTGTACCCTCATCATTCTTTTGATGAGGGGAAAAATGAAAAGCGCCCTTATGGATGGGTGCTTGCTCGTAGACGTGCACCTTTTAAAGAAACGGAGGAGAGGGAATGAACAGACCTGTTGAAATATGTGAAAGTGTCACGTCAGAATTAGAAAAACATAGAGATGAAGATCAACGCATCCCTATGGAGAACTACATGAAGAATCACTACCCTTTCTTCGGAATTAAAGCCCCCGAGCGAAAACAAATCCTCGCACCATTGTTGAAAAACTACAAAGATATCACGGAAGAGGAGCGTCTGGAAACAGCGGTTCTGCTTTTTGAGAAACCGGAAAGAGAATGTCACTACGCGGCTCTCGCTTTACTTGAAAAAGGGATCAAAAAAGCACCGGAAAACAGTATTGATACTTACAAGCAACTGCTTATGACGAAACCTTGGTGGGACACGGTCGATATGATCGCTTCCACTTTGTGCGGGGGCTACTTCCTTCGATACGAAGATAAACTTCGCCCATACACAGAAGAGTGGAGACAGTCCGATCACCTATGGGTCAGACGTTCCAGCGTCCTGCATCAGTTGAAATATAAGGAAAAGACAGATGCTCCACTCCTTTTCGAAACGATCGATGCCCTCAAGCATGAAAAAGAGTTTTTTATTGAAAAAGCAATCGGATGGGCCCTTCGTGAATACAGCAAAACGGATGCACGGGCGGTTATGGATTACCTCGAACGGAATGAAGTGCGGCCTTTGAGCCGAAGAGAAGGATTGAAATGGCTGAAAAGCAAACATCCAGAGCTTTTAGAAAGGTGAAGTTTAATCCTTTCGAACCTTGTTCATAATGGTACAAAAAGAACAAGGAGCGGAAGAAGATGAATATTATGGATTGGTTCGATCCCTCGTTTTTAAAAGAGACCATTAGCTGGCTTGATCATGATCTATTGGGTGTTTTTGGCCTGAAGCCTGAGTATGTTCAATTCTCGCTCGTTTTTTTGTTCATGCTGTCCCTGATGTGGGTGGTCAAGCCGGTCATCGAATGGATGATGCTGAATCATTGGAAGACTCTATCCAGCTATGTGACTAGTAGTCTTCTCGCAGTGGTCTTCCTTCAGCTTGTCGATCGATACGCCATGTCTGATACGACTTCAACGCTGCCCGCTTCCTACTGGTCGGTCTGTCTGCTCGCCATCAGCAGCTTCGGTTTGGTTTACGTTACCATTACGTGGATGCGTAAGCTCTACGTACGTTTATCGAAACGAAGCAAAAGAAAAGCAGCTTGATTTTGAAACTTTCTCTTTCCTGAATCGTAGAATAGGTGAGAAACGGGAATAGAGGAGGAACATCATGGAAATTGGCATCTTATTTCTCATTTTTCTGATCTTTGGTGGCGGGTTGCTGGTATTGAATATTCTAACGAGTGTATGGGCGTATCGTGATTCTGTCCGCAAAGGAAGAAGCACCGCCTACAGTCTCGTTGTCCTTATCGCAACATTATTCTTCCCCTTAGTCGGGCTGATTGTTTATCTTATCATAAGAAATGATTAAAAAAAGAGCGGGCCTCCCGCTCTTTTTTTGCGCTCTTCGTTATTAAACTAAATGGCAGGATTGTGGAAGACTCAGAAGACTCAGAAGACTCAGTTTCGAGACTTTCCGGGGTTCGTTGCCCGGGTTGAGCGTCAGGGATGGCTGGGAAGCTACTCGCTTTCCTGCGGGGATGACGGCAAGCCTCCTCGTGCTTCGCACTGTGGGGTCTTGCCAGCCAATCCATTCCCGCGGGAGTCTCGCAGCTTCCCAACCACCCCATTCGACGTATGAGTGTAACGAACCCCTCTACCAAGTTTGATGGTCTTCTACTATCCAACTGTTAGGGGGAAAAGCGCTCTGGATTAGGCTTTTCTGTGCTAGGGGAGGCGTTCTTTCATCCATTTCTAATAATCATACGAGCTGTCCTTATCGTAGTGGTTTCGAGAACCTTTTATGATAAAGGGGCGGAGGGGAATGGCGAGACTCCTGCGGGAAAAAAGTGCTTGGTGAGACCCCACAGGACGCAGTCCGAGGAGGCTCACCGCGCTCCCGCGGAAAGCGAGCTATTCCCCGCAGCCCGATCCACCCAACAAAAGTCT
>NZ_JAYLVQ010000044.1:0-15966 GCF_035818575.1 Halobacillus sp. HZG1
TTAATTCTGCCCAGTGGGCATTCAGAAAGTGAAACCTTGATACAGAAGCTTATCCCCACTCTAGATGGGAGAGTGGGGGACACTCCATCTCGGTATAGGGGGTTCGTTTCTCCCTCATATGAAATGGGGTGGTTGGGAAGCTGCGAGACTCCCGTGGGAGAAGGAGATAGGCGAGATCCCGCAGGACGCAGTCCGAGGAAGCTCGGCGCTCCCCCACAGGAAAGCGAGTTGCTTCCCAGCCACCCCTGACGCTCAACCCAGGCAACGAACCCAGAAAGATCTCGAAACTGAGTCTTCCGCTAAAGGGAGCTATAGTGGAAGAAGGGAAATATAAAAAACCGCTCCTTCTCGTGATGAGAAAGAGCGGTTATAGGTTAACACCATTCACAATACTCCAGTTCCAATTTTAGTTCTTCCACGTACTCATGAGAGCCTGTAACGATCAGACGGTCACCCATTTTCAATTCTGTATCTCCGTGAGGGACGATGGAATCTTTCCCGCGGAAAATACGAACCATGATCACATCTCCAGTAAAAGGAAACTCACGAAGGTGAATGCCATTATAAACCGAGTTGTTCATATTGATTTGATAAAGCGCACTATCTTGTTTGGTTAATATGTCGACAACATTTGGCGCTTCAATCATCGCTTTAAGAAGTGCTTTCGATGATAAGAATACGGAGAAAACATTGATATTGAGATCTTTCATTTCCTGAGATAAGTCTGGTGACTCCACTCGGACAATGATTCGCTCTACTCCTTGTTCTTTCGCAAACCGGGCGATCTCAGCATTTCTTTCTTCATCGCCCGTAGAAGCGACTAACAAGTCTACCTCGAAAACTCCAAGTTCTTTCATCTTTTCAACATCATATCCATCTAACTCTTTGATATCAAAGCAATTACGGCTGATCCGCTCATCAATTTTATCCATTTTCGTATGGTATAGATGAGTTTCATAAGCATGAATGTCCAGTTCTCGAACCACCGGTAAGGTCATGCGGTTGGAACCGATAAAGGAAACGACCGTCTTATGGTCTTCATCTTCAAAACGTCCATAAATCTTTTTGAAGACAATCGGTGCCACAAGACATGTCAGGACAGCCACTAGAATCAGGGCTCCTTCCATTTGGTCATCGATCATTCCCTCCCGCTTCCCAATGGCTGCCGCAGCGATCACAAGGGAGAGTGTGGAAGTAAGAATAAAGCCTGATCCAAAGACCGTTTTCTTATCGTACCACTTACTCAAAATTAACGCAGGGACAATCTTAGAGACGAGCAAGGCGATAAATAACAGTGGAATTAATATGAGCACACGGGAATCTGTAAATAGACTCCATATATCAATTTCCACACCAACCATTACGAAGAAGATTGGAATTAAAAAGCCATATCCGAAACTGTCCAACCGTTTGACCATCTCCGGGTTGGGAGACAGCAGGGAAACGAGAGTACCTGCTAAGAAAGCACCAAGGATGTTCTCTGCCCCTACCGTTTCCGATAAAGCGACTAGCAGAAGGATGAGCGTGAACACAGCTCGCGTATCGATCTGGATGGTCCCTTTGGCCATGGTCTCTACGAACGACTGATGACGGAACTTTTTGCCGATGTAATAGAAAAGAACACCCGCTGCAAAAAGTAGGAGCAATAACCATGTGTTTCCACCACTCTCTCCGTAAATGGATACGAAGACAGCCAGTAGAATCATGGTTACCAGATCGGCGATGACCGCAATAAGAAGGATGGTCTGACCGATTGTTGTCTTCATCATCTGTGCATCCTTCAACGTCGGCACGACCACACCTAAAGATATAGTGGAAATGATCAGCGTCATCAAGAATGCATTATCAATGAAACCTGCCCAAACAAACATGTAAGAAAGGGCTAAGGAGATAATGAAGATTCCTATAAAGACGAGGGTCGCAACCCATACAGGATTTGGAGCACCTGTCCCTTTGTTTTCCGGCTTCGCTTTTTTCTTTCTACTTGCAAATATAGAAAAATCAATTTCCAACCCACTGAGGAACATCAGAAAAATGAACCCTAATGTTGACAGGATCTCTAACCAGCTTCCTTGTTCTACTATGTCAAATCCACTTTGGCCGATAATTAATCCTACGATGATTTCTGCTACTACAACCGGAATGATATTCAATTTAAAACGGTGTAGTAAAATGGGAGTTATGAATGCTGCGATAATTACAATAACTAGAGAAGTTACTGATGCACCATGTTCCATACTCGCCCTCCTTCCTTAAATCAATAAATTCATGAAAGCTGTCGCGAGTCCAAAGTAAATCAAAATGGAAATCAAGTCATTCACCGTTGTGATGAATGGACCTGAAGCAACAGCAGGGTCGATCTTTAAACGATGCATAAGAAGGGGAACGAGAGAGCCAGCCAATGTTGCTACAACCAAGGTCATAAAGATGGACAATCCAACTAATGCGCCTAGATAGAAGTTTTCATGCCATATATATACAATAAGAGTAATCAATACACCACAAGAAAGCCCGGTAATGATGCCGGTCCCTGCTTCTCTCATCATCATTTTCCATTTCCCTTGCTTTTCAATTTCCCCGGTAGCGATACCGCGGACAGCAACGGCTAGTGCCTGCGTTCCAGTATTTCCCGCCATTCCGGCAATCAGCGGAATGAAAATAGCGAGAATAGCTACTTGATCCAAGGTGTCCTCAAAACGCCCAATAAGACTGGCTGTCAAACTTCCCAAGAAAAGTAGAATGACAAGCCAGGGCAAACGCTTTTTGGCTGAAGCAAAAGCATTGTCATCAGGGCTGTCTACGTCAGAAACGGCAGCAAGTTTAGAATAGTCATCACTTGCTTCTTCTTCCATGACGTCCATAATGTCATCGACGGTGATGATTCCAAGAAGATGGTCCTGGAAATCAACGACTGGTAAGGCAAGAAAGTCGTAGTCGCGCACCATACGTGCCACTTCTTCCTGGTCTTCACCGACTGAGACCGATACCACTCGTTCATTCATAACGTCTGATATCAGCCATTCTTCTTCAGATATAATCAAATCCCTCAACGAAATAACACCAACGAGCCGTTTATCTTCATTAATGACATATGTGTAATAAATCGTCTCGGCATCCGGGGCTTCTGTTCTGAGATGAACCATCGCTTCCTTGATCGTCATACCGGCTTTAACGACAACGAATTCTGTTGTCATGATAGAACCAGCGGTTTTTTCTTCATAATGAAGCAGGTCTTTAATTTCGTCAGCTGCATCATCATCCATGATCGTCAAGAAACTCGCCACTTTATCTTTATCTAATTCGTTTAAAATATCAACAGCATCATCCGTCGACATTTCAGCGAAGACTTGCGCAGCAAAAGTCGGGTCCATTTCAGTAAAGAAAGGTTCAATTTCATCATAATCGATGTGCTCCATGACATCTGCAACCTCTTCCGGAGAGAGGTAGGTATAAATCTGCATTCGGATTTCTTTATCCAAATCTTCAAAAATACGGGCCTGGTCATATGGATGCAATTCGAGAAATTCTGCACGAAACTGGTCGATATGATCATTGAACAAGGCATCTTTAATATTCGTCCAAACTTCTTGGCGCTCCTGGTCATCTAAGTGTTCCATAAGCAACCCTCCCCAGTGTCTATTTCGTTTTTGACCGTTTAATCTTAATGGCGTTACACCTGTTTGTCAACGAAAGTTACTCAATTTTTCAACAGTCAAATTCCTCACATAAATGTAGTTTAACAGAAGGAATCAATGTTAGGGAATATACTCCCCGTATGTTTAGTATTTCGAAGGCTTGGGAAAAATATCTTCCATATATAGGACAGCGTTCAATCTATAAAGAACCAAGACCATTATTGAGCGTAAAAAGGAGAATGACTATGTACTACGACATCATCGGGGATGTCCACGGCTGCTTGGACGAGTTAATTCAGTTATTTGAAAAACTCGGCTACGAATGGACCGAGGGCCTGCCGGAACATCCAGAGGGACGTACACCTGTATTCGTAGGGGACATAACGGACCGAGGACCTTCTTCCATAGAATGTATTACCTTCGTCTATCGTTTAGTGACGGAAAGAGGGGCCCATTATGTCCCGGGAAATCATTGCAACAAATTGTATCGTTTCTTTCTAGGGAATCCAGTCAAGGAAAAGCACGGATTAGAGACGACCGCTGAGGAGTACCGTTCCTTGTCAAAAAAAGAACAGATGGATGTTAAACAACAATTCAAGAATTTGTATGAACAGGCCCCCCTGCATTTGATTTTAAAAGATGTGGATGCCGTTGTTGCTCATGCCGGGATCCGAGAAGAAGATATCGGTCATAAAAGTAAAAGTATCGAAACGTTCGTCCTCTATGGGGACATTACTGGTGAAAAGCTTCCAGACGGTCGTCCCGTCAGAAGAGACTGGGCTCAGCATTACAAGGGAGGACGATGGATCGTCTATGGACATACACCAGTCCGCGAACCCCGTTTTGTTAACAAGACCGTTAACATAGATACAGGGTGCGTGTTCGGAGGCAGACTGACTGCTTTCCGACTGCCCGAAGAAGAAATTCTCAGCGTCCCATCAAGCATGCCTTTTGTAGAAGAAAAGTTCAGATATTAAAAAGCAGGAGCACTTATGGCTCCTGCTTTTTTAGTCTGTTCCTCGGAAGTCCTGCTTTTCAAGCAAATGCTTCCCATTCTCTTGGTGGTTCAGATGTGAAAGTCATCTTTTTCTTCGTCCATGGGTGGATGAAATGAAGCCGCTCACAATGCAACGCCTGCCCATCCATACCTTCCACCTTTTTCCCACCATACAACGTGTCTCCAGCTAAAGGGTACCCCTTATAAGCCATATGAACACGGATTTGGTGCGTCCGCCCGGTGAGAAGTTTAAAACGGACCCTTGAGTAACTTTCCTCTTGATGAACAAGGTGATATAGAGTTTTTGAGGGCTTCCCTCTTGAAGATACGACCCTTCGGATGATCGAGTCCTCTGCACGGTCGATTGGCTCATCAATCAAACCTTCCTTAACTTGTAATTCCCCTTCGACAATGGCCACGTACTGCCGGGAAATCAAGTCTAAGTTCTGGGTAAGAAGTCTATGACTATAAGCGTGTTTAGCAATCAACATCAATCCTGACGTATCTCTGTCCAGCCTTGTGACAATATGAGCGGTACAAGGATATCCTCTTTGTTCATATTCAAATAACAGGAAACTTGCAATCGAAGGCTCTTTTTGGTCAAAAGGAGGAACTACAGGTATGCCGGCGGGCTTATTAAGGACCATGATATCTTCATCCTCAAATACAATCGGTAATGGGCCCTGGTGAGGGAGAATCGCTCCTTTTTCTTCTTCAGGAAAAACGACCACAACTTCATCGCCGGCTTCTAATGTACGCCACATTTTCTCCTGAATTCCATTGATCAACACGACACCATCCATACGTACCTTCTTGATCAACTGCCTAGAAAACTCACCTGCCTGCAGTAAAAAATCACGAATGGAATAACCAGTGTAAGCATCTGTCACACGCCAACTCTTTGTCACATTACTCTGAGTAGTCATCGGCCACAAAGGAATCGTGGACACGTTTCCAGAATGGGAACGGACGGAACCGCGCAAACCGCACTTTTTCTTCAGCGACGCGGCACTGAATTGATTTTACGTCTTTATAAGTACGAGTGATGTGATCAATGGTGAAAAGAAAGCTGCGATCATGCTTTGGCTTGAACATGCACGTATGATGGCTGGGTAAAATAAGCGGGGAACCTATCGTACGGAACACACGGTTATTAATGGAAGCCATTTCTGCAATTTGAAAAGCTTCAAGTGATGGATGCAGAATCGCTCCACCCAGCGCCTTATTATAGGCTGTACTCCCAGATGGTGTAGATACGCAGAGCCCATCTCCACGAAAAGTCTCAAAATGATCACCTTTAATTTCAATGTCCATAACCACCGAACCTTCAGAGGTTTTGATCGTACACTCATTCAGTGCAAGATATCGGTCTTCTTCTCCCCCGCTTTTCGGACGGATGGTCACTTCCAGAAGTGGGTACTCGACCACCTGAAACGGTGTCTTCGCAATCTCAATAATCAGCTTTTCTAATTCCTCGGGCATCCAATCAGCATAAAAACCAAGGTGCCCGGTATGTATTCCTATGAAAGCTGTTTTATCCAACCGGTGAACATACGTATGGAATGCTTCCAGTAATGTACCATCTCCACCTACAGAAATGGCAAGGTCGGGTTCATCTTCATCGTATTCCAATTTAAACTCCGTCAAATAGTTTTTGATTTTCGAACGGATTTCGTTCGATTTTTGATCACCTTTGGAAAGGATCGAGAACTTCATCGGTCCACCCACTCCTTTAAGTTTTTCTAGGGTTCTTCTTTTGTTCTTCTTTTCTCAAAAATGCTCGCTGGGCTTCTTGGATCTCACTTTTAATTTTTGACATCTCTTCATCGAGCTGAAAGGCAGCTTCACCGGCACGTTTGAGCCGTGATTTTATTTCTGATGGTATTTTCCCCGAATATTTATAATTTAATGAGTGTTCATTGGTTGCCCAAAAGTTCATCGCAAGGGTACGAATTTGAATTTCTGCCAATACTTTTTTCTCTCCATGAATGGTTTCCACAGGGTAACGAATAATGACATGAAAAGATCTATACCCGCTTTCCTTTTTCCTTGAAACGTAATCTTTCTCTTCGACAATCTCAAAATCATGGCGGTTCCGAAGCATAGTGGCAACGGCATAAATATCATCTACAAATTGACAGACTACTCTCACTCCGGCTATATCCTGCAGTTCTTCCTCGATGTTTTCAGGATTAATGGCTTTTCGTCTAGCCTTTTCAATAATGCTTGATTTCGGCTTCACGCGTCCGGTTACAAATTCAATAGGAGATTGTTCCTCTTCATATTCAAACTGCCGGCGCATGCCTTTTAATTTAATTTTTAATTCCTCCACTACTTGTGCATAAGGTGCTATAAATATATCCCAATTCATCAAGCAACCACCTTTATGTATCCAATCTTCATAGTAAATATGTGCGTTTTCTTCATCATTCATTGTATCATAAAGTTAGCCTGCAGAATAAGCAGAGCGCCTGACATTATACTACGATCAGGAGGTCTTAACTATGGCACAGGAAATTGAAATCGAATTTAAAAACTTATTAACAAAAGACGAATATGAAAAAGTTTATCATTTTTTACCATTCAAATCAGTTGAACTCAAGGAGCAAACCAATTATTATTTTGAAACAGAAGACCTAAAGCTAAAACAGCAAGGTTCTGCTTTGAGGATTCGTCAAAAAAATGCTCAATGGACATTGACTCTTAAACAGCCCCACACAGAAGGTCTGCTTGAAACTCATGATTCACTCACTGAAGAAGAAGCTAACCTTTGGATTCAAAACAAAATGACCGAAAAGCCTCACGTATCTAAACAACTGAATGATCTGGGTATCTCCTTTGAAGATCTTTACTACCTCGGTTCTCTTACAACGAGACGGAAAGAACTTGACTACAAAGGGACCACCGTCGTCCTTGACCACAGTCTTTATTATGACAAGGAAGATTATGAACTGGAAGTAGAAGCCGGATCTAAAGAGGCTGGAAAGAAAGTGATGGAAGAAATTCTGCGCACATGCAATATTCCTAACCGTGAAACAGATAATAAGATCAAACGTTTCTATGACAGAAAGCAACTACAATCAGAATAGTTGCCGTGCTCTAGCCCTCATTGCTAAAATGATGAACAGACAGGAAGGGATGTTATGCAACAACGAGAAACGTTTTTTGAGGAAATTGGAAAAGAAAAAATTGATGAGCTTGTAGAAGCTTTTTATAAACGTGTAAGTAAACATCCGGATTTAATTCCCATCTTTCCGGATGATCTTACAGAAACGATACGAAAACAAAAACAGTTTTTAACCCAGTTTTTCGGTGGACCTCCACTCTACGTTGAGGAACATGGCCATCCGATGTTACGGGCAAGACACCTGCCCTTCAAGATCACCCCTACAAGAAGAGATGCATGGTTATCCTGCATGTCCGGTGCTATGAATGAAGTGGATATTCAAGAACCACATCGTTCTTTCATGTTTGAAAGGCTTACGATGACAGCAAATCATATGATGAATTCACCAGAAGATGAGAAAGGAGAATCGATGTGAGTTGGAAAAGTTTAAACAGTGACAGCGGAAAAACAGGAACAGCTAGCGGTTTTTTCGATTTACTGAAACGACCGATTGAGATCTATGTTTTCATTGATCCCTTGTGCCCTGAGTGCTGGTCACTGGAACCCTTCCTCAAAAAGCTCACGATCGAATATGGACGTTTCTTTACTCTCCGGCCGATCATCAGCGGAAAGCTTGCTTCTTTGCACCAGAATAAGATGAAGAAGCCTGAAAACTTAAAAGAGGCATGGGACAAGACCGGTTCACGTACAGGTATGTGCTGTGATGGGGATGTATGGCTTGAAAACCCAGTATCTTCCCCACTTGCCACGGCTCTAGCAGTCAAAGCAGCTGAATTGCAAGGGAAAAAGGCGGGAATGCGCTTTTTAAGAAAGGTACAGGAATATGTGTTCTTGGAAAAACAGAACATCTCTGATGAATCGATTTTAATCGAGTGTGCAGAAAAATCCCATCTTGATGTTACTGAATTCAAAAAAGATCTCCACGGAGACGCTGCCAGAAGAGCTTTACAGTGCGATTTAAAATTAGCTCATGAGATGGATGTGGATTCCACTCCAACTATTGTCGTCTTTAATGAATCAGAAGAAGATGCCGGCTTGAAAATTACAGGACTATACACTTACGACGTTTATGTGAAAGTGTTGAAAGAAATGCTGCAAAAAGATCCAAAGCCTGGCATAAAACCAGCTTTGGAGGATTTCTTGCAACACTATCGCTTTGTCGCCAACAAAGAGATTGCAGTCGTTTATGACTGGACAGAACAAGAAGCCAAACGGGAAATGAAAAAGCTGGTACTGAAGCAGAAAGTGCGGGAAGTGCCTGTTAAGCATGGAGCATTCTGGCAATATATCGAAAGTTGATCAAACTCCCGGAAACGGGAGTTTTTTTTCTATGTCAAGGAGTCATGTGGACCCATACACCTCCATAAAATGAACCATGGAGGTGTATGTGGTGATGAAAATTTGGATGATCCTTCTCTTCGTTATCAGTGTTGTATTTCTATCTGCTTTTCATTTGTTTGCACTCATGAATTTATATCCAATTTACATCAGCTCTCCTTTATTACTCATGGCGATTTACTTCATTGTATCCATTCCATCCCATAAGAAAACTTTTCGTGGATTTAAATAAACCCACAGAACCATTTGTTCTGTGGGTTTATCTGTGTATTACTTTCTCAGAAGTTGTTCCATTTCATTTAACTTTTCTTCAAAGACATCCAGTGCTGATAAGATCGGATCTTTCGATGTCATATCGACGCCAGCCTGCTTGAGAACCTCAATTGGATAATCGCTGCTACCCGCTTTTAAGAAGTTCTTATAACGCTCCACCGCCGGTTCTCCTTCTTCAAGGATTTGACCTGCCAATGCCTGTGCAGCCGCATAGCCGGTAGAGTATTGATACACATAATACCCCATATAGAAATGTGGAATACGTGCCCATTCAAGTCCGATTTTCTCATCAATGACAATATTATCCCCGAAATATTTCTTATTGAGATCATAATAAATTTCTGTTAGTTTTTCAGCCGTCAAAGCTTCTCCATTTTGGGCTTGCATGTGAATCTCATGTTCAAACTCCGCAAACATCGTCTGTCGGAAAACCGTCCCACGGAATCCTTCTAAAAAGTTATTCAACAAATAAAGTTTCTCTTTTTCACTGTTTGTCTTCTTAATCATATAGTCATTAAGAAGCGCTTCATTGCATGTGGAAGCTACCTCGGCCACGAAGATGGAATAATTGCCATAACGATATGGCTGGTTTTTATGTGTGTAATAGCTATGAAGGGAATGCCCCAGTTCATGAGCTAAGGTGAATAAATTGTTCACATTATCCTGCCAGTTCATAAGGATATATGGATTCGTTCCATAGTGTCCGGATGAATAAGCACCGCTTCGTTTCCCCTTATTTTCTTCTACATCAATCCAGCGATTTTCAAATCCCTCTTTTAAGATATTGACGTATTCTTCTCCTAACGGTTCCAGGCCTTTAATGACTAAGTCCTGAGCTTCTTCGTATGAAACTTCCATCTCTGCATCTTTCACAAGCGGAGTGTACAAGTCATACATATGAACTTCATCAAGATCCAGCACTTCTTTTCGCAGCTCTGCATAGCGATGCAGAAGAGGAAGTCTCTCGTTGACCGCTTCCAACAGGTTATCATAAACTGATTCAGGAATATTGTTGCTGTCCAGCTTCGCTTGTCGTGCCCGGTCATACTTCCTTACAGAGGCATTGAAGTTGTTCTTCTTCACATGACCACCCAGCGTGGAGGCAAATGTGTTCTTGAAGGATCCAAACGTATCGTACATCGCATCAAACGCAGATTTTCTCACTTCCCGATCATCGGACTTCAGAAAATTGATATAACGCCCGTGAGTGAGGTCCACCTCTTCTCCTTTTTCATTTTTGATGGTCGGAAAAGTAAGATCCGCATTGTTTAAAGCTCCGAATGTCTGTGAAGGATTGGCACCAATCTCTGAGAAACCAGCCAACAATTTCTCTTCTTTCTCACTCAATACATGTGCCCGTTGGCGTGTGATTTCATCCAGTGTATGTTCATACAGCTCTAGGGGCTCATAAGATTCAATAAAGCTCTTCACTTTCCCCTCAGGAAGAGCGAGAATCTCCGGAACGATAAAGCTCATAGCCGAGGCGATCTTCGTATATAAGTTCTCAGCTTTAGCATTCATCTCCTGATAATGAGCATTGGTTGTATCCTGGTCATTCCTCATATGAGCATACGTGTATAACAAGCCTATCTTATGGGAGATTTTATCCTGGAAAGAAAGCAGATCATAGAGCTGTTCTGCTGATTCCCCAAGTTTACCCTGGTACTTTTCTAATTCAGGAAGCAGCTTCTTCGCTTCTTCTAATTCTTTATACCATTCTTCATCTGTTGCAAACATGGCTTCAAGGTCCCATGTTTTTTCAACAGGTATTTCTTCTCGTTTTGGTAGCTCTTTCGCAGACGACATCCAACATCCTCCTTCAAAATAATTCGTCACCCTAAAAATTTCTCTATTCAGGTGTAAATCCCTTCCTAAATCTTAATTCTTTGTAAATTTTTCAACTGTTCCAACGTCCTGCGATCATCTTCCAACGCATCTTCCACTCGTTTATGGAAGGAGATCTGTTTGCTCTTGATATAATTATTCTTCCCTGTTTTTTCTATGATATTTAATTGAGTAAGTAAGTCTAAATATTGTTGACTTAAATGAGGGGTATATCCATTGGGAGTGGAAGGTATCTGGATGAAAGGGAATTCGACACGAGAACCTAATGGGAGGTGTAAGAAGTGATCAAGGATTAAGCGTGTCTGCCATACATAAGGCCTTATCCCGGTTTGCACTTGGCCTGGGATAGGCAAATAACAGATGCTTGGGATCAGCGAAAAATGATATCCTCTTAAATAAAGATATTGACGATAGTTCCGTTCTTCAGAGCTTACCTGGCTCTGATAAACAGTCCTATTTTTATACCATAACCTCTTCACTTCACTTAAGAATTGATCTTCCATGTTACTAGATGGTACAGAGGAAAATAACTGAGGGAAATTGAGGCTAGTGATAATGGAAGAGAACGTATTCGCAAACACCCGTCGTCCACCTGCGGATTTAGTATTCGAAGTTACCCAGATGATATTTTTTGAAGCATGAAAAAAGTACAGTCGATAGTCATCATTGAAGTGATAAAGGAAAGAGCGTGCAAAATCACTGAGGGAATAATGATTGAAGTTAGAGGAATGAAGATGTTTTGCACCAAGAATCCAAAGAGGAAAAACCCCTGCATTCCGGTAGGAGAGCGTTCTTTTTTCAATTTCGCGCCTGGGTACCGAAGCACACTGATACTCAATGGCGATTCTTTTATCATTGGCCATTAAATATAAGTCCGGTCGTTGTCTTATCTCTGGCAAGTACTGTTCGAGGTAAACGTCATACCCTTGATTTTTCAACCAATTAAACAATCTCCATTTCCCTCGACTGTGTTCGTCTGTCTCTCCTCCTTTCATCATCGTACAATCGCTTTTGGGAAGATGTGAAAAGTGAGGAATCGTCCGTGGCCCAGATCGTATTTTTAACATTTCATGACAGACTGGACAAAAATAAGGCGACTTTCTTGCCAGTTCAATCTCCTCTTGCCTCAGCTGATACAATGATTTTAGGTCTCCATTTGTATCTAAAGCATACAACATCTGTTTAACACCTCCTCCCCTCTTATTCGACATAATCCCCCAATATCCCTGCTCCATAAAAACTTATTACTTTCAAACATAAGCGGAAAAACCTTATTAGGTACAGCTTTTTAAATCAAAAAAATAAGCACACATAGTTGTGTGCTCGTTAAATTAATCAAGAGGAAAATATTCTTTTATTGATTCCAATGCCTGCTCGTTGAATATCGTCTTTCCATACTCCTCTAACCTGTGAATCGTAAGGGATGACTCATGTCCATATTCCATAAGTTGACTCAACACATTTTCTTGATCGTCATCACTCATATTTTCATCGTTGAATTGAATATATAAATAGTAACGATCTTCAAAATGGAATAAGCGCTGCTCCATTGCTTCAGCAGGCAATACGTAGTGGCTCAGTTGGATCACATCTTCAAAATCATTAAACTTGAGTGTGAATGTCAGAGGTTCATCTGACTCCTCCTGATCCTCATCATATTCATCCTTATGATCATAGTCCTCGGAAGAATGGAATTTATCATCAAGCAGTGATTCCAGCTTTTCATCCACTGGAACATCAATTGCCTTACCGTCCTCATTCGGAAGTTCGAGCTTTTGGCCATCCTGGGATACCTGGGCTTTCGTCACGATCACTTCTAGTCCTTTGTCCATCGCCTGGACCTGAATCCACAACGGACCATCAGCCTGGAAGTTTTCCTGATCGTTCACTTCATCCATCATTTCCCAAAAAAGCTGTTCACTGCGTTCTCGGTTATACCAAATTTCTTCTCTGTCAAAACCTCTTTGTTCTACATCTTGATATGTCACGTAAAATTTAACGGTATTTTCATTAATGCGTTCGATTTCCATACGTTTCTCTCCCTTCTTGTCATGTTTTAAGGGGGAAGGGAACACTCACCCTTGCGTCGCTTATAAAACCTTACCCGTTAGGCCAAAGCTTCAACCGTAATGATGTGTAGAGATAAGGGTTGATGTAATTCTATTGTATGACAGCAATGGCTGTTTGGAAAACAAAATGCTCGAATTCAGCATATAACCATTTGTGTCATGAATAAACATGGAAATAGGCCCTCATTCGGTTGATTGACTTTTTATTTTAGCTTATTCCCTTAGGTTTGTCACTACATAGCAGGAGGATTTTTTAATGAACTGGGACTTGCTTGAACCATTACTTATCATTATCAGTATTGATATCATTCTTGGCGGTGATAATGCCGTAGTCATAGCACTGGCGAGCCGCAATTTACCGCCTGAGCAAAGAAACAAAGCGATTATTCTTGGGACAGGCTTAGCGATCGCTGCCAGAGTCCTTTTGACTATGGTTGCACTTTATCTTCTCCAAATCCCTTTCCTTCAATTAATCGGGGGATTGCTTCTCTTTTATATTGCCATGAAACTGCTAACTGATACAGAAGAGACCGACAACATCAAAGCAGGTGACAGTCTGGCAGCAGCTGTAAAGACCATTGTGTTTGCAGATATCGTGATGGGTTTTGATAATGTACTTGCCATAGCAGGAGCCTCTCACAACAACATTATTCTTGTCATGATTGGGCTTCTCGTATCTGTCCCTATTATCGTTTGGGGAAGTCGTATCATCCTCGTGCTCATGGACAAGTTTCCACTCCTCATTTATTTCGGAGCAGGAATTCTAACTTACACAGCTGCCGAGATGGTCATGGAAGACCGCTACATCCTCCAATACATGGAGGAATACCCATTCATCCATCAGTGGTTTGCAGTGGTTATGGTAATTGCAGTCGTTACTCTAGGTTATTTTTCCAACAAAAGAAAAGGCACGGCATTCTAACGAAAAAAACACCCATTTTCTTAGTAAGCAAAGGGAATAAAAAAAGCCGTAATGGTAAGATTACCATCACAGCTTTTTTATTTATTAATTGACTAAGCGTTGTGCTTCTTTCAATTGGAATGTGCGAACACTTCTAGGTAAGAAACGTCGAATTTCATCTTCGTTATAACCTACCTGCAGACGTTTGTCATCCAGAATAATCGGGCGGCGTAACAAACCAGGGTTATCCTGTATCAAGTCAAAGAGATCCTGCATAGGCAGCTGATCGAAATCCACCTTCAGTTTTTGGAATACTTTTGAACGTGTAGAGATGATTTCTTCCGTCCCATCCTCCGTCATACGGAGAATTTCCTTAATCTCATCCAACGTTAACGGCTCAGAAAAGATATTTCGCTCAGTATAAGGAATATCGTGCTCTTCCAGCCATGCTTTAGCTTTTCGACATGATGTACAACTTGGTGAGGTATAAAGTGTAACCATACAGAAACTTCACTCCTCAATATTTTATGGTAGAACTTTAATTGCTTATTTTTATTTGTAATCAATATAATCTAACCATGATTCTACTATAACACACCTGTCAAGTTTTATCTATGAAAACACGAACATATGTTACAGAAAGCAATTATAAATCGTTTCCATGTACTTATACCACGTTTTATGTAGTGATAAACACCTTTTTTATAGAAAATATAAAAACACTTTATTTTCAACTACTCGCCTTCCATTGAAAATACCCACCATAATGAAAGGTGGGTATGTGTGATCAGTTTTTGGTTTTATCCAGTTCTAAAATGTTCTTTGTATCACGATCTTCATCGTGAGTTAGAACTTCATCAACATGCTGATAGGACTTTCCATAAAATTCTTTGTCCTTATACGTGTGGATTTCTGTGTACATCTCTTTCATTTGCTCATAGATCTGTTCTTCAGATGCATCTTCTGGAGACCAGTAAAGGATTTCCATCTGATTGAGTTCGTTTGTAACAACCGAACGCCTTGTATAACCGATGGATTTTGCGTGCTTAAATCCTTCACGTTGATAAAAGCGGAGTCTTGCTTCAGTATCCGAGTCCTCATAGTCGACAGGTTCAACTTCAAGGATGATCGGCTTCCCTTTCGCCTTCATTTTTTCGATGAGTTTATGACCAAGTCCTTGACCACGCGAAGCAGTGGAAACGTATACATAGTCGATAAAAAGAAAAGAATCGAATTCCGCGTACATAAGGACGTGGTTTTCTCCTTCATCTTTGTAGTACACATTACTTTTTTCTTTTAATAATGCTTCCATGTGTTCTTTCGATTTCATTTCCTCTACTGGGAAATACTCGTTCAACTTCTCATACCAATTCATTGATCTACTCCCTTATCATTAGTCATCTTCTATTATACCGAATAATCATTCAGTTGTTAAATGCTATTCTATACACTTCTTTTGCATTTGTAATGTCAGCTGTGTATAGAATGTGGAAGATTCCTTTAATGTATGCTTTATTTATCCATTTCCTAAAATGTCCTCGAAAAAACGTCCTTCCACCGTCCACCCTTTAGAAATTACAGGTAAGCTCCCTTTAGTTGAAGACTCAGTTTCGAGACTTCTGGTGGGTGGAAGGGGGCTGCGGGGAATAGCTCGCTTTCCGCGGGAGCGCGGTGAGCCTCCTCGGACTGCGTCCTGTGGGGTCTCACCAAGCACTTTTTTCCCGCAGGAGTCTCGCCATTCCCCTCCGCCCCTTTGCCAAGGGAGATTCTCGAAAACACTA
>NZ_JAYLVQ010000045.1:0-12135 GCF_035818575.1 Halobacillus sp. HZG1
ACTTAAAAATCAGCTTGTATGGATATGAGAAGTGAATGATTTAAACTCTATCTCATTGACGTTTAGCATACGCAAATGCTTGATAGAACGCACTATTTGCCCGCATAGGGGAGAAGATTTGGAACCTTATTATGAATAAAGGTGTTCGAATTATCCACTTCCCTCAACCATTCAAGCTGACCCTTTAGAAGTGGTTTCGAGACACTTATATGGTCAAGGGGCGGAGGGAAACGGTGAGACTCCTATGGGACGTGTGGGACAGGTGAGACCCCGGAAGGCGTAGCCTGAGGAGGCTCACCGCCCGCCCCATGGAAAGCGAATCGTTTCCCGGAGCACCTAGAATTACACAAAAGTCTCGAAACTGAGTCTTCCACTAAAGGGAGCTTATCTGATACATAACGTACTTTTTCACGCCCGTGAACGAAAAGAATGCTTTATAATTGAAGAATAAGGAAGAGTTCACTTTTCAAACGTGTTACATGTGCTTATAATAGTCAACAGCACGCTTTTTTTGCTTCGCCAACATGAGAGGATGTATAACTAAAAATGAAATTCGAAGAAAGATTCGATTGGCAGCTCTTTTTTATTATGTGTTGTTTCATAGCCGTCAGCGCAGTCGCTCTTTTCAGTGCCCAGCAGAGCACACAATATAACGACAACTTTGTACTTAAACAGTTGGTCTGGTATGGACTAGGTGGCATTGTCATTGGCTTTATGCTCCTTGTCGATCCTGAAGATTTCAAGAAAATCAGCTGGTATTTATATGGGTTTGGTATCATTCTTTTAATTGCTCTAATTGTCGCGCCACCATCCATCGCTCCTGTCATTAAAGGACAGAAGAGTTGGTTCGCCATGCCGGGGTTATCTTTACAACCTGCAGAGCTTGTGAAGATATTTACTATTCTAGCCCTTGGCCGGATTGCGGTTGATCATAATCAAAAGCATCCCTCATCAATGAAAATGGACTTGTTCCTTTTGCTGAAATTAGGAGCAGTGACCGGCCTGCCGGTTCTTTTGATCATGCAGCAGCCGGATTTAGGGACAAGCCTGGTGTTTATCGCGATTTTAGCAGGATTCGTCTTGATCTCAGGCATTTCATGGAAGATCATTTTACCGATTTTCACTGTGATCTCCGCTCTCGGAACAGGGTTGATCTGGCTAGCTCTCAAAGCCCCTGAGCTTCTTGACCGTTATTTAGGGGTGAAGGAGTACCAGCTCGGGCGAATCTACTCCTGGTTCCAACCGACCAAGTATGAAGATTCATCCGGATACCATCTCGTTAAAGCGATGAGAGCGATTGGTTCCGGACAGTTGTATGGAAAAGGGTTCGGCGAGCGGGAAGTTTACTTACCAGAAGCCCAAACGGACTTCATTTTCAGTATCATCGCAGAAGAATACGGATTTCTCGGTTCTTGTATCGTCATCATCCTTTTCTTCTTGTTGATCTACCGCTTCACAACCATCGCTTTTAAGGCCAACAGCAACTACAGCTCGTATGTGATGGTCGGAATTATAAGTATGATTGCTTTCCACGTTTTCCAGAACATCGGAATGTCTGTTCAGCTGCTTCCAATCACAGGAATTCCGCTTCCGTTCATCAGCTACGGTGGAAGTGCCCTCCTCGGAAACTTAATGGCACTCGGGATTGCTTTTTCAATCTCCTATCACCATAAGACCTATATGTTCGGGGAGTAGAAAAAACATCATTCACGAGAAAGGGGGCCGTCCTGGAACGGCCCTTTTTGTTTTCCCCATAAAGCATGAGTTTCTCAAACAATCATTCACTTTTGATGGAATTGGCTATTTCCACTAATTCATCAGGGAGAAATTGATCAGTAACGCGTTGATCCATACTCAACCTGTACTGCAACTCCTCCGTCTCAAAAATAAAAACGTGAAAACCCGGAACCTTTACGAATTTTCCTTTTCCTCCAGACTCGAGCCTCACCTGTTCTATGATTCGCTTCTCATGAATCAATTGTTTATTTTCTGCTGGTCGGATGTCTACATTAAAGTGATTTTCAGGTACATGCTCATTCAAATACTCCACATTTAATTCCACATTCCCGTTTCCACCTAACCGATTCACCCTGGCTAAGACGTGAGTAAATGCCAGGGATGGAAGTTTCTTAGGAAGAGCTACTCCCCTTTTCATTTGCTGTTCAAATTCTTTAACTGCTTCTTCCAAAGACTTATATCCATATTCAGCATAGAACTCTTCAAGGGGTTTAGGTTGATCCACCTGGGCATGAATAGGCGTATGGACGACTAGCATGCAAGTTAGGCACAATAAAGCCATGACATATTTCTTCATATAAAACAGACACCCCTAACTGCATCGAATAGATCTATTTTCTCCAGGTTGTCTTTTCCCTATCCAGGTGCAGGGAAGTAAAAAAGCTGGCATCCGCATCGGATACCAGCTCTTTAATCTTTATTCTACCGTAACACTTTTCGCAAGGTTACGTGGTTTATCAACATCACAGTCACGGTGAAGTGCTGCATAGTAAGAAATCAGCTGCAATGGAATGACAGAAACAAGCGGTGTCATGAGATCATGCACATGTGGAATGACGAAAGCATCGCCATCTTTATTCAAGCCTTCCATGCTGATGATCATGCTGTTTGCCCCACGCGCCTCTACTTCCTGGACATTTCCACGGATGGAGTAATTGACGTTTTTCTGTGTGGCAAGAGCAATGACAGGTGTACCATCTTCAATCAAAGCAATCGTACCGTGTTTCAATTCACCACCAGCGAAACCTTCTGCCTGGATGTAAGAAATCTCCTTCAACTTCAGAGAACCTTCCAGTCCGACGTAATAGTCGATGCCGCGGCCGATGAAGAAACAGTTACGCGTTGTAGATAGGTACTCGCGGGCCAAGTCTTCCAGTTTTTCTTTTTGATCTGTTAAAGCTTCCATAGCAGTCGCCACGATAGCAAGCTCCTGCATAGGATCGAAATCAAGCTCAATGCTCTTCGCACGTGCTGTATCCACAGCAAGGATCGCAAGAACAGCCATTTGCGCTGTATAAGCTTTTGTAGATGCTACAGCGATTTCCGGTCCTGCGTGCAAGTGCATGGTATAGTCTGCTTCCCGGGAAAGGGTGGACCCTGGCACGTTCGTGATCGTCAATGCCGGATGACCAAGTTCTTTTGTTTGGACAAGGACAGAACGGCTGTCTGCCGTTTCACCACTTTGAGAAATGTAAACAAACAACGGTTTCTCAGAAAGAAGTGGCATGTTATATGAGAATTCACTCGCAACATGAACTTCTACTGGAATGTTTGCGAGTTTTTCAATGAACTGTTTCCCTAGAAGTCCGGCATGGTAACTCGTACCTGCAGCGATGATATAAATACGATCGCAGTCTTTCATCGCCTGGCGGATTTCAGGATCCAGCTTGATCTCGTCATTCTCATTTTGATATTCCTGAATGATTTTACGGATGACGAACGGCTGTTCATCGATCTCTTTCAGCATAAAGTGAGGATACGTTCCTTTTTCGATATCTGTTGTATCCAGTTCTGCTGTGAAGGGTGCACGCTCAACCTTTGTACCATCGGGCTTTTGAATTTCAACACCATCACGGCGAACGATGACGGTTTCTTTATCCTCAAGCTCAAGGAATTGGTCAGTTACGTGAAGAGCCGCCATGGAATCACTGGCTACAACGTTGAAGTCATCACCGATTCCAACTAACAGAGGACTCTTATTCTTAGCGACATAAATCGTATCAGGGTTTTCGCGGTCGATCATGGCAATCGCATAAGAACCAGTCAGAAGCTCGACAGCTTTACGGAAAGCTGCAGCTACATTGTTCATCTCATTATTCAGTACTTCCATCAGTTGGACGATGATTTCCGTATCTGTTTCACTCTTGAACTCCACGCCGCTCAAGTACTCGTCGCGAACGTCCACATAGTTCTCAATGACACCATTGTGAACGATTGTGAAGCGTCCGGAAGCACTTTGATGCGGGTGCGCGTTTTCTTCACTAGGAGCGCCATGTGTAGCCCAGCGTGTGTGTCCGATGCCGTGCGTCGCTTTGACATTTTGATCGACAGCTTCTCTTAAAGAAGCGATACGACCTTTTACTTTCGTCACTTCCACACCGTTCTCGTTTAATGTGGCAATACCAGCTGAATCATAACCGCGGTATTCCAGCTTTTCCAAACCATTCAATAAAATCTCTTTCGTATCATCCTGTCCGATATATCCTACAATTCCACACATATTTGTTGTCCTCCTGTTATCGGAGAAGGGCAACGAATGCTCCGTAGATTTCAAAGGGGCATTTCGCTGCCCCTCTCCCGTTATTCTTGATCACTTCGTCCAGAATGTTTTGTTCGGAAAGTCACCTTCCCGTTTTACATTTGGACATGCGGTTGAAGTGTGGCAACCGGGAGGCATCCGCCGAAAACTCGATGAACCTCCACCTCGTCAACTGTGTTCATTTAAGACGTAGCACACAGTCCTGGCGCTTTATAAATAAGGAATGACCTCGATCCTCCTTAACTATTTCAAAATAAAGTCCCTGTTGTCTGTTTCCGATTGAAGATTTTCTCAAACATGATTTTCGACATTTTTTTCAAGGACATGTTCAATTGTACACAGCCCTCTCAGATGGGTCAATAAAAATTGAAACCGTTACAGAAATGTAAGGGGCCTGTAATAGGATATGCGCAGATCACCCCTGTGTGCGACCTGCGCAAGCCCTTAAACTACTCCTTTAAACCAAGCTCTTCTTCAACGACCTGGACAACTTTATCACAATACTTTTCACACTGTTCTTCCGTCGGTGCTTCCACCATGATCCTTACCAGTGGTTCTGTGCCGGACGGGCGTACAAGAACTCGTCCACTTCCACCCATTTCCTCTTCCACCGCCTGGATGGCTTCCTGGATTCTAGGATGCGTTTGAACTTTATTTTTATCAATGACACGGACATTCTTCAGTACTTGAGGGAACTTTTCCATTTCACCGGCAAGCTCTGAAAGTGGTTTACCCGTTTCTTTCATAACATTGACCAGTTGAAGAGCCGACAGCATACCATCACCTGTGGTGTTGTGATCAAGGAAGATAATATGCCCGGATTGTTCCCCACCGAGGTTATAACCACCGCGGCGCATTTCTTCCATGACATAACGATCCCCTACGGCCGTCTTATCACTCTTCATTCCATTTGCTTCTACGGCTTTATAGAAGCCAAGGTTACTCATAACCGTAGAGACAACTGTTGAATTATTTAACGTGCCATTTTCATTCATGTGCTTGGCACAAATGTACATGATTTTGTCTCCGTCCACGATATTTCCTTTTTCATCAACCGCAATCAGACGGTCACCATCTCCATCAAAAGCAAGTCCTACATCCGCTTTCTTCTCTTTCACAAGATCCTGTAATGGCTCAGGGTGTGTAGAACCAACGCCATCATTAATGTTCAGACCATCCGGGGATGATCCGATTGAAGAAATATCCGCTTCAAGATCCGCGAACAAATGAGAGGCCAGTGATGAAGTCGCTCCATGAGCACAATCCAGTGCGATGTGGAGGCCTTCAAAATCATAATCAACGGTTTGCTTCAAGTGTTGCAAGTACTTTTGCCCACCCTCGAAGTAATCATTAATCTGACCAAGATCCGCTCCTGAAGGCCTTGGAAGATCATCCTGCTCTGCATCGATCAATGCTTCAATTTCCTGCTCTTGATCATCAGTCAATTTAAAACCATCAGGGCCGAAGAATTTGATGCCATTATCTTCGACAGGGTTGTGGGAGGCGGATATCATAATTCCCGCTTCCGCCTGAAGGGCTTTCGTTAAAAAGGCTACGCCTGGCGTGGAAATCACGCCAAGACGCATGACCTCAGCTCCAATTGACAGTAACCCTGCAGCGAGAGCTCCTTCAAGCATCTCACCAGAGATCCTGGTGTCTCGTCCAATTAAAACCTTAGGACGTTCGACACCTTTGGTTACGACATATCCACCGTAGCGGCCAAGTTTGAATGCAAGTTCCGGTGTTAATTCCTTATTCGCGACGCCTCGTACGCCGTCTGTGCCAAAATATTTACCCATAATCATTCGACCTCTCTTTCTATACTTTCCATTGATCTATGTTTTCCAGATTCATTGTTTATTGTTGATCTGTGCCGCTTCCGTCCGCGCCTGCTTCACCTTCAACGACTTCGATGTCCACTTCAATCGTTTCAGGTTGAACTGAAGTCACTCCTTCAGGGAGCGGAATATCGACTTCTACGGTTTGACTTTCTGTCACTTCCGATACATCGACAGGTACTTCAGGAAGTGCCTCAATGTTATCAAGTACTTCCTTTGGTCCGGAAATAGTAACTTCCTCTGTTTCCGTACGGACCGATTCAATCAGTACCCCTTCCGTATTCCCTCCACGAGCAGCCACATTTAATGGGACACTCTTCGTACGTGTGGAAATCGGTACTGACACGTTTACAGTCGTTGGATCCACAAGGACATTCAGCTCATTCCCCTGATTATCATAAACCTTAACAGGAGCTTCCTGGGCTTCAATCGACTCTGTAGCTTCTCCAACATCAATAATTGCTTTCACAGAAGCTACACGCTCAATGACCGAAGAAGCTCCCGTGATGGCAACTTGTGATGGATCCACTTCTGGTTCACCAAGCTCAAGCGCACTATCCATGTTTCCTTGATTGATATAATCAATGTTCACTTCATAATCTTCTGTCACTTTTTCCTCAATCGTCACTTCGATGATTTTCGGATCGAGAGTAACTGCAAGTTGGTTGGATATCCCTGAATGCTGCAGGGACACTTCATGTGTACCCGGTCCAAGTCCGTTCAGATCTACAAAAACCGTGAAGTTCTTTTGTCTGGAAACAGGAGCAACAGCGGAGGTCGGCCCTTCTACAGAGACGGATACTTCCTGAGGGATTCCACTGACCACATATTCTTCACTATCAAATCTGATTTCCAATGGAATGTTCTCCATCACTTCTATATCAGAGGATGACTGGTTGAAGAATAAAGAATCAGAGTCCATGTTGTTATCCACGTTTACTGTCACCCAGAGGAGACCAGCAAGCATAAGAGAGATGATTCTTATAAACCATACACTTTTGAACCAATTATCCATTCTTCTTCCCCCTCCAGTTCCAGCTTTTCACCGCAGGGGCGGAGTAATCTAATTCTGTACGCAAAATCTCTTCCAGTTTCACTTGATCAAGGTCGCGATGCAGTTCGCCGTTCTTCGTACAGGAAATAGCCCCTGTCTCTTCAGAAACGACGATTGTTAATGCATCCGTCACCTCACTGATTCCCATAGCTGCTCTGTGCCTCGTCCCGAGTTCCTTTGAAATAAAAGGACTCTCTGAAAGTGGAAGATAACAGGCAGCAGCGACAATTTCATCGTTCTTAAGTATAACCGCTCCATCGTGGAGAGGCGTGTTCGGTATGAAAATATTCGTAAGCAATTCACTCGACAAATGTCCACCGACACGGATACCTGTCTCTACATAATCTCCCATACCTGTATCACGTTCAATCGTAATCAATGCACCGATGCGACGTTTAGCCATGTAGTTACAGGATTTAATAATTGCCTGTAAGGTCTTCTCGGTGTCTTCTTCTTCTGAAGTATTCCTGCTGAAGAAACTTCCTCGCCCTAGTTGTTCTAAGGCTCTTCTGAGTTCAGGCTGGAACAAAATGATAATCGCGAGGAACCCCCACGTAATCGCTTGTGACATCAGCCACCTTAATGTGGTTAGTCCAAATAAATTACTCAATAACCATATACCCAGAATTACGAAAATACCTTTTAATAGCTGAACGGCCTTCGTTCCCTGGATCAGCATGATTAATTTATATACAACAAACCAGACAAGGGCGATATCCACAGTAATCAAAAAATAATCTAAAACATCCAATCCCCCATCAAGCATGCCTACACTTCCTTTTAGATATAATAAACCTTAAAAATTCACATTTCCCATTATATCACATAACCTCCCCTGTATATATGGAGAACATACCGTCCTGCCGACAGACCCACGGGTTTCTATACTTTCAGGATCCTTCCTGCTCGGTTCTGCTCAAAAAAAAAGCAGGGAAGCCTGGGCCTCCATGCTTTTTCAATCCGATTGAAATGAGAAAATCTCCTTGAATGTTTTCTTCGTGTGATACCAAACCCATTCATAAACCTGGTTTACTTCGGTCAATTCTCCTGAATAGGCCCGTAAATTATTGCGGTCAAGCTCATCATCGCGAACCTCTTGTCCAGAGGGCTCATTAAGAATATCGCCATTAATAAGGGTAATATCCCCATCGACTTTTCCGTCGATCCGCAAATCCCCATTTCTAACAACTAAGTCCCCTTCAACCGTAACGCCTTCCGGTACAATGACCGTATGATCACGAATTTCCAGATTCTCCTGTTTGGAGACCGTCACCTGCTGGTCCTGATTCCATTCGGTAAATATGCCACCGAACATCAATATAAAGAAAACGGCAGCAGCAGTAAGCAGAGGATGCCTCTGAAGCTTACGCATATAGTTCTTCCTTTTCTTCTCTTTAGGCAAATTTGCCATCACATTCGCAGTAAAACGCGGTGGCGCAGAAGCAGGTGTCGTATTCTTAATCAGAGTGGTCGTTCTCTTTAATTCATGAAAGTGATGTTGGCAGCTTTGGCAGCTTTGCAGATGATCTCTCAGTCGTCTTTCTTCTTCTTTATTTAATTCACCATCTAAATACGTATGCATAAGTGCAATGGCTTCTCTCTTGCAATTCATTCCCTCTCAACTCCTTCACACATGTCGAAGCCTCTTACGTAAAGCCTCTCTACCCCGGTGGACTCTTGTCTTTACTGTCCCTACTGGAATATCCAATACATCCGCTATTTCTTGAAGCGCAAGCTCATCTAAATAACGTAGCACGATGACACTGCGATACTTAGGAGGAAGCGCCAATATTTCTTTGTGGATGTATGACTGTAATTCAAGGCTTTCCACTTCTTCTTCAGGTAGAGCTTGGTCGGCAGCTAATTGCGAATACATGTCTAACCCTTCCGTCCCCTTCACTTCTGCATCCAGATGATAGTCCGGCTTTTTTTTGCGGATACGGTCAATGGACAGATTCGTAGCTATCCTATACAACCAAGTGGAGAATTTCCTTTTCTCATCAAACGTATGGAGATTCGTGTAGGCTCTAATAAAGGCTTCCTGGGCCAGGTCTTCAGCTTCATATGAGTTCCCGACCATTCGCAGACAAATATGAAAAACTTTATTCTGGTAAAAAGAAACAATGTCTTCGAAAGCGGATTGATTGCCTTTTTTCACTTCTTTTATTTTTTGCTTAATCATGGTTTCCATCTTCTAATACCTCCGCTATACGTGCGGTCGATAACCTTTACGGATGACCTCGCCACAAAGTTTCATAAATTTAATATTTTTTTCGCTAATATAAGTTTAACTTTTTTTAGTATCGGTTATAAAGCTGTAAATGTAAAAAATTTCTTAGGAGGCAATTTAATATGAAGCGAGTGTCCGCTTTGAAGAAAGAAATCGAAGCTTGTCGTCTGGAAATGATTCGTTTAGCCAGCTTCCATAAGTTGAGCTCGCCGGAAGTCGTACAAATGAGTGTAAAATTAGATCACCTGTTAAATGAATACGATGAAGAAACCTATAAAAAACAGCAACCCACCTTACAAAAAGCGGGTTACTGCTAGAAATCCATCATTTATTTCAAGCTCTCACCAAATAGAGAACCCATTAAACCTACCGCTACGCTAGCGGTTTTATTTTTTTCATCAAGAATCGGATTTACTTCTACGAATTCAGCAGATGTAATCATACCTGACTGATACAGCATCTCCATAGCCAGATGGCTCTCACGGTAGCTCAAACCACCCATAACAGGAGTTCCCACGCCAGGTGCTTCATTTGGGTCCAGTCCATCAAGGTCTAAGCTTAAATGAACTCCGTCGGTACGATCCTTCAAATAATCCACGGTCTCTTCCATCACTTGCGTCATCCCCATACGATCTACTTCATGCATCGTATAGACTTTGATACCCTTCTCTTCAATAAGCACTCTTTCACCTTCATCGAGCGAGCGAGCACCAATGATCACAATATTTTCGGGCTTAACCTTCGGTTCATAATCGTGGATACTTGTCAGCTTCTCGTGACCGATCCCTAAGCTTACAGCCAGTGGCATTCCATGAATGTTACCCGATGGTGAGCTGTCACCTGTGTTCAAGTCGCCGTGAGCATCATACCAGATTACTCCGAGGTTTTCATAATGTTTCGCAACTCCTGCCAAGGTTCCCATAGCAATACTATGATCTCCACCAAGCACAAGTGGAAAACGATTATTTTCTACTACTTCATCCACCGCTTTTGCAAGACGGCGGCTTCCTTCAGCAATTTCATTCAAGTTACGTAAATTATCCTGTTTCACATCTGTATTTTGTTTTGGACGAGGAATCTCAATGTCCCCTAGATCTTCAATGTTATATTTCAATTGCTCTAGACGTTCAATCATACCCGCATAACGAATAGCACTTGGCCCCATATCCACGCCTCTGCGCATTTGTCCAAGATCCATAGGTACACCGATTACTGAAAGCTGTTTATTCATCAAAGTTCCTCCTTTTTTCTCTACTATAATTGTATCCGTTTTTAACGTTATGACTCAACTGGACATGTTTGTGCATATATATACGAGAACCAGTATGAAAACGTATGTAATCATGCATGTTTACAAGGTTTGGACTCTTTTTCAATATTATGGAAAATACACTCTGCACAAAAAGGACGATGGTAATCTTTTATAATCACCCAGAAAATTGAGAGCCTCGATTCTATCATTCAATAGCGAATATTATATAACATCGATTGATAAACGACCCACAGAATCTTGGATTCCATAGGAAAACACACAAAAAACCTGACATCAATTGTTGATGTCAGGTTCAAAGAGTGGAGCCTAGCGGGATCGAACCGCTGACCTCCTGCGTGCAAAGCAGGCGCTCTCCCAGCTGAGCTAAGGCCCCGTATGGAGCGGGAGACGGGATTCGAACCCGCGACCCCCACCTTGGCAAGGTGGTGTTCTACCACTGAACTACTCCCGCATATAAAGATGAAAGATGAGCCATGAAGGATTCGAACCTTCGACCCTCTGATTAAAAGTCAGATGCTCTACCAGCTGAGCTAATGGCTCATAATACAATAATTAACACCTAGTATAACATCTTTAAAAAAATGGCTGGGCCAGCTGGATTCGAACCAGCGCATGACGGTACCAAAAACCGTTGCCTTACCGCTTGGCTATGGCCCAACAGTTACAAAAATAGTATTTACCATCTAAAGATCATTATACAAGAAATGTTTATTTTCATAAAAAATAGCTGATCATGGATGTCAGCCGTTTTAGTCAATGAAAAAAATGGTGGAGGGAGTAGGACTCGAACCTACGAACCCGATGGGAGCGGATTTACAGTCCGCCGCGTTTGGCCAACTTCGCTATCCCTCCACTTTGACTAAAGAAGTGGTGCCGGCCAGAGGACTTGAACCCCCAACCTACTGATTACAAATCAGTTGCTCTGCCAGTTGAGCTAGGCCGGCTTATGAAATTAATGGTGGAGGATGCAGGGTTCGAACCTGCGACCCCTTGCTTGTAAGGCAAGTGCTCTCCCAGCTGAGCTAATCCTCCGAATAAGTGGTGACCCGTACGGGATTCGAACCCGTGTTACCGCCGTGAAAGGGCGGTGTCTTAACCACTTGACCAACGGGCCTTGTGTTTGTTCGTTTCTGAGAGCTTCCAGCCGGATTTGAACCGGCGACCCCTTCCTTACCATGGAAGTGCTCTACCACTGAGCTATGGAAGCAAGTGGCTCCAACGGTAGGATTCGAACCTACGACCGATCGGTTAACAGCCGATTGCTCTACCACTGAGCTACGTTGGAATAATGTTCATTCATCAAAAGCATTAATAAGGAAAGAGAATCAATGTGGCGGCGTCCTACTCTCACGGGGGTAAACCCGACTACCATCGGCGCTGAAGAGCTTAACTGCTGTGTTCGGCATGGGAACAGGTGTGACCTCTTCGCCTTCACCACCACATCAATATAAAGTTTGAGGTGAA
>NZ_JAYLVQ010000046.1:0-32225 GCF_035818575.1 Halobacillus sp. HZG1
TACGTGAAAAAGTAGAAACGTACATGTATTACTACAATTATTGTCGACCTTTTAAAAAACTAAACTGCCATACTCCAATTGAATTCAGAGTAATGGCAGCCTAGGTGTTTTATTGAGTCTTATTTAACTGTGTCACTCCAATGTTGGAACGGTTTTTTTATTATTGGCAGCGTGCCTTCAATTCTTCCGCCTTATCTGTGCGCTCCCATGGGAACTCCACATCCGTACGTCCGAAATGACCATATGCAGCTGTTTGTCGGTAAATAGGGCGGCGCAGGTCTAACATCTTAATGATGCCAGCTGGACGCAGGTCGAATAGTTCACGTACAGCTTCAACTAACTTTTCCTCAGAAACTGTACCTGTTCCATTTGTGTTAATGGCAATGGAAACAGGTTGTGCTACTCCGATAGCATAAGCAAGCTGAACCTCTACTGAATCCGCAAGTCCAGCAGCTACGATGTTTTTTGCAACATAACGAGCAGCATAAGCAGCAGAACGGTCAACTTTCGTAGCGTCTTTACCACTGAAAGCTCCCCCTCCATGACGAGCATATCCACCATAGGTGTCGACGATAATTTTTCTTCCAGTCAGTCCGGCGTCCCCTTGTGGGCCTCCAATGACGAAGCGTCCGGTCGGGTTAATAAAATATTTCGTCTGTTCATCAATGTATCCTTCAGGTACGATCGGCTGGATCACGTGTTTTTTCAAGTCTTCCTGGATTTGTTGAAGCGTCACTTCTTCCGCATGCTGGGTAGAAATAACGATCGTGTCCACGCGCACAGGCTGGTCGTTTTCATCGTACTCTACCGTCACCTGCGTTTTTCCGTCTGGACGAAGATACTCAAGTGTACCATCATTTCTAACATCAGATAGACGCTTAGATAGTTTATGAGCCAGGGAGATTGGCAAAGGCATCAGTTCTTTGGTTTCATTATTAGCAAAACCAAACATTAATCCCTGGTCTCCTGCACCAATCGATTCGATTTCATCATCGCTCATTTTCCCTTCACGGGATTCAAGAGCTACATCCACGCCTCCGGCAATATCAGGAGATTGCTCATCAATTGCTGTCAGAACAGCACATGTATCCGCATCAAACCCATACTTCGCACGAGTATAACCGATATCTTTAATCGTCTGACGGACGATGGATGGAATATCTACATAAGTATTTGTACTAATTTCACCAGAAACTAATACAAGTCCCGTTGTCACTGTTGTCTCACATGCAACCCTAGCGTTAGGGTCGTTTTTTAAAATTTCATCTAAAATCGCATCAGAAATCTGATCACAAATTTTGTCCGGATGTCCCTCCGTAACAGATTCTGATGTGAATAACCGGCGGTTTGCAGGCATTCTTAAAAACTCCTCCTTCTGTAAGTACAAAGTATTAGACGGAACTCTTTACCAGTATGTGCAGAAACTTTTATAAGTTTCATATATGTTCTTGTTGCCTCTTTTCACAACCAATGAAGCATTTACATAGGAATATATACAGGTTTTCCTATTCGAATATTTCTTCATTAAAGGCTACAGGCGATCAGTTGTGCTCATCCCCTGTTTGGAAAAAGCCTTATAAAAAGAAAAAAACCTTTCCTATTCGAGGAAAGGGGCTGCTTCCTTTCGCTCTTATCGTCCAAGGAGCATGTACTCCTTGCTTCAGGTTAGCACCGTGTCATGTCGATGACGGTTGCTGGGTTTCAAAGGGCCTGTCCCTCCACCAACTCTGGATAAGAGAGTATCCGTTCTTCGTTATCGTATCGAAAACCTCATTTATTGTCAATTGAATTCCACCTCATTCTAACGTATTCGCATTTAGTAAACGTTTGAATGAAATTCACATATATTATTAGATACTTTTTTCAAAGTAAGAAATAATTCACTCTTCCATATAAGCTCCCGATTGTGGAAGACTCAGTTTCGAGATGTTCGTGGGATTCTAGGGGCTCCGGGAAAGGTTCGCCCCTTTACCTTTTAAGTGTCTCGAAACCACTTCTAAAAGGGGCAGCATGAATGGTTGAGGGAAGTGGATGATTCGAACAGCTGTATTCATAAGTAAGGTTCCAATTCTTCTCCCCTAGGTGGGCATAAAGTGCTTTGTATCAAATATTTGCGTATGCTAAACGTTAATTAGGATAGAGTTTATATCATTAACTTCTCATAACTACACAAGGTGATTTTCTAAATAGTGGTATAGAGAACCTTACTTGGTTAAGGGGCGGAGGGGAATGGCGAGACTCCTGCGGGAAAAGAGTGCTTGGTGAGACCCCACAGGACGCAGTCCGAGGAGGCTCACCGCGCTCCCGCGGAAAGCGAGCTATTCCCCGCAGCCCCCTCCACTCAACAAAAGTCTCGTAACTGAGTCTTCCACAATCCTGCCAGATTGTTGAACAAAAGAGCAGGTTTTTCGTTTGATAATTCAGAATAAATAAAATGTAAGCTTTTTCACGTATAGTATGGACTAAAGAATTCAATGTGTTATACTAATCTCACATTAGGTTGATCATAATTAAATGCAAAGGCGGGTCGACACATATGAGTACCATAAATCAAATGTCTGAACTGAATCTTTTACTTGCACAAGAACATGTCCATCATCAGCTATCTGTTCCACACTTAGTGGAAAAGATTTTATACCGTAATGAAGGTACCCTGACAGAAAAAGGGGCCATCCAGGCAACGACGGGTACTTATACTGGTAGATCTCCGAAAGATAAATTCATCGTCCAGGATGATGTAACACAAGATAAAGTCCACTGGGGAACTGTCAACCAGCCCATAGATGATCAAACGTTTGTAAAACTCTATCATAAAGTGTTGGATTATTTAAAAGAAAAGAATGAACTGTTTGTCTTTAAAGGCTATGCCGGAGCAGACGAAAAATACCGTCTTCCTCTTCAAGTACTTACAGAGTTCGCCTGGCACAACTTATTTGCACAGCAAATGTTCATTCGACCGGATGAGCAGGAAATAGAAGATCATGAGGCGGAGTTTACAGTGGTATCAGCTCCAACCTTCAAAGCTAATCCTCAAACTGATGGTACGAATTCAGAAGCTTTTATCATGATTTCTTTCAAACACCGTATCGTTTTAATCGGTGGTACGGAGTATGCAGGAGAAATTAAAAAGTCCATCTTCTCTGTCATGAACTATCTCCTCCCTGAAAAGAACGTACTGCCTATGCACTGTTCAGCCAACGTAGGGAAAGAAGGGGACGTGGCTTTATTCTTCGGTCTCTCAGGAACAGGAAAGACGACATTATCCGCCGATCCAAAACGTAGGTTGATTGGTGATGATGAACACGCATGGTCAAACTATGGGGTCTTTAATATTGAGGGCGGGTGTTACGCGAAATGTATCAACCTTTCTCAAGAAAAGGAACCACAAATCTTTGATGCCATTCACTTTGGCTCTGTACTGGAAAACGTAGTACTGGACCCACAAACCCATCAGCCCGATTACAATGACACAAGTCTCACTGAAAATACACGAGCAGCTTATCCCTTAGAGCATATAGACAATACTGTACAGCCGAGTATTGCTGGTCATCCGAACGCTATCATCTTCTTAACAGCTGATGCAACAGGTGTCCTACCACCTATCAGCAAGTTGACGAAAGAACAGGCGATGTATCATTTCCTGAGTGGATATACTAGTAAACTAGCAGGGACTGAACGAGGAATTACAGAACCACAAGCTACTTTTTCTGCCTGCTTCGGTTCACCATTCCTACCTCTCCCGCCGTCCACTTATGCAGAAATGCTAGGTGAAAAGATTGACCAGTTCAATGCAGACGTTTATCTGGTGAACACAGGCTGGTCAGGAGGATCTTATGGGGAAGGACAGCGAATTAAATTGTCCTATACAAGATCCATGATTCATGCCGCATTGGAGGGAGAGTTAAGCTCTGCTGACACTTATCAAGATCCATTTTTCGGCTTGAATATTCCTACACACTGCCCCGGGGTTCCGGATGAAGTGTTATCTCCGAGAAAAACATGGGCAGACGCTGATGCATATGATGAAAATGCCAAGTCCTTGGCCAACAAGTTTCACGAAAACTTCAAGAAATTCACTTATGCAAGCGAAGAAATCAAAAAAGCAGGACCGACCTACCACAGGTCATAACACATGTTTCCTCATCTCCTCATATAAAGGAAGGCGCCGTTGGATATCCAACGGCGCCTTCTCTATATCATCCACCTAACTCCACAAAATCTCCCTTTTCTTGAAGAATCAGTTTCGAGACGATTGTTCGGTAGGTTAGGGCTGCGGGACTCCAGCGGGAGAAAGAAGATTGGCGAGATCCGCAGGGCCTAGCCCGATGAAAGCGAGTAGCTTCCCAACCACTCCTGGCGCAGAAGCCACGTAATGAACCACGGAAATACCTCGAAACTGAGCCTTCATCTATCCTGACAGATAGTTAAATAAACATAAGAAAAAAGGTAGAAAAGTTCAGTTGAACTTTTCTACCTTTTTTAAGCACTCGGGCAACACTTCATCTTTCATCATGAAGCTGAAACGATCATTCGATTTTAAATTGCGCGGGAGATGACGGAACAATACTGGTCCGTGCGTCTCAAAGTAATGATCCTGATCATCGATGGAATCAATCATAGCAAAATACACGTTTTTAATGACCGTCCCCCCTTTACCTTCTACATGGTACTGACCAATATAGGATAAATGAGAAATAACGGCTCCTGTCTCTTCTTTGACTTCACGAACAGCGGCGTCTTCCGCTGATTCTCCCTCTTCAACTTTTCCACCCGGAAATTCGAGACCACGATCTTTATGCTTGGTGAGCAGCCATTGATCCTTGTATCGGCATATCACCCACACGTGTTTCGGCGTCTCGGAAAAAGGATGATCCTCAAAAGATAACCGGACAGGGTTGTGGTAATAATCATAAAATGTTTTCATGTCTGCTCAACTGCCTTTAATCCTTGATATACGTTCTGTCTTTCACCTGTTTAAATCGTACCACAAGCCACGCTAAATACAAACCGGTCAGCAGACAAACTTCTCTCTTTCCTGTAAAAATTGTAAAAATATACAGAAACATGAATCAATTGATCCTTCTCATGCCTACAAGAAAAAAAGCAAAAGAAGGGGAGCAATTATGGCTAAGCGAACCTATGTAACAATGATGAGTCTGTTTTTGATCCTTTCCCTAAGTGCTTGTCCCAGTGAAAAAGGTGGTAAGATTGAAGGGAATATCTTCGAAGCTTATGAGGTTAACCAAAACTTACAACGTTATGCTGTTAAAACGGAAACTGAACAAATCATCAAGATGGACGAGCAAGGAAACATCGGGCTTCCAGACGGTTGCATTCCCATTCATTCAACCATTGAGGCTTTTCACCAGACTATTGAAACTATGGGACAGGAAAAAGAGCAATACTATTCAAGGCTTGTCCATCACAAATCCTACAGGGGGTTGGATGGGTGAAAACACCAGTACATAAATCCCTCAGAACATTTTAAATCACGCAGAGGAAATGGAAGATATGATCGGAATATTCTGATGCAGCATAGAGAACCGCTTCTTGTTTAAGAAGCGGTTCAATTATTCATTCAATACACCCATCTCAGTGATATGATGTTTAGTCGTTTCATCTCCAAGGTCATAAATCTTTTGAAACGCTTTTTTCATATCAAGATCCGCTTCATCGTTTGCATGATCATTATGATAGGGGTTAAATGGTACGTGCGACCGCCAGAAAGACTCTGCGTCTGCATTATGAATCTCATCAAAAACTTCTCTTAAAGCTTTCACTTCTTCTTCTGTCGCATAAATCGTGAAATCGTCATTGTTTGCATCATGATTAAGTGAGATTTCTCTAGTTCCAATGTTGATGTAATACTTATCCTTATCCATCGTTCACCCTCCTCTTCCCTAGTGTGAACCACAGAGAGGAAACCTATTACAAATAGGTGGATCAAGAAAACGTCTTGTACGTGAGCGTTACTTCATCCAAATATTCTACATCCACATTTATACCCATTCCCGCTTTCTTAGGAACTTCGATGGTGCCTTCATGCATAACAATTCCAGGGTAAACAAGATCTTTATGAAAATACCTGGTAGAACCGGACAAATCGCCCGGGATCGTGAAATTTGGAAGGGAAGCTAAAGCAAGGTTATGCGCTTTGGATATACCGGATTCCACCATCCCTCCGCACCATACAGGTACTCCCCGCGATTGACAGAAGTCATGGATTCGAATCGCTGCTGTCAACCCGCCGACGCGACTAATTTTTATGTTGATGATTTGGCAGCTTCCAAGTTCAACTGCTTGGAAGGCATCTTGAAAGGACATGATGGACTCATCCAAACAAATGGGTGTCTTCATTTCCTTCTGCAACTTTCTGTGCCAATAAAAATCTCCTGCCCTAAAAGGCTGCTCAATCATTGTTAACCCATAATCATCGATCGAACGCAAATGACTCATATCTTCGGGATTGTATTGACCGTTAGCATCAATCATGATTGGAAGTTCCGAATCGATTTGTCGAACTCTTTCTATCGCTTCCTTTTCTTTTCCTTTAACCACTTTCAATTTATACCTTTGAAAGCCATCTTCCTTCAGCCTGGCTACATCCTTTTCTAACGAATCCCCCAAGCTGATGACTGCCCCCGCCCTTACAGATGAGCGCGTCCCCCCAAGTAAATCGCCCATACTTCTGTCTGCTTGTTTCCCATACAAATCCCACAAAGCTGCTTCCAGACCTGCTTTTGCCATCGGATGACCTTTCACCCCGTCATTTTGTTCTGCAAAATCAGAAGGGTGGTCCGCTCCATTTTTCAAGAGAGATGGAATCAGGAAGTCTTCAAGAATATGCCAGGCAGTATTAATCGTTTCATAAGTGTAAAAAGGTTCCGGAAAGGCTGTTACTTCTCCATAACCTATGCGGCCTGCATCATCCTTCACCTCCACAATGATAAGTGGACGTTCTTTTAATTTAGCCTGGTGAGTGATGAAGGGAGTTTTGAGTGGTAAAGAAACTCTCCTTAAACGAACGGTATGGATTATCATTCGTCTTCTCCTTGCATGGGGGAGGATGACAAGCGTCTACGTAATAGTTTGTTCGAAGCGTTTCTCGGAAGTTCATCGATCCAATGGATCTCTTTCGGGCATTTATATTTTGCCAAACGTTCTCTGCACCAGTCCAGCACTTCTGTTTCAGTCAAGCTGATTCCCTCTTCAGTTACAATGTATGCTGCAGGAACTTCTCCCCAATGTTCATCGGGGTGTCCGGCTACACCTGCTTCTCTTACGCCTGGCATGGAGGATAATACGCTTTCTACCTCTGCCGGATAAATGTTTTCCCCTCCTGAAATGATGACGTCTTTCACCCGATCCACGACATACAAAAATCCATCTTCATCTTCAAATCCGAGATCGCCCGTCCGCAAGTAATCGCCTTCCCTTTTCTTACGGTTGTAATACCCTTTCGACACCATGGGACCTCGAACGATGATTTCACCAACTTCTCCCCTCTCGTTACAGTCTATATAAAGGTGCGCAGAGCTTAAGGCCTTACCTGCTGATCCAAGCTTGGAGAAAGCGAATTCCGGGCTGAGGGTGGCAATTTGTGAGGAAGTTTCTGTCATTCCATAGGTTTGGAAAACAGGTATTCCTTTTGCTGATGTCTTTTCCAATATTCCCTTCGGAACAGGACCACCTCCAAGAAGCATACAGCGGAAGTGGTCTGGATATGTACCATGATCAAG
Source organism: Halobacillus sp. HZG1 (assembly GCF_035818575.1). NCBI lineage: Bacteria > Bacillati > Bacillota > Bacilli > Caryophanales > Bacillaceae > Halobacillus > Halobacillus sp. HZG1. The sequence continues at coordinate 7,740 of NZ_JAYLVQ010000046.1, forward strand.
CGTTTCTAATAAACGCTGCAGCATGACCGTTACGACTGACACATGCGTAACCCCTTTATTCAGAATAGCCTCTTGAACCATGCGGTCATCAAACTTTTCCAATAGCATAATCGGCATGCCGTAAATGACACTTTTCATCAGAATTGAAAAGCCACCCACATGAAATAAAGGTAAACAGTTCAGCCATTTGTCCTTCTCATAGACTCCTAAATTCAATGCCGACGCAAGCGCACTGTGCCAATGATTACCGTACGTATGCATGACTGCTTTCGGCTTCCCTGTCGTCCCTGACGTGAACATCATGGTGTAAACGTCATCGAGATCAAGGTCCGTCTGAAGTTCTTGAAGTCCTTCTTTTTCCGTTTTTACATGCTCAAGGCTGTGGACGTCAAGATTCAGATCTTTTACCGCTTCTACAGCAATCGGCATATGGCTTCCTTCAGAATATAAGTGTGAAACATGAGCATCCGTAAGCTGGTACTCAATTTCAGCGGGCGTCAGTCTCGTATTCAAAAGAACAGCTACCGCTCCGATATAGCTTAACGCGTGAATGAAAACCGCGTACATCGTACTGTTGCTTGCTAATAAGGCTACGTGGTCATTCTGCTTCACCCCGCTTTCCATAAGAGCAAAGGCCATCCCCCGACTTTTTTCCCTTAGTTCGGAAAAACTGATGGTTCTACCGTCCGGTGTTTCTATCGCCGGACGCTGTGGATTTAATGACGCCTGTTTATCTAACCAATGTGGGATACGTTCGCCCATTTCAACCCTTCCTTTACTTTGTTCTGTTATCGTGACCCTTCAATCACAAAAGGGGCAATCCTTTCTACAGGATGCCCCTTCTTACATGATTTCATATATTTAGACGAATCAAGGGAAGCGAGGGAACTGATCGAAGTCAGGCTTTCTTTTCTCCTTGAAGGCGTCGCGTCCTTCTTTGGCTTCCTCTGTTGTGTAATACAACAAAGTAGCGTCTCCACCCATTTGTTGAAGACCAGCTAAACCATCTGTATCGGCATTGAAAGAAGCCTTCAGGAAACGCAAAGCCGTCGGTGACTTCTCAAGCATTTCACGACCCCATTGTACAGTCTCAGCTTCAAGATCTTCCAATGGTACTACTGTGTTGACTAGTCCCATTTCTTCCGCTTCTCTCGCAGAGTACTGACGGCACAAGTACCAAATTTCTCGGGCTTTCTTATGACCGACGATACGAGCAAGTAATCCTGCGCCATAACCAGCATCAAAGCTTCCTACTTTAGGACCTGTTTGTCCGAAGATGGCATTATCAGCAGCAATCGTTAGATCGCAGACGATATGTAAGACATGTCCACCACCGATTGCGTAACCGGAAACCATCGCTACTACTGGTTTCGGAATGACACGGATCAAACGTTGCAAATCAAGTACATTCAAACGAGGGATATGGTCATCACCCACATAACCACCATGGCCACGTACTTTCTGGTCTCCACCAGCACAGAAAGCGTCATCACCAGCTCCTGCAAGAACAATAACTCCGATTCGGGAGTCATCACGAGCATAAGCAAATGCATCAATTAACTCATGTACCGTTTGCGGACGGAAGGCATTACGAACTTCCGGACGGTTAATCGTAATCTTGGCAATTCCTTCAAATCTTTCATACATAATATCTTCGTATTCGCGTTCACTAACCCAATCAAAAGACATAGTATTTCCTCCTTTTTCTACATTCAGTTCGTATATTCCTCATGAAAAAACGCTTTCCTACAATTTTCATTTTATCATGAAGCCATCTACAATTTTAGCAAAAATCCCAGGATTCTCAAGGTGGACGGTGTGACCAGCATCTTTCACGACTCGATGAGAGGCATGAGCGAAACGTTGAGCCATTTCCTCATTGATGCTTCGGAACTTCTCATCTTCTTCCCCTGTGATTAATAAAACCGGGCAAATGAGCGAAGATAACTGATCCCACCATGATGGCTGGTGACCTGTCCCCATACCTAGAAGCGACTCAGATAGTCCTTTAGGCGTCTGATCCAGGCGTTCTTTTCTCAACCCTTCTTTCACATCATCAGAAAGATTCCGTTGTGAATTGAACAGGGAGAGGCTTTCCCAGAAGTCTACAAACGATTCGATTCCTTCTTCCATCAATTTTTCCGAGATTCCTTTATCTTTTGCTTGCCTTGACAATTGTTCATCGGTTGTAGGTAAACCTGGAGAAGCACTTTCGAGTATTAGCCGCTCGACATATTCCGGATAGAGCATAGCAAAGGATAGAGCTGTTCTACCTCCCAAGGAATACCCTAGCAAGGACACCTTTTCTAACCCCATATGATCCAGTATCGCTTTAAGATCCCGGCAAAAGCGCTCCATTGTTACCATACCGATGGCCCCTGTCTTTCCATGACCAGGCAAATCCACTTTTATTAACCGATAGGATCCTTCATAACGGGAGGTGACGGAGTCAAAAGTTGAAGTGCTGCCAGTAAAACCATGCAGCATAAGGAGTGCCTGTCCTTCCCCCTCATCCTCGACCCAGTATTCTCTATCGTTCACCCGCATTCTCATAAACTCTCGCTCCAATTCAAAACCGCTTTTTCTACATTAGCCCATCGCTCTCTGTGAAACGCTACGTGGTCCTCACGATTCGTGATCACTTCAACAATATTCAGTGCTGGATTGGCATAACTTTCAGCCAGAGCACGTTTATAAGACTCCCAGGTTGTTACTTTTCTGTGTGTGCCCCCATACATGTCGATGACTGGACCGAGATCCAGACCTAAAGGAGTGCCAAAGAGCTCTTCAAAGTGAGCGGTATGTTTGGATTGAGGGAGGTAAGAAAATATGCCACCTCCATCATTGTTAATCACAACGATGGTCAACGGGATTTTCTTATTCTTTGCCATCCATAGTCCGTTCAAGTCATGAAAGAAAGAGATATCCCCTAACAATAACGTCGTATGTTTGCCTGTGGCTGCTGTTCCAATTGCTGTACTCACCACACCATCAATTCCATTAGCTCCTCTGTTCGCCATTAGCTGAACATTCTTTGGAGAAGACATGAAGAAACTGTCAACATCCCTGATCGGCATACTATTACCTACAAAAAGGTTAGAATCATCCGGCATGGTTTCTGCCAAATAAACGACTGCATGCCCTTCATTGAGCGAATGCTCAGGATCGAGCAGCATTTCATTCTTTGCTAAAACGTTCATCTGCTGCCATCTTGAAAGCCACGATGTCTCCACGTTCCCGTCTGGCATAAAACTGGATAAGCTTTCACACAAATTAACGGGTTCACTCCAAATGAAAGTCGCTCCAATGCCTGCAGGCTCACGAAAACCCCGCTGATCATCAACCACATAGTGATCGATTTGTTCTTTATATTCCTTGATCCATTTCAAGTAAGCTTTGGAAACAGGCATAGCTCCAAACCGAACGATGTAGTCGGGGACCACTTGACCTTTAATCGAAGGAGATTTAAGTAAAGCATCATAATTTTCAATGATATTCCTCTTATCATGACTCCCTGTACGAAGCTGTGATAAAGGATCGGCAAATACAGGAACACCTAGACGAGAGGCGAGTTCCGTAACGGCCTCAGCTAAGTGGGGATCCGTTTGCGGCCCTACAACAAGTAACCCCTTCTCCCCTTTAGCCAGATGTTCAAATAATTGCTTAACCTGATCGTCCGGCATCGCTAAACTTCCCCTTTGAGCTTTCGGAATTGGCCGGAGGCTACCACGCCACGCCTCTTCCAGCTCGAAGTCCGGGATTAAGGGTTCCCGGAATGGAATATTCAGATGCACAGGACCTTGCCCGGAAACCGCCTCTTCCATTGCTCTAGCGGCTTGTTGCCTTGCATAAGGAAAGTTGTTCTCCTCTGGCAATGCTAAATCCTGGTACCACTTAACATAGTTGCCATACATCTGTATCTGATTAATGGCTTGAGGCGCCCCCACCTCTCTCAGCTCATGCGGCCTGTCAGCCGTTAACACAACGAGGGGGATCCGACTATAATAAGCTTCCACGATCGCTGGATAGTAGTTTGCAGCTGCCGTCCCAGACGTACAGACAAGCGCGACAGGCTTTCGTTCTTGCTTAGCGATTCCCAAAGCAAAAAAAGCAGCTGAGCGTTCATCAAGGTGAACCCAGTGATTCACCTCGGAATGCTCAGCGAAAGTCATGGCTAATGGAGTAGACCTGGAACCTGGTGATATAACGACATGCTCGACACCCGAGAACACGAGCTGGTCTACAAAATGAGTCACATATTTCGATAGAGCTTCTACATGTCCCATTCTGACCCTCCCAGTACATCCATCATCGGTTTTAGTTTAACAGCTGTTTCTGCATATTCTGCTTCAGGGTCTGAATCTTCGACTACACCACACCCAGCAAACAAAGAAGCTTCCTTTTGCTGAATCAGAGCGGACCGGATCGCTACAGCAAACTCACCGTTATCCTGTGCGTCAAACCAACCGATCGGCCCCGCATACCATCCTCTGTTCAAGGTTTCATTTGTACGAATATACTCTACCGAAACTTGCTGGGGCATTCCCCCGAGAGCAGGAGTCGGATGCAGCCTTTCAATCACATCAAGCAAAGTATAGCCTTGATCCAATACGGCTTTCACTGGTGTGTACAAATGCTGCAGGTTCCGGAGCGGGTAAAGCACAGGTCTGCTAGGTACTTCTACATGGCTGCTACAGGCTTCTACCGCTTCTTTGATCATCTCCACTACAAATTGATGCTCTTGACGGTTTTTAGGGTCACCAAGCAATTCTTCACCTAGTTTTAGATCTTCTTGCTGGCTCTTACCACGTGGGACAGTCCCTGCGAGACATGTGGATACAAGTTCTCTGTCTTCGACTTTGGCAAGCCTTTCAGGGGTCGCCCCAATGAAGTAATCCCCTTCACTTTCATAACAGAAAATATAACTGTTTGGCTGGGTATCAGCCAAAGCTTTTAAAACAGCGGTGATATGAACGTCCTCTTTGAACGTAACGCGAAGCTCTCTTGCGAGGACAACTTTTTCCATCAAGCCTGCTGAAATATCATCCGTCGCTTTTTTCACTGATTCTTTCCAAGCCTCAGGAGCAACCTCAAAGGTCTGGTCGACGACAGGCAGCGAACCCGCCAACTCACCTTCCTTTAGAAGGTGGTCCCGATGCTCTTGTATTTGAGTAGTGATCTGTTGTTGATGATCTTCAGGAAAAATCAGGGCATTGATCGTTAAATAAGACTCTCCATCTACTTTCGTGAGGAGAAAAGCAGGAATCGTCATTTGGCTATCAGGAAAAGCTTCCCATGGTGTGGCCTCTTTTTGTTCAGGGTCAAAACTGAACCCACCCAGAGCGACCATTCCTGTGCCTTTTTTATTGTAATCATCATGCAGCATCGCATTTTCCTGCAGATGGTTCCACAAGGATTGGACTTCACGAAACCGTTGTTTACTTTTTGCATACAATTGACTGGCCTTGCCTATTCCGACCATAGTCAGATCATTTTCAGCACTCTGCCAAAATGAGCGGTGCTGAGCGATATGCAGACCCGTTTCAAAAAATTGAAAGGGATCTTGTTCATCTATATGTTCAACTATACTAATAAATAGAGGTTCCCCAAGATGATGTGCTTTCTGAAGAGCTTCCCCTATCATTTCTTCTATATGAGGGGCCTTCGTATGAAGCATATATATTCCTCCCATTCTTTAAGGGACGTTTTCTACTCTCTCCACACACAGCAAATTGACGCCTTTGTGTGCATGCATCACTCTCTATTTTATTCTCTTTTTTCTCTTGACTCAAGGAATCTTGCTTTAAAACCAACATTTTCTTACATTGATTGACACTCCAGGACGGTTTCCCTAAAATTAAACTGTTATAATAACGAGAGTATAGTGACAAGGGAGAGAACACCAATGAGCTCTGTTCAGAACCAAAACATAAAAGCTTCCTTGAATGAACGTGAAGGTTTCCAAGTATGGTGGCGCCTGTTGCGCCCCCACACACTGACGGCTGCCTTTGTCCCAGTTTTTGTCGGGACCATGCTTGCGGCTATGGAACAAACAATCAACTTCTGGTTGTTTGCCGCCATGTTGCTCGCCTCCATCCTCATTCAAGCAGCTACGAATATGTTTAATGAGTATTATGATTATAAACGCGGATTAGATAATGAACGTTCAGTGGGAATCGGCGGTACCATTGTGCGAGACGGTATAAACCCTAAGACGGTACTTTCATTAGCTTATCTTTTCTTTATACTTGCAGGAGTACTAGGCGTTTACATTTGTGCCTCTTCAAGCTGGTGGATTGCTGTCATCGGATTGGTTTCCATGCTGTTCGGCTATCTTTACACTGGAGGGCCATTACCTATCGCCTATACGCCATTTGGTGAAATAACCGCAGGATTTTTCATGGGAACGATCATTATTGGAATCAGTTATTTCATTCAAACTTTATCAATTACCGCTGAAGTGATTATCGTTTCAGTTCCTGTAGCCATTTTTGTGGGGACCATCTTGTTAGCCAACAATATCAGAGACCGCGTTGGAGATGCCGAAAACGGAAGAAAAACGCTGGCCATTCTTTTCGGCCACAAAGGATCCATCATTTTCATGAGTTCACTTTTCCTTACAGCCTTTATCTGGACAGGTGTGTTGATCATTTTGGGCACACTGCCTTTATGGTCGATCATTACCTTCTTTAGTGTAATAAAAGCAACGAAAGCCATTCAGGGATTTATAGGAAAAACACAACCACTGGAAATGATGCCTGCCATGAAGGCAACGGCGCAGACGAACACCATTTATGGTTTTCTCCTGGGTCTATCCTTACTATTACACCTTAACTTCCCTCTTTCTTAAAAGAGAGAACCAAGAAAAACACATCAGGAGCAACAAAAAAGGATGGTCCCTACCATCCTTTTTTATTTTCACTAAAACTCCCTAGACTTGATGACTCAGTTTCGAGACTTTTGTGTGATTCTAGGGGCTCCGGGAAAAGGTTCGCTTTCCATGGGATGGGCGGTGAGTCTCCTCAGGTTACGCCTACTGGGGTCTCACCTGTCCCACACGTCCCATAGGAGTCTCACCGTTTCCCTCCGCCCCTTTACCTTATAAGTGTCTCGAAACCCCTTCTAAAAAGGGCAGCTTGAATGGTTGAAGGAAGTGGATGATTAGAACACCTGTAAGGTTCCAACCCTTCTCCCCTAGACTGGCATTTAGTGCGTTGTTTCAAGTATTTGCGTACGCTAAACGTCAACGGGGTAAAGTTTATATCATTCACTTCTCATAACCATACAAGGTGATTACTTAAGTAGTGGTTTCAAGACTCTGATATAGCAAAGGGGCGGAGGGGAATGGCGAGACTCCTGCGGGAAAAGAGTGCTAGGTGAGACCCCGGAAGGCGTCAGCCTGAGGAGGCTCAACGCGCTCCCGCGGAAAGCGAGTTATTCCCCGCAGCCCCCATCCACTCAAAAAACATCTCGAAACTGAGTCTTCCACAATCCTGCCATATACTTAAAGAACTCTTAAAAAAAGAGCCGATCCCCCTTTCAGGGACATCGGCTCTTTTTTATTTATTATTGATTGGTTTTCATTGCTGCGCCGACGAAGCCGTGGAATAGTTCCTGTGGGCGGGTCGGGCGTGACTTGAATTCCGGGTGGAACTGGCTGGCTACGAACCATGGGTGATCTTCCACCTCGATGATTTCAACAAGACGGCCGTCCGGGCTTGTACCGGAGAATTTGAATCCTGCCGCTTCCATTTGTTCACGGTAATGGTTGTTGAATTCGAAACGGTGACGGTGACGCTCGTATACGACTTCTTCTCCGTATGCTTCCATCGCTTTGGTACCTGGCTGCAGGCGGGATGGATAGATTCCAAGACGAAGGGTACCACCAAGATCAGACACTTCTTTTTGTTCTGGAAGAAGGTCGATGATCGGGTGCTCCGTGGACGGATCGATTTCTGCTGAATGCGCACCTTTCAGGCCTAGGACGTTACGGGCAAATTCGACGGTTGCGAGCTGCATACCAAGGCAGATTCCAAGGAAAGGCACATGGTTTTCACGCGCATAACGAATCGCATCGATTTTTCCTTCGATTCCTCGGTCTCCAAAGCCTCCAGGAACAAGGATTCCATCTACACCCTGAAGTGCATCTGCAACATTTTGGGCGTTCAAGTGTTCAGAGTTCACCCATTTCACGTCTACATCGGAATCGTAGCTGTAACCGGCATGTTTTAATGCTTCTACTACGGAGATGTAAGCATCCGGAAGCTCTACATACTTACCGACAAGCGCAATGGTTGTTTTGTGCTGAAGGTTTTTCACTTGGTCAATCAGCTTGTTCCACTCTGTCATGTCCGCTGGTGGTAAATCTAAACCGAAGTGCTGACATGTCAGCTCATCCAGTTTTTGTTCCTGCAAAGTAATCGGTACATTGTATAGGGTATCAGCATCTCGAGCTTCAATCACTGCATCTTTATTAATGTCGCAGAACAGAGCGATTTTTTCTTTCATATCTTCTGAAATCGCCATTTCTGTACGAAGGACGATGACATCCGGCTGGATGCCCAGGGAGCGAAGTTCCTTCACACTATGCTGCGTCGGTTTTGTCTTCATTTCCCCTGCTGCATTCAAGTAAGGAACAAGCGTACAGTGCAGGTACATGACATGTTCACGGCCAATGTCACTTTTGATTTGGCGAATCGCTTCAAGGAATGGAAGGGATTCGATATCCCCGACCGTACCACCGATTTCCGTGATGACGACATCTGCGTTCGTTTCGTGACCCGCACGGAAGACACGTTCTTTGATTTCGTTCGTAATGTGAGGGATGACTTGGACCGTCCCTCCTAAATAATCACCACGACGCTCTTTTTTAATCACGTTGGAATAGACTTTACCTGTCGTCACGTTGCTGAATTTATTCAGATTGATATCAATGAAACGCTCATAGTGACCAAGGTCAAGGTCTGTTTCAGCTCCATCATCAGTTACGAATACTTCACCGTGTTGATAAGGGCTCATGGTCCCCGGGTCTACGTTGATGTACGGGTCGAATTTTTGGATCGTTACCTTCATGCCCCGATTTTTTAATAAACGACCTAGAGATGCTGCCGTAATTCCTTTACCCAAAGATGATACGACACCGCCAGTTACGAAAATGTATTTTGTTGCCACGTTGAATCCCTCTTTCTCTATTTGTCTTATTTAGTTATTCACTAATCCTTGCGATTTGATAAGGGGCATTTACATAAAACCACAAGCGCCCAGGATGAGCTCCATGGCGAAACTTCATGCCAGAAGGAGGAGCTTGGACGCTGAATGATACAAAAGCACAGGCGCCTTAGCCATAACCAAGGCGCCTCTTGTGATATCGTATATAAAAAACAAAAAACGCTCCCCTCTCTCGGGGAGCGTTTGGAAATTTCGTTTAAGGAAATTAAAGAGCCCAAATAAGATTCTACTGATTTGACTTTTAAAAGTCAACCACCTTATTTATCTTCTTCTTCTTCGTCGTCATCTCCGATGAAACTGATGTCATCTTCTACAATTTCTTCCTCTTCTTCATCCAGGTCATCCTCTTCATAATCACCTTCGAAGTCATCGTCATCATCAAGATCTAAATCTTCATCTGTCAGCTCAAGGTCATCCTCAAGCTCGTCCTCTTCTGCATCATCGAATTCGGATACACCCAACTCATCTTCAAGCAGCTTGGAAGGCTTTTTCTTCTTTTTCTTCTTCTTTTTACGTTTTTGTGGAAGGTTGGCAATCTCTTCTTCCATTTGCTCTACCGGATACCACTTCTTCAAGCCCCAACGGTTCGTCCCGATAGTCATGAATTGACCGTCGATATTCATGTCCGTATAGAACTGGGCGATGTATTGTTCTCTCTGCGCATCAGTAAAACCTTTCATGTCTGCAATGCGCTTGAAGATTTCATTAAAGTCAATCGCTTCACGTTCTTCTTCTAGGATTTTAGTAGCCAGTACAATCATGGAAGTTTCTTCAATTTGCTCTCGGCTCATTTCTTTTAAGCTCACGGTCCAGCACTCCTTTATATAAACAAAATAGAATAAGTGACCTCATGGGCATACGAATCACATTTAATCATACCATCCATTATATGATTTGGCCTTATAAAAATCAAATAGAGTCTTCCTTACCTTTTCTAGCCAAACCTACATGAATTTAAACTTTCGATATAAAATAGAGGATAGACATATAGGTTGGTGTTCCAGCTATTTTAATTTAAAATAAAAGTAGAATTGATCGAGAGAAGGAGAGACGAACTGTGCAAAATCATCCTTTTAACTGGGTGGCCTCCATTATCGCCGCCTTAGCCATAGGCATTTGGCTATTTACAAGCTTCGGTATGATCCATGAGGAACATAAAGAAGAAGCAGAAATCACATCTAAAACTCATAATGATGAAGGTTATTTTGTAGAAGTGGATGACAAGAAAATCCACGTCAAAGATACGAGTACTTGGATGCTGTTAAAAGAAGGCGAAACATATAACCTTACTTATGAATGGTATGGAATGAAAAAACCTTATGTAACCGAAGTGAATCAGGCTCATGACGATGATCAGGTCGGTGGTCACTAAAAGAATGGCCCTCGCTAGCATTTTAGCGAGGGCTAATTTTTTTATTAGCAGGTTCAGACAATATATTAGCGACCTTCTACTATATATTAACTGGCTTCATCATTATTTTAGCGATTTCGCTACATATATTAGCAATCGCTACATATTCCTTCTGTACTGACCGCCAACTTCATAAAGTGCGTTCGTAATTTGACCAAGGCTCGCGACTTTGACGGTTTCCATTAATTCTTCAAAAATGTTTCCTCCACCTGAAGCCGCTTGTTTCAAACGATTCAATGCTTCCCCGGCTTCACTTTCATGTGACGATTGGAAGTTGCGTAATTCTGTAATCTGGTGCTCTTTTTCTTCTTTGGATGCACGTGCAAGTTCCATGGAGTCGATTTCCTCTTCAGAAGGCGGGTTCGGATTCAAGTATGTGTTCACGCCGATGATCGGAAGTTCACCCGAATGCTTTTTCCCTTCATAATAAAGAGATTCTTCCTGGATTTTGCCTCTTTGATACTGGCGTTCCATCGCACCGAGAACGCCGCCGCGGTCATTGATGCGTTCAAACTCCTGCAATACCGCTTCTTCAACAAGATCGGTCAGCTCTCTAATGATATAGGAACCTTGCAGAGAGTTTTCGTTTTTCGTCAGCCCGAACTCTTTGCTGATAATCATCTGAATCGCCATCGCTCTTCGAACAGATTCCTCTGTCGGTGTCGTAATCGCTTCATCGTAGGAGTTCGTATGCAAGGAGTTACAGTTATCCTGGATGGCGATCAGCGCCTGCAATGTTGTACGGATGTCGTTAAAGTCAATTTCCTGCGCGTGCAGGGAACGGCCGGAGGTTTGAATGTGATACTTCAACTTCTGGCTTCGCTCGTTAGCTCCGTATTTATCCCGCATCACGATCGCCCAAATACGACGTGCTACACGACCGAGGACCGTATATTCTGGATCCAAACCGTTGGAGAAGAAAAACGACAGGTTGGGTGCGAACTTGTTGATGTCCATACCTCGACTCAAGTAATACTCGACATACGTGAACCCGTTGGCTAATGTAAAGGCCAACTGTGTAATCGGATTGGCACCTGCTTCCGCGATATGATAGCCGGAAATGGATACGGAATAATAATTGCGTACTTCGTTGTCGATGAAGTACTGTTGAATATCGCCCATCATGCGAAGCGCGAACTCAGTGGAGAAGATGCATGTGTTCTGTCCTTGATCTTCTTTTAAAATATCTGCCTGTACCGTACCGCGGACAACATTGATGGTCTGATTCTTGATGGACGCCGCTTCTTCAGCATTCGGCTCACGGCCGTTTTCTTCCTTGAACTTTTCAAGTTGCTGATCGATGGCAGTATTGAAGAACATAGCAAGAATGATCGGTGCCGGACCATTGATCGTCATGGAAACAGATGTGGACGGGTCGACAAGGTCAAATCCGTCGTACAGTTTCTTCATATCTTCCAGCGTACAAATGTTGACACCGCTCTCTCCGACTTTTCCGTAGATATCCGGGCGCTCATCCGGATCCTCTCCATATAGGGTGACAGAATCGAAAGCTGTACTCAGACGTTTCGCTTCGTCTCCCTCCGATAAATAATGGAAGCGTCGGTTGGTCCGTTCCGGCGTTCCTTCCCCAGCGAACTGACGCTTCGGATCTTCCCCTTTGCGCTTGAATGGAAAGACTCCGGCGGTAAACGGGAACGCACCTGGAACATTTTCACGTAGCAGCCACGACAGACGGTCGCCCCAGTCGGTATATTTCGGAAGCGCGACTTTCGGAACCTTCGTTCCACTCAGGCTCTCTGTCGTAATATCCATAGTAATTTCTTTATCACGCACTTTGAAGGTGTACGTATCTCCGCTATAACGCTCGTGAAGGGCATCCCAGTCTTCCAGCTTCTCTTTTGCATCACGGGAAAGGTGGCGTTCGTAATCTTCAATCAAGCGCTGCAGACTTTCTTTTGTTGCCTCATCCTCTACGAGCTCAACCGTACCTTTCAGCTGATAGAGTTTGCGCGCTTTTTCTGCCTGGTCTTCTGTTTCGTTATGGTAATTGCGGACGGCCAAGGCAATATCCCGTAAATATTGTTTGCGCTCATTGGGAATGATGACGTTCTGCTTTTCTACCTTCTCAAGGCCGGAAAAAGAGGTTTCATCTTCCCAGGAGAATCTTTCGTTCAACTGATCGACGATCGCCGCAAACAATGTATTGGTTCCAGGGTCATTGAACTGGCTTGCAATCGTCCCATAAACCGGGAACTTGCTGTCGTCTTCATGGAAAAGCATATGGCTGCGCTGATACTGCTTTTTCACTTGATTAAAAGCGTCTTCCGATCCTTTTTGTTCAAATTTATTGATGACAATAAAATCAGCAAAATCGATCATATCAATTTTCTCAAGCTGTGATGGCGCACCGAATTCTTCTGTCATGACATACATTGATAAGTCGGTGATGTCAGTAATCGCTGCATCCCCCTGGCCAATCCCGCTTGTTTCAACGATGATGAAATCGACACCAGCCGCTTTAACGACTTGAATGGCTTCTTCAACCGCTGTTGAAAGTTCGGAACGGGCATCTCTGGTTGCCAAAGAGCGCATATATACACGTGGGTTGAAAATGGCGTTCATACGGATGCGGTCGCCTAGTAAGGCCCCGCCTGTTTTCTTTTTGGTAGGATCGACAGATAAAATCGCGATTTTCTTATCGGGAATTTCATTGATGAAGCGGCGGATCAATTCATCTGTAAGCGAGCTCTTTCCCGCTCCCCCTGTACCTGTGATTCCAAGAACAGGAATCGTTTTTTCCTGTATTTTCTCAACAGCCGTCTCGAATGCCGCCACGGCTTCCCTTTCTTTCTTCGGCGTATTCTCTACATAAGTAATGAAACGGGCGATGGACTGATGATTTCCGGATGAGAGGCCCTCGACACCTTTTTCTACATCAAGAGGTGGCAGGAAATCGCATTCTTCGATCATTAAATTAATCATGCCCTGAAGGCCTAGTGTACGACCATCTTCAGGCGAGAACACGCGCGCTACGCCGTACTCATGAAGTTCTTTAATTTCACGAGGGATGATGACACCTCCGCCACCACCGTAAACGCGAATGTGTCCTGCCCCCTTCTGCTCCAACAGGTCGACCATGTATTTAAAGTATTCCACATGTCCTCCCTGATACGAAGAGATCGCAATCCCTTGGGCGTCTTCCTGAATGGCCGCATTGACTACTTCCTCAACGGAACGGTTGTGACCAAGGTGAATGACCTCTGCCCCTGTCGCTTGAAGAATCCGCCTCATGATATTGATAGATGCATCATGACCGTCAAAGAGACTCGAGGACGTCACGAAACGGACAGGGTTTTTCGGCTTATAGACTGTCGGTTGTTCCATATCCGATCTTCCTTTCTATTGGAGTGTTTCTTCTTTATCGAGACCTTTTAACAACAATTGAATCTGTGTATCGGTGTAGCTTTCAATGGTGAACGTGCGTTGAAGAATCCAGCGGCGGAATCCCCACATCTGCCCTTGGACAAAGATATTGTTGGCGATCAGCTTGATTTCTTCCTCCGGGTGTTCTCCCGGAAGACTGTTGATGATGACTTGTTCGAGCATCGCCACCATATCGCGCTCTTTTTGCAACACGTAATCCTGAGCATCCCGTGGCAGGGACTTGACTTCCTGATACATGACGAGTACTTCATCCTGCATATCATCCATCAATTGAAAGTAGGAGCGAATGGCATGGACCAGGCTTTGTACGCTCGTCTGGTGAGGATCAATGGCATCCTCCATCCGCTCTTTGACCCGCTGATAAATGGAGTCACAGACGAGAAACAGAACATCCTCTTTCTTTCGAATGTATTCATAGAGGGTCCCGATACTGAATCCAGAAGCCTTGGCGATTTCGCGGGTCGTCGTCTTATGGAACCCTTTTTCTATAAAAAGAGTGACCGCACCCTTGATCATCTGGTTTCTACGCTTAGAAACGAGCGCTTCATCTTTAATGGTTGAAGGTACTTGTTTTTCAGCCAAACTTACTCCCCCTTCCTTACCCATTCACGAAACCAGGACCGGGCCAATTCATAAGGATCCGTATCCGGGTTTTGAAAAACTTCGAGCTTCTGTTCATCTTTTTCAATCTCACCCTTGACGTCCCGCCAGATCTCTTCCCGAATCAAATCATACACTTCCAGCTGAAGCTGCTGTTTGCGTCGTTCCGCCCCTTTGTTCGTCTCATACAGAAACTCACGGTGGCTTTTCATGCTTTCATAGAGTTCTTCCATCCCTTTGGCTTCAGTTGAAATCGTTTGAACGATGGGCGGTTCCCATCCTTCTGGTTGAACGATCATCATGTATTCTTCAAGGGTGGACTTTAGCTTCCTCACTCCTGGCAAGTCTGCTTTGTTGATGATGAAGAGGTCCGCGATTTCCATGATTCCCGCCTTGAAAATCTGAAGGACGTCTCCACTATTAGGAGTCAGCACCAGCCCTGTCGTATCCACAACTTTCATAATATCGAGCTCAGACTGACCGACACCGACCGTTTCAACGAGAACGACATCAAAACCGTAAGCATCACACACACGAATGCTGTCTTTAGTCGCCCGGGCTAAACCACCGAGGCTCCCTCTTGTCGCCATGCTTCTTATGAAGATGCCGGGGTCGAGGAAATGCTGGTTCATCCTCGTACGATCTCCAAGCAGTGCCCCTCCACTGAATGGACTGGTCGGATCGACCGCTATGACAGCGACGGTGAGATTCTGCTTTCTTAAAAAGGTGAGCAATTGATTGATCAGCGAGCTCTTCCCTGCTCCCGGTGAACCTGTTATGCCAATGTAATGCGCTTGTTTTTGTATAGAAAAAACATCACTCATCAGTGAAAGTTTTTCTTCATCTTCGTTCTCGATCAACGTAATCGCTCGGGCAAGCGCCCTCATATCCTGCTTTTGGATTCGTTCAGCCAGTGGATGCATAACGCTGACCTTCTATTGAGTAACCATGCGGCCGACAACGAGCCTTTGGATTTCCTGTGTTCCTTCATAGATTTGGGTGATTTTCGCATCACGCATGTAACGCTCGACCGGATAATCTTTCGTGTAGCCATAACCTCCGTGGACCTGTACGGCTTCTGTCGTCACTTTCATCGCTGTGTCTCCAGCAAACAATTTAGCCATGGCCGATGCTTTTGAGTAAGGCAGTCCTTCTGATTCTAAATAAGCCGCCTGGTAAGTAAGCAAACGAGAGGCTTCAATTTCTGTTGCCATATCGGCGAGCTTGAAAGAAATCCCCTGCAAATGAGCAATCGGCTTCCCGAACTGTTCACGCTCTTTCGCATAGTTCACAGATTCATCCAGCGCTCCTTGAGCAATTCCAACGGCCTGAGCAGCGATTCCGTTACGACCTCCATCGAGGGTCATCATCGCTACTTTGAATCCTTTACCTTCTTCACCGAGCAAGTTCTCTTTCGGAATCTTACAATCTTCGAAGATTAGTTCTGTCGTTGGTGACGAACGAATGCCGAGCTTTTTCTCTTTCTTTCCGGTCGTGAATCCTGGTGTATCTTTCTCTACGATAAACGCACTGATGCCACGATTGCCCTCATTCGGGTCTGTTTTTGCAAAGACGACATAGATGTCCGCGACTCCTCCATTGGTGATCCACACTTTACTTCCGTTCAGCACATAATGGTCTCCATCAAGTTTCGCTTGTGTCCTCATGGAAGAAACATCACTTCCTGCTCCTGGTTCAGACAAGGCATAAGCTCCAAGAGCTTCACCTGAAGCGAGTTGAGTCAAATACTTCTGCTTCTGTTCTTCTGTTCCGAATTTATAAATTGGCCAGCTCGCTAGAGAAATGTGCGCAGAAAGAGTGACCCCCGTGGAAGCACACACGCGTGAAAGTTCTTCAACCGCGATGACATAGCTGACAAAATCCGATCCAATACCGCCATATTCTTCAGGCCATGGAATTCCCGTCAAACCAAGCTCCGCCATCTTATCGAAAATTTCACGATCGAAGCGTTCCTCTTCATCCCTTTCTGCAGCTGTTGGTTCCACTTCATTTTTAGCAAAATCACGTACCATTTTTCTGAGCATTTCCTGTTCTTCTGTTAAAGTAAAATTCATTCTGTCATCCTCCTAGTCTCTGATCAGATGATTGCCTATGACGATTTTCTGGATCTCACTTGTACCTTCATAAATTTCACAAACTTTGGCGTCCCTGAAAAAGCGCTCGACGGCATAATCTTCGGTATAACCGTATCCGCCATGGACCTGCACAGCTTCAATCGACGCTTTCACTGCTGTTTTGGAAGCCATCAGTTTGGCCATTGACACTTCTTTCGCACACTTTTTCCCGGCCGCCTGAAGGGAAGCTGCGTTGTAGACGAGAAGCTTCGAAGCTTCTACTTCCGTCGCCATATCGGCGAGTTTGAAAGAAACACCTTGCAAATGCGCAATCGGACGCCCGAACTGCTCGCGCTCTTTGGCATAAGAGACCGCATGTTCAAGCGCTGCTTCCGCGATACCAAGGGACTGGGCGGCAATACCGATTCGTCCGATGTTCAAATTGGCAAGCGCAATTTTATATCCTTCCCCCTCTTCTCCAAGCCGCTGCGAAGCAGGAACCTCACATTGGTCAAAATTCAGGGAAACGGTACTGGATCCGTGAAGCCCCATCTTTTTCTCTGCCTTCCCTACGGAAAAGCCGGGGGTCTCCCGCTCTACAATAAACGCACTCAATCCTCTCTTTGTTTCCACATCCGGATTCGTACGGGCGAAAACGATGAATGTATCTGCATTTCCTCCGTTGGTGATGAACACTTTAGAACCGTTGAGAATGTAATGGTCCCCTTGCTTTACTGCTCGTGTTTTCAGACTGCTTGCATCAGAACCCGCACTCGGTTCTGTCAGTGCGAATGCTCCTAAATATTCACCTGATGCCAGTTTCGGAATGTATTTGTTTTTCTGTTCTTCTGTACCGAAGTATAAGATAGGGTTCGTGCCGACAGATGTGTGGACAGATAAAATGACACCAAGCGTCGCACTCACCTTAGAAAGTTCGTGAATCGCGATGATATAGGAGATGTAATCCATCTCAGCTCCGCCATATTTTTCTGGAATCGGTACACCCATCAACCCGAGTTCGCCCATTTTCGGTAACAGCTCGGAAGGGAACCGATCCTCCCTCTCCATACGCTCAACAGCAGGAGCCACCTCTTTTTCCGCAAAATCGCGAACCATTTTTCTCATCATTTCCTGTTCATCCGTGAACTGCAAATTCATTCTCGTTCTCCCCTTTACACGTTAATCGTAGGTGTAAAAACCACGTCCAGATTTCTTCCCAAGCCATCCTGCTTTGACATACTTACGTAACAGCGGACATGGGCGGTATTTACTGTCACCAAATCCTTCATGAAGGACTTCCATAATGTATAAACACGTATCAAGTCCGATAAAGTCAGCAAGCGTAAGTGGTCCCATCGGGTGATTCATCCCGAGTTTCATGACCGCATCCACATCTTCAGGCGATGCTACTCCTTCGTGAACCGTATAGATTGCCTCGTTGATCATCGGCATTAAAATACGATTGGAGACAAACCCTGGAAAGTCCTCGACTTCGACAGGCGTTTTCTCCAGTTTCTTCGTCATATCTTCAATCGCCTGATATGTTTCATCACTCGTTTGGATGGCACGAATGATTTCCACTAACTTCATGACCGGTACAGGGTTCATAAAGTGCATACCGATGACCTGATCTGGACGTTTGGTCGCCGCAGCAATCTCTGTAATCGGTAAGGATGATGTATTCGTTGCCAAGATGGCATGTGAAGGGGTAATTTCATCTAGTTGTTGGAAAACGCTCACCTTCACATCCATGTTCTCAACGACAGCCTCCACAACTAGGTCACAGTCCGAGGCGTCCTTCAAGTTGGTCGTTGTCTCTAAGCGTCCATATGCTGCCTTTTGATCTTCTTCGGTCATCTTTCCTTTTTCAACCGCCCGCTTCAGGCGTTTTTCAATGCCTGCAAGACCTTGATCCAAGGCATCCTGGCTCATGTCATTCATTTTTACGTGCAATCCGGCCTGAGCAAAAACCTGGGAAATCCCAGCCCCCATCTGGCCTGCTCCTATGACCATGACTTGATTGATTGTCATCCCGCATTCCCCCTTATTGTTTCGGTACTTCGATCAATACAGCGTCTCCTTGACCTCCACCTGAACAAATCGCTGCGATTCCAAGTCCACCGCCGCGGCGTTTTAATTCGTGAGCAAGGGTGAGAAGGATACGCGCACCACTGGCTCCAATCGGGTGTCCCAGCGCTACAGCTCCACCGTTGACGTTCACTTTCTCGTGATCCAGCCCTGCAATTTTGCCACTGGCTAAGGAAACCGCAGCAAACGCTTCGTTTACTTCAAATAGATCGATTTCTTCCATGTCTTTCCCTGCTTTTTTCAGCAATTTATTAATGACAAGGCCGGGCGTCTGCGGGAAATCCTGAGCTTCAACAGCAATTTCATCGTGTGCAAGAATCGTAGCCAGTGTCTCCGCACCTAATTCTTGCGCTTTTTCATCAGACATGAGCAGCATGGCACAAGCTCCGTCGTTGACTCCTGGAGCATTTCCTGCCGTGATCGTTCCCGTCTTGTCGAAAACAGGACGAAGTTTTGCCAATGCTTCCACCGTTGTACCTTTACGTGGAGCCTCATCTGTATCAACGACTTTCGGATCGCCTTTTCTTTGTGGCACTTCGACTGCTGTAATTTCTTCACCAAGTGTTCCTTCTTCTATGGCTTTCACGGCTCTCTGATGGCTGCGATAAGCCCATTCATCCTGCGCTTCTCTTGTTAATTCAAATTCTTCAGCCGTCCGGTTACCGTAATTGCCCATATGGACATTCTCAAACGAACATGTCAACCCATCATGCACCATCATATCCTTGACGGCACCGTCACCCATGCGGAATCCAAAGCGTGCTTTCGGCATGAAATAAGGAGCATTGCTCATGCTCTCCATACCACCTGCAACGATGATATCCTCTTCACCTAAACGGATGAACTGATCACCCATCGTCACACTTCGCATACCAGAGGCACAAACTTTATTGACGGTTTCTGTTTTTACATCCCAAGGGATCCCTGCTTCTCTGGAGGCCTGTCGGGAAGGAAGCTGTCCCTGCCCGCCTTGAAGAACGGTCCCCATAATGACTTCATCCACATCTTCTGCTTTCACATTCGCACGTTCCAAAGCTGCCTTAATGGCGATTCCCCCAAGCTGTGCAGCTGTCAAAGGTGCAAGGGATCCTCCGAGTTTTCCAAAAGGGGTACGGGCTCCAGCAACAATTACAGTTTTACGCATGTTTATTCCTCCTCTAATTGATAACGCTTTCAAAATTGACGATTGAACGCTCGCTCAAAATCGTCCCATAAGGAAAGTGTACATAAAATGCTGTACACTTTCCACAATTTTCATACTATTTTTTCTTTTAACGGGAGACTTCGACGGTCAAAATATTGGTCAAACGTTTGATTAAGCGGTTTTCTCTTCTGTTTTATCAAACATGGATTTTGCGAGGATTTCGGCGATGTCCATTGTGCTGACTTCCTCTTCCACTTCTTTCGCTTTCGTTCCATCGGAAAGCATCGTCAGACAGAACGGACATCCACTTGAGATCATTGTCGGCTCCACTTCTAGCGCCTGTTCGGTCCGGGCGACGTTGACACGGTTTCCGGATTTCTCTTCCATCCACATCATACCGCCTCCGGCTCCACAGCACATGCCGTTGGAACGGTTACGCTTCATTTCCACCACTTCGACGCCAGGAATCATTTCAAGTACTTCACGCGGCGGCTGATACACTTCGTTGTAGCGGCCGAGGTAGCAGCTGTCGTGATAGGTGATCTTCTCTTTCACGACTCCTTCTGGTTTCAAGCGTCCCTCTTTCAACCATTCGGCAAGCATTTCCGTATGGTGATAAACCTCTGCTTCAAGTCCGAAGTCCGGGTACTCATTTTTGAAAATATTGTAGGCGTGTGGATCAATCGTAATGATTTTCTTCACGTTATGTTTTTCGAATTCTTTCATGTTCTTTTCAGCAAGCTCCTGGAAAAGAAATTCGTTCCCCATACGGCGAGCCGTGTCTCCGGAGTTTTGCTCTTTGTTACCAAGAATCGCAAATTTGATACCCGCGGCATTCATCAATTTCGCAAAAGCCATGGCGATTTTCTGGCTGCGGTTATCGTAAGAGCCCATCGAGCTGACCCAGAATAAGTATTCGAATTCTTCACCTGATTTTTTCAATTCTTTTACAGTAGGGATTTGAACATCCTCATCCAACTGTCTCCAGTCTTCACGTTCTTTCTTAGAAAGTCCCCACGGATTTCCTTGACGTTCGATGTTCATCATCGCACGCTGTCCATCGGCATCCATTTTTCCTTCTGTCAAAACCAAGTAACGGCGAAGGTCGATAATCTTATCGACGTGTTCGTTCATGACCGGGCAGGCATCTTCACAGTTCCGACAAGTGGTACAAGCCCAAAGTTCTTCTTCTGTGATGACATCTCCAATCAAACTCTTATTGTTGACTGCATCAAGTGTAGCTGCCGCTTCATCTGACCCTTGGGAGCGTGACATCTGGGCGAGCGTATTTCCTTCTGTTCCAGAAAACGCATAAGCAGGCACCCAGGGAGATTGGCCGGTCACAGCCGCCCCTTTTTCCGTCAGATGATCTCTCAACTTAACGATCAAATCCATCGGTGAAAGCATTTTACCGGAGCCTGAAGCAGGACAAACATTCGTACAACGTCCACATTCGACACAGGCATAAAAATCAATCATCTGCAGTTGGTTGAAGTCTTCGATTTTTCCAACTCCGAAAGATACGTCTTCTTCATCCGCATCTTCGTCCATTTCAAAATCAATCGGTTTCAGTTTCCCTGGTGGTTCTTCACGGCTCAGAAACACGTTGACCGGTGCAGCAATCAGGTGTGCGTGCTTCGATTGAGGTACATAAACCATGAATGTAAGCAGGATGAGCAGGTGAATCCACCACATGATGAAGAACACAGTCGCTGCAGCTGCAGGCGGCAGCCAACCGAAAGCGCTTGCAATTCCGGACGCAACAGGTTCTGTCCATGCTCCTTCATGGCCATGCCAGATGAGACCCATACCATTTCCTACAAGTACAGTAACCATCAATGTTCCGATAAAAATAAGGACAAGTCCTGCTTTAAAGCCACGCTTCAAGCGAACCAATTTTTCAATGTAACGGCGGTAGAACGCCCATATGACAGCGACAAGGATGGTCAGTGTCACAATTTCCTGGAAGAATGTAAAACCTGGATAGAAAGGTCCTAAAGGCAGATGAGAATCTGGGGCCAGTCCCTTCCAAATAAAGTCGATCGCCCCGAATTGGACGAGGATGAAACCATAAAACATCATGACGTGAATGATGCCCGACTTCTTATCTTTCAATAGCTTTTTTTGTCCGAATACGTAAATCCAAATCTTCTGCAAACGCCTCTTCAGCTGTCTGTCATACTCGAATTTTTTCCCCAGTTTAATGTAAGCGATGCGAGTCTGAACGACACGGACGAACAAGTACAGGCCGTAGACAAGGACGCCAAGGAATAAAATCCAGTTTGCCACCAACAACGGATTCATTGGTTCTCCCCCTCTTTGTTGTTGTCGCTCGATGGCGACTTCCCTTTTCTCCGATCAGAAAATCGACAAGGAATCTTAAAATTTTCTGAATCTTATAGCTTTACTATAAATTATGAATGAGCATTCAGTCAACATCTTTTCTTGTTTTTCCTTTTGAAACCTGTAAAAACGGGGAAACTATCAGGAAGATATTTTTAGGAGGGAAGAAAGATGCTCGTCACAATCATTCTATTCATCATTTTGTTTATCTTATTCCTGTATCTCGACTTCAAAATGGGACGGGCAAATCACAAAAAAAATCATAGGCCCCTTCCTTTGCCGGAAACCACCGGCAACTATAAATTATATAAAAATGGCTCAGTTTTGTATGAGCAGATGTTCCAGGAAATTTCGGAAGCGAAAGAACAAGTCGATGTTTATTTCTACTTAATCGATAACGATTACATTAGTGAAAACTTTTTAGATGTGTTGAAGAACAAGGCTCAAAACGGTGTTCCTGTCCGTCTGCTTGTCGACAGGCTCGGAGGGTACAAAATAAATAAGTCAGCCAGAAAGAAATTGAAGGATGCAGGTGTTGACTTCTATTTCGCCGAAACTCCCGGATTCCCCTTCTTTTTTTATCGATTAAATAGGAGAAACCATCGAAAAATTACGGTTATTGACGGAAAAATTGGATATGTAGGTGGATTCAACATCGGAAAGAATTACATTGGAGAGTCAGCAAAATTCGGCGATTGGAGAGATTATCACCTCCGTCTGACGGGACCTGTCGTTTGTGAAATCCATAAAGTGATGCTGGATGACTGGTACCTGGCTTCAGGAGAAACACTGCCTCCTTGTGAGCCTTCCGGTGAAGGAGATTATAAGATGAACATGATGGCGACGGACGGGGTTGAGCTGGAAGAGGAATTTGCAAAAATGATCGATTCAGCTGGAAAAGAAATTTTGATCGGAACGCCTTATTTCATCCCGACAGAAAAGTTACAAACAGGCTTAAAACAGGCGATCGCAAGAGGGGTCGATCTTCACATTATGGTACCGATGAAGGCGGACCATCCATTTGTAAAACCAGCAGCCATTCCTTATTTAAAAGAATTATACGACTTGGGAGCTTCCGTTCGATTGTTTGATGCAGGATTTTACCATTCGAAGGTCGTCATGGTTGATGGAACATTTGCCGATATCGGCACCGCCAATTTCGACCGACGCAGCTTCTTCTTGAACAAAGAAATCAACACTTATGTGTATGATGAGGAGTTCATTTGTGATTTGAGAACGGCTTACTTTGAGGATGCCGCGGATGCCATTCCCTTCGATGACCACTGGTTAAAAAGGCGGTCATTCACTACCCGTCTGAATCAGAGAATCGCCGTATGGTTGAGGCCTTTCTTATAATGTATTCACTTGAAAAATTCAGCAAGCATCGGGCCCGCCCATGCCATTACTTTAAAACCAAGGTAAATCCCGATGATCCCTGCCACTCCGGCAAAAGCAGGCGGAGCTGGAATTGGTAACTTGAACCCTGCAAAAACAAGACCTACAATGAACCCTGTCAACAATGCGAAAATGACTTCTTTCATTTTTCCCACAACCTTTCGATATGTATGATACAGAAATAGTTTTTGCTTGCATGCGTCTTGTCATGCAAGCTTCTTTTTATGTTACGATCCCCCCCCTATATTGATTCACCTAAAATGCCACCCGATCCCCCATATAATCTTCCTTTAGTTGAAGACTCAGTTTCAAGACTTTTGTTGAGTGGATGGGGGCTACGGGGAATGACTCGCTTTCCGCGGGAGCGCGGTGAGCCTCCTCGGACTGCGTCCTGCGGGGTCTCACCCTGCACTTTTTTCCCGCAGGAGTCTCGCCATTCCCCTCCGCCCCTTTGCCATATAAGTATCTCGAAACCACTACTTAAAAAATCAGCTCGTATGGTTATGGGAAGTGGATGATCTACACTCTATCCATTGGACGTTTAGAAAACGTAAATACTTGATACAAAGCCCTTTACGCCTGCCTAGGTGGGAAGGATGAGATCCTTACTTATAAGTGCAGGGGTTCTATAATCCACCTATCAAAATCATAAGATCTGCCCTTTTAGTGTTGGTTTCGAGAATCTATTTCATGGGAAAGGGGCGGAGGGAAACGGTGAGACTCCTATGGGACGTGTGGGACAGGTGAGACCCCGGAAGGCGTAGCCTGAGGAGGCTCACCGCCCGCCCCATGGAAAG
>NZ_JAYLVQ010000047.1:0-13369 GCF_035818575.1 Halobacillus sp. HZG1
TCTTGCTGGAAGGTAGTTTCGAGAATTTCTTCCAGCAAGAGGGTGGAGGGGAATGGCGAGACTCCTGCGGGAAAAAAGTGCTTGGTGAGACCCCACAGGACGCAGTCCGAGGAGGCTCACCGCGCTCCCGCGGAAAGCGAGTCATTCCCCGCAGCCCCCATCCACTCAAAAACATCTCGAAACTGAGTCTTCAAGAAACCTGCCATTTACTTTAATAAGGGATTGGTAATATAAAGTACCTTTTTGCTCGAGTTTTTATTGGATGAGGATTACACTGGAAGAAACCTATACATAAGGAGTGGTTTGATTGAGTAACCTGGAGACTTGGAAACAAGTGGATCAATACTTTATCGATCAGTTAATCCCTTCAGATGCTGTCATGGAGAATGTGCTAAAGGCAAATGAAGAAGCAGGACTCCCTTCTATTGACGTGTCCGCAGCCCAGGGAAAGATGCTTCAGCTGTTCGTAAAGATGAAAACAGCAAAACATGTATTAGAAATCGGTACACTCGGTGGATACAGCACGATTTGGATGGCGAAAGCCCTCCCTGAAGATGGTCATATCACGACACTCGAATTCAATCCGAAGCACGCGGAAGTGGCCTCAAACAATCTCGAAATAGCGGGTGTGAAAGATAAAGTAGAAGTGATTGTCGGCCCCGCACTAGATTCCTTGCCTACTTTGGAAGGGCGTGAACCCTTTGATTTCATTTTTATCGATGCAGATAAGGATAATAACCCCCGCTATATCAAAGAAGCCCTTACATTATCTAAGCCTGGAACAACGATTTTAGTAGACAATGTTGTTCGTGATGGAAGACTGCTTGATGCGGAAAGCAATGATAAGAGTATTATCGGTATACGAGAGATGTTTGATTTACTCAATAACCATCCAAACCTGGATTCCACAGCCTTTCAGACGGTAGGAAGTAAAGGATATGACGGTTTCGTTCTGGCTATCGTTACTTGAGCGCCCCAATAAGAAGTGCCTCCTTTATAAAGGAGGCACTTCTTTTAATTTGATCCAGACTGCTGTTCTGTCATCAATATGGAGAGCGTGTTTATTTAAGTGCTCCGTCAATTCCTGAACATAAGCTTCCAATCCTACTTCCCGAATTCTATGATAGGTCTCTTCAAGGGAAAGTTTCGGATGGAAGAGTCCATCAGAAATCAGTAAGAGGCTGCGAACCCCTCTTCTACTTATCGTTCCCTGATCAAGGCAGTCCATCACTTCAGGCATACCATTAGCAACAGTATAGCCACCTTCCACATTTGCGAGCCGTCGGTTATAGCGGAGCTTATTCATTCGTATATCATAATAACTCTCAGGAGGGATTTCCTCCCCAGCCTTTCTTCCTTCTGCACGTTTTTGCTTGGCCCTTTCGCTAATTCCTTTTACAGAGTCCGATGTGAGGACAGTAACCTTACCCTCTTCATCCTCTATGAGGATCATAGAGTCTCCCAGCTGCACATATTGAATATGGTCATTCATGACTTCAACTGCAGCCACGCATGTGGACCAGCGTTCTTCTCCGAGATCTACTTGTACTGCGTACTTTTCCATCTCTTCCCGGAGATGAATATTCGCTTCTTCTACCGCTTGAGCTAACCCTTCACCACCACTTAACTGATCCAGTTTAGCTTTGAAAATTTGTGCAGCAAGGTAGGCTCCATTGTGGCCTGCTTCATCTTCAAAACAGACAAGGGGAGTAGCCCCATCCAAAACGCCATAAATACCAGCCTGTGGGTTTAAAACAAAGGCATCTTCACATTCCTTTTTTACCGGGCTCTTTTTTTGAATATGTTCTACAGAGGTGACATTCAATTGATCCCCTCCCTTTTCACCCAATCCTCTTTTAACATTCCATATACCACATGATCTGTATATTCTTCATAAAGTCGGGCTGCCTGCCTGATGACACCTTCCTGCTTGAAACCCAACCTCTCCGGTACTCCCCGGCTCTTATTATTTTTAGCTGCCGCTCGAATTTCAATGCGGTTCATCCCTATCGTTTCAAACGCATAGTCGAACAACACTTCACATGATCGTGTAAGGAGCCCCTTGCCTTTGTAATCAGCTCCCATCCAGTACCCGATGCTGGTCACTTTGTTTTTCTCATCGATCTCATGAAAATCAACGACACCGGCAATTCCCCCCTTGTAAAGGATGCAAACGGTCAGACCGTTATTTTCCGCATAACGGCGTAAGCTCATCTTTATGTAATTTCTTGTATCTTCGACCTCTTTCGTGAAATGGATCCATGGAAGCCATGCCTGTATGTGATCTCTGGAACGATCCGATAACTTAAACAGCTCTTCCGCGTCGCGGTGGTCAATCATTTTCAGTGATAACTCGTCATCGATTCTGTGTTCAAACATTAGTCTTCTCCCCCTTTTCATCTGTGGTCATCTGTATTCGACAACATCCTCCCTTGTTCCTGCAAAAAAAGTACGACAGAACAAGTCTGTCGTACTTTTGTATTTATGGCTTTAATACCAGCTTTCCTTTTGTTTTTCTAGCTTGCATGACTTCATGCACATGAGCCGCTTCGTCTAAATGAAACACCCCGCCAACGGTCAACTCCAAATCTCCCGACTTAATCATTTTCAACAAGTGATTCAAGCTCTTTTCAAAAAGGACGGGTTTTTTCATTATCTGTGGCAGGAAAAATCCGATAACCGATAAGTTTCGGTTCATTAATCCAGAGGGGTACATTTGAGCTGGATCTCCGCTGGCCACCCCATAAACAACCACTCTTCCGAATGCTCTCATACACTTGACGGTCTCGTGAAAGATATCGCCTCCTGCCATTTCAAGAGCCACATCTACACCTCTTCCATCCGTCACCTCCAACACTTCCTCACGCCAATTCGGATGGGTGTAATTGATCGCATGATCAGCCCCTAAATCGCGGGCAAGCTTCAACTTTTCTTCTGAGCTTGCTGTTGCGATCACTTTACCTGCGCCAAAATGTTTGGCGAGTTGCACAGCGAGAGAACCCACACCACCAGCCGCTGCATGAACGAGGACGGTTTCCCCTTTTTCCAACCTCCCCATTGTGGTAAGGATATGATAAGCGGTTAACCCTTGTAAGGGGAGAGCAACAGCCGTTTCATCTGTCACTTCGTTCGGAATAGGTATTAAAGTACTCTCCTTCGTTTTCACATATTCCGCATAGCCTCCTGAGCCGACGAGAGTCACGACACGGTCTCCCTTAGAGACTCGGCTTACCCCTTCACCAACTTCTTCTACAACCCCGGCTACCTCCGCTCCTGGAATAAAGGGAAGAGGGGTAGGTACAACATACGCCCCTTCACGCCTTGCTGTGTCCGCATAGTTCACTCCAATAGCATGAACCTTGAGAAGGACTTCCCCAGCTTCAAGCTCTGGACGATCGACATCCACTTTTTCTAATACAGAAGGGCCTCCATATTCCTTGAACTGTATGGCTTTCATTGTCATCCTCCTCATTTCCCTACGAAATTAGGTTTGCGCTTTTCCTTGAATGCCTGTACGCCTTCTTTGTGATCTTCCGTTGAAACCATCATCGTCTGAGTGATCCGCTCCTGTTCAAGTATCGTAGCTAAGTCCGAGCGATCGGCCTGATCCACGATTTTTTTCATCATCCCCATGGCTCTGCCCGGTCCTTTGGAAAGAGCAAGAGCATAGTTCATGGCCTCCTCTTCTAAGTCAGCTAGTGGAATCACACGATTCACAAGTCCCCATTCGGCAGCTGTTTCAACAGGGATAGGTTCTGCACGGAAGAGAAGTTCTTTCGTCCGGTATGGACCAAGCAACCTGGATAAAAAGTAATGTCCGCCACCATCCGCAACAAGTCCGACTTGAGCAAAGCTTAGAACAAACTTACTTTCTTCCCCTGCCAGAATCTGATCACAGGCAAGGGCTAGGTTAAAACCAGCCCCTGCTGCGTAGCCATGAACTACCGCGACCACTGGTTTGGCTAAATCTTTAATTTTCAAAATCAATCGATTCAATTCCCCAACGTGGTCATATAAATGCTGCGCATCAGCTGTCCCCATGGATTTGACATCTCCACCAGCGGAAAAAGACCTCCCGGCACCTGATAGAACCACAACTTTCACATCATCATTACGTTCAGCTTCATCAAGGGCATTCTGGAGCCCGATAATCATTTGATCCGAAAAAGCATTCAAGGCATCCGGCCTGTTCAGTACACAGGATAATACGGGCCCTTTTATATCCACACTCAAGTGATCATTTCCTAGTTTCATTTCGATCATCTCCTTTTTTATGATACATACTGACCGGCTGCAATCATTCGATCGGCAAGTTGACGGTTTCTTTCCACCGCTCCTTCCCATTGGTACTCACTCAATAGCACGGGGATATGACGTAACGTTTGAACACGTTCCTCCCCTTGCAGCAAGGTGGACAAGAGTTGGGTAAGGGTGCGCTGGACGTTCAATGCGGACTGTTCAATTAACGTATAGGTCATCATTTCTTTTAGTGGAAGGCTTGGATCTTTCGCATGTTCCGCTTTTGTTGTCCTTAAGACCGCAGACTCGACACGATATATATCTATAGCAAGATCAGCGAGCTTCATTAATATTTCCTGCTCACCCTGTATGGATTTTCCATACATGCGATAAGCCGCTCCCCCGCAGACAAGGTACAGATCCTTCATGAGAGCGACAACTTCTTTACAAGGGTCCGATTGTTTATATCCGCCATTTTTAAGTGAATACTCCGCCTTTTCCATCAGTGATGCTGCGTCAAATTCCTCTTTAGCTGCTTTCTGAAAAAAGGCACCTGGAATTAAGAGACGGTTGATTTCATTCGTTCCTTCAAAGATTCGATTAATTCTAGAATCACGATAGGCTTGTTCAATCGGGTATTCCTTGATGAACCCCGCTCCTCCATGCAACTGCAACGCTTCATCTACCACTTCGTCAAGCGTTTCTGAACCCGTGACCTTACAAATTGCAGCTTCAAGCTTATGCTCATTCATCGCCTTAGCCGTTGCCCGTTGATCCTCTGAATCGTAGTGGCCGTGAAGAGAAGCTTCAATATGACCAGCGGTCCGGTAAAGCAGAGACTCTGTTCCATAGATTTGCGCGGCCATCGATGCGAGTTTTTCCTTGGTTGCCGGAAATTCAGCAATGCTTTTTTTAAATTGTTTCCGTTCTTTCACATGGGTAATGGCTAACTGAAAACTATATTTCGCCGCTCCCATCGTGGCAAAACCTAAATTGAAACGCCCCAAATTCAAAACGTTCAAAGCAATCAGATGTCCCTTACCAACTTCTCCTAGCAAGTTTTCAGCAGGAACCTCGCAATCTTCCATCACGACAGAACATGTCGAAGAACCTTTAATTCCCATCTTCTGTTCTTCCGGTCCGATGGAAAGGCCAGGGAAGTCTTTCTCGACAATGAAAGCGGTAAAATGCTCTCCGTCTACTTTCGCATACACGATAAACGTGTCAGAAAAAGCAGCATTGGTGATATAAATCTTGGTACCGTTCAATAGATATTGGTTACCTGTTTCATTCAGCACAGCGGTCGTTCTTGCGGAAAGAGCGTCTGACCCTGCTTCTGGCTCTGTTAGACAATAAGCCCCTATGTACTCTCCTGATGCGAGTTTAGGTAAATATTTTTCTTTTTGCTCCTTTGTACCAAAGTAAGTGATCGGTAAAGTTGCAATACACGTATGATTCGAATGGGCAACACTATAGCCACTCGCGTTTCCCAATGCTTCACCGACGATCCCTTTACTGATCTTATCTAACCCCAGACCTCCGTAGTTTTCGGGAATGCTGTGGCCAAGCAGCCCTAAATCACCGGCTTTACGCATTTTTCCCGATACAAAATCAAAATCTCCGTCTTCAATTCGATTCCTATTCGGATGTATTTCCTGGGTAATAAATTGTCGAGCAGTGGCAGCTATCATCTTATGCTCATCTGTACGATCTTCCGGTGTAAACACTGACTCCTCTGAGACTTCCGAAATCAAAAACTCCCCACCTCGAACATTATGCTGAACTGGTTGCATTTTTACCCTCCTTGATTTGTCCGCTTTCACGGTCATACGTTAGTATAGATTCAAATAAACCTTCGTCAGCAACAAAATCAATCTCTTGTGGATCAAGCCCGGCCTTTACGAGCAATTTCCCAATCCTGCAGGTCCTTAATAATTCCTTTGCAGCACCACTCCCCTTATAAAAACCAAGAGCTGTAACGGCTCCATCGGAAAGCCTCCACTTCCCTTTCTTTTGCATGTGATAGACTAAACTGCCGACACCATAAAAGTCTTCGACCGTAAATTTTCCGCTTGACCCTGCACAAACGAGCACGACATCATCTTCTCTATGGTGCTCTGCCATATGAGTTGCCATCGCTGGATTGTTTAGTAGTGAAGAGGCATATAGAGAAGAGGCTTGTCTGGATTGGTGTAACGCGATCGTTCCGTTTGTCGTCGTCAAAATCAGATGCTTATCCTTGATGATCGACTTCAAATATGTTCTTAATGGAGGTTCGAACCCCTCAATCCTTCTTCCTTTATCTTCACCAGCCATAACGAAAGGGCCATTGAATTGTTCCGCTTTTTTCCGCGCTTCATCCGGGCTGAATACAGGAATGACACTGGTCGCACCATCTGCAATAGCTGCCGTAATGGTCGATGTGGCGAATAAGACATCAAAGACGACAACGACTTTCCCTCTCAGTTCTTCCGGCAGGATATCTTCTTTCTTAAAGATGACTTGGACATCCCCCATGCTAAAGGCCTGCAGTTTCTTCTGCATGTCGGATCAACTGATTGACGAAGACGTGCATACCTGCAAACCTAGGATCCTCGGTTTGTCCATTTTTATAGCGATAGTAGATTTGCTGGACGATTCCTGCCAGTTTGAAATAGGCGAAGGTTAAATAGAAGTCGATATCATCTACGCCTCTACCACTTTTTTCAGCATAGCGGTGAATGAATTCATCTCTTGTAAAGAATCCCTTCTGAACGGTAAGCGGCGGTTTCCCCAGTCCCGTTTTCAAAAGTTCGGGATCGTTTTTTTGAATCCAATAACTCATGGCAGCACCAACATCAGCCATCGGATCACCAACGGTGGTCATTTCCCAATCAAACAAACCTACCATCCGCGAAGGATCTTCATTACTGAACATGGCATTATTCAACTTGTAATCATAATGAATGATGGAAACATCTTTGGATTCCGGAATATTTGCGACCAGCCACTTTTTTAAACGCTCTCCGGAAACGACATCATCCGTTCTCGCTTTCTCGTAGCGCTTAATCCATCCGTGCACTTGCCTATCCATAAACCCTTCAGGCTTGACCATATCTTTCAAAGGAGTGTTCCGATAATCCAGTGAATGAAGCTCTGCTAACCGGTCGACCATAGTTTCTGATAGCTTCCTACCTAGCTCTTCTGTCGCTTGAACACCTTCAGGGTAGGTGTGATCAAATACGAGCCCCTCTCTGCGTTCCATCAGAAAAAAAGGGCGGCCAATCAGATTGCCAGATTCATAGAGATAGGGTTTCGGTGCTAAAGGATAAACGGGATGTAAAGATTGAAGAACCTTGAATTCGCGTTCCATGTCATGTGCCTTTGGAGCCACCGGCCCCATAGGAGGGCGGCGTAAGACCGCTTTCCACTCTTCTCCCACTGTAAGTTCGTAGGTCAAATTGGAATGCCCCGCCCCGAACTGCCTGATTTGAATATCACCTGAAGGCATATCTAACTGTTGTCTCAAATAACGTTCAAGCTTCTTTGCGTCCAATTCTTCCCCTTGACGGACAGGCCTTGTATCTTCTGTATAAACCATCTAGACCCCCCCCTTATTTTGGAACCATTTGATAAGATGACAAGGTTTCTTTCATATCAGATGTCAGTGCGACACTCTGCTGTTGTTCAAAGTCGAATTGAACAATAACCGACAAGCCCTTGGCCGCAAGTTCCCCTGATTCCTTTTCAAACATGTCCTGCTCTAAATGGAAACTGGAGCGCCCAACTTTCACGACATGGCTCCGAATGATCAACGTCTGATTAAAATACACCTGCTTGATGAAATCACATTTCGTCGAAGCAAGGATAAAATTCCAATCATCTCCTACCAGCGCAAGATCATTAAAAAACCGAATGCGCGCATCCTCCATATAGACAAAAAAGTTATTGTTATTCACATGCCCTAATAAATCGGTTTCACAAAACCTGACGTTCACTTCCATTTCATGCATTTGTTCTCCTCCTCAACTTTTAACAGGGTTCTCATAGGTATAAAAACCCTTCCCTGTTTTTCGGCCAAGCTCCCCAGCTTTCATTTTCTCTTCCAATGTTTTAGATGGTCGGTCTTTGGGGTCGCCTGTCTCCTTAAACTGTTGCTGCATCACATAATAGCCTACATCGATCCCTGACAAATCCATCAGTTCAAACGGTCCGATTGGATGGTTCAACGCCTTTTTAACGATTTTATCGATATCTTCATAATCCGCGTATCCCCCCTCATACAAGCTCATCGCTTCTTTTTGGATCGCGAATAAAATTCGATTGGCGACAAATCCAGAGATTTCTTTTTGCAATAGAACCGCGGTCCGATTCATCTCTTCACATACCTTCATGGCCCCAGCAGCCGTTTCTTCTGACGTATGTTCGCCTTTGACGACTTCCACACAGTCCATGACAAGTGGAGGGAAGAAAAAGTGCATGTTGCACACCTTATCCGGCCTTGAGGTTGCGTCAGCTATCAATGAACTGACGATGGTCGATGAGTTAGTTGCAAAAATCGTATGGGAAGGTGCATGCTCATCCAGTTTTGCGAACACTTCTCGCTTCACATCCAGTTTTTCAACGACAGCTTCAATGACAAGGTCGGCATCTGAAACCGCTTGTTCCATTTCTGTGGTGAAATGAAGGCGGGTAAAAGCTTCTTCACGCATCTCATTGGAGATTTTATCTTTTTTCACCCACTTGTCCATAATTCCTGAAAGCTTCATT
This sequence comes from Halobacillus sp. HZG1, assembly GCF_035818575.1. Classification (NCBI taxonomy): domain Bacteria; kingdom Bacillati; phylum Bacillota; class Bacilli; order Caryophanales; family Bacillaceae; genus Halobacillus; species Halobacillus sp. HZG1. The sequence continues at coordinate 8,989 of NZ_JAYLVQ010000047.1, forward strand.
TCTGCCTTTTCCAATGATTCCTGACTGATATCCTGTAGCTTTGTTTCATATCCAGCTAATGCACCAAGCATGGCAATTTGGTGCCCCATGCTGCCTGCTCCGATCACCGCTAACTTTTCAATCGTCATGAGTATCCTCCTCAATTCCTTTAAAAATCAACCGCATATATAAATCAGTCAAAGACTTTTCATCCACTTCACCATCCGGTTCGTACCAAAAATAGCTCCAGTTCGCCATTCCAAGAACTGCATAAGACAACATATCTGCACGCAAGTCTTTTTTGAACTCGCCTGCCTCCATCCCTTCCCCCAGCACTTTCTGTATGTTTTCCTGGAATTGTTGCCTCTTTGGAAGAATGATGGCTGTCTTTTCTTCACTCAGGTGTCTCATTTCTTGAAAAAACACAAGGGCACTATGACCGTTTGTTCGGATATTGCTTATTAACAATTCTACAATTTGGTACAACTTTTCAGAGTTTGACAGACCTTCGTTTGTCATGATTTTCTCTTGTCCGTCCAGCAGGTGGTCAATAAACGATTGGTGGATATGAACGAGCACATCTTCTTTGTTCTTGAAATAATAATAAAATGTCCCCTTCGTCACCCCGTTCGCTTCGACAATGTCCTGAATGGAAGTGGCCTGGAACCCCTTTTTACCGAATAACTCTATAATTGTGTCCATCATTTTTTCTTTCATGTCTACCCGTCCTAACTCAGCAAAATCCATCAACAGGAAGCGTGCATGCCACCGTCGACAACGAGAACGTCTCCGGTCACATAATCCGAGGCACGACACGCCAGAAATAGAGCCGCTCCCTTCAAGTCCTCCTCCGAACCGAAGCGCCCGAGCGGCGTTCGATCGAGAATGAAATCTCCTCCGTGCTCAAGCACACCTTTCGACATTTTCGTCGGGAAGAAGCCGGGAGCAAGGGCGTTCACCTGAATGTTATGCGCTCCCCACTTCACCGCAAGATCCTTCGTAAAGGTGATGACCGCCCCTTTACTGGCATTGTAACCGACGGTCTCCATAAACCTTGGATCCGCTCCACCAAGGCCAGCAACAGAAGCGATATTGATGATTTTTCCGGATTTCTGCTTAACCATGTGCTCGCCAACCTTTTGGGACATAAGGAAAGTTCCAGTTACATTAACATTCATCACCTTTTGGAAGGCTTCCAAGGGCATCTCAAGTGTCGGGGCACCCCACGTAGCCCCACTATTGTTAACAAGAATATCAATCGATCCGAATTTAGCTACCGCTTCATCCACTACACGATCAATATCATCAGGGTTTGTGACATCGCATCCAAGGGCAAGAGTCTCGACACCACATTCACTTTCCAACCTGAGGGCTGTTTGTTCACATGCCTCTTGTTTACGGGAGCAAACAATTATATTTGCCCCAGCTTCTGCGAGACCTTCAGCAATTTGCTCACCGAGGCCGCGACCACCTCCCGTAACCAGGGCGGTTTTACCTTTCAAATCAAAAAGATCTTTAACATGCATGGTCTCACTCCTCATATTTAGATAATTCAAGTTTAGCGATTTGTCTCCTATGGACCTCATCCGGACCGTCAGCCAACCTCAATGTCCGTGAATTTGCCCATTGGGCTGCCAATGTAAAATCATCACTGACCCCTGCCCCTCCATGAGCCTGAATCGCCCGATCAATCACTTTTAATGCCATATTCGGGGCGACCACCTTAATCATGGCGATTTCAGTTTTCGCTTCTTTGTTACCAACAGTGTCCATCATATAAGCAGCCTTCAAAGTAAGCAGGCGCGCCTGTTCAAGTTCAATCCGGGAGTCTGCGATCCACTCCCGCACCACCCCTTGGTCGGCCAATGGACGATGAAAGGCTTCTCTTTTTTGAACGCGCTTACATAAATCTTCAAGTGCTCGTTCTGCCGCTCCGATTAACCGCATGCAGTGGTGGATTCTTCCAGGTCCAAGGCGCCCTTGAGCGATGGCGAACCCCTTCCCTTCTCCCCAAATTATGTTTTCCTTCGGTACACGGACATTGTTAAAATCAATTTCTGCATGGCCATGAGGAGCATGGTCATACCCAAACACAGGCAGCATACGTTTTATGTGAACCCCTTCTGTATCCAAAGGGACAAGAATCATCGACTGTTGTTCATGACGCTTCGCATTTGGATCCGTCTTCCCCATAAAAATGGCTATTTTACACCTTGGATCCCCCGCGCCCGAAGACCACCATTTCCGACCATTAATGACATAATCGTCCCCGTCCTGCGAAATGATAGACTTAATATTTGTCGCATCAGAAGAAGCTACATCCGGCTCGGTCATAGAAAAGCAGGACCTGATCTCCCCTTTCAACAGAGGTTTCAGCCAATCGTTTTTTTGAGCTTCACTTCCATAGCGCGCAAGCACCTCCATGTTTCCTGTATCTGGTGCATTGCAATTGAAAACTTCTGGGCCGATGAGCGAACGTCCCATCATCTCACAGAGCGGAGCATATTCAAGGTTTGAGAGACCCGCCCCATATGTATCGTCAGGTAAAAACAAATTCCAAAGCCCTTCCTCTTTCGCCTTCAATTTCAGCTCTTCCATAATAGGAGGAACTTCCGAAAAGCGATCATCCTGTGCATTTAATTGGTCCTCATACACCGACTCATTCGGATAAACGTATTCATCCATAAACCGTCCCAGCTTTTCAAGGTAGCCTTTAACCTTATCGGAATAATCAAAGTTCACCCTTTTTCCTCCTCCTTCGCAAAAACATACCAAACGGTTAGTATGCATCCATTTTATACCTACTATTCTGAAAATTCAACAAAAAGTGAATGATTATTCATATTTAAGATCAAAGCCTCCCTCTTCCAGGAAAGCTCCCTTTAGTGGAAGACTCAGCTTCGAGACTTTTGTTGGGTGGATCGGGCTGCGGGGAATAACTCGCTTTCCGCGGGAGCGCGGTGAGCCTCCTCGGACTGTGAAGTGACCCCCAAGAGTTGGACACCTTCTAACTCTGACCGAAGGGGGATACACCTTGAATAAATTTACGAATGAAGACAAATTTCAAGCCGTCCATCGATATCTTGATGAAACCATAAGCTACCGTCATCTAGCTAAAGAAATCGGCGTAGACAACTCTGCTTTACGTTATTGGGTGAAATTATATGAGTATCACGGAGATCAAGCTTTTGCGCATCCCTATACAAACTATTCCTCAGAATTTAAACTGAAGGTAATTACATGTATCGAAGACGAAGGGTATTCCATTCGTGAGGCCTCAGCTCTCTTCCATATCCCCGATTATTCCATGGTTCGAAGGTGGATGAGGAAATGGAAGAATGGCGGTATGGGAGCCCTTGCGTCCAAACGAAAGGGGAACGTTCCAATGCCAAATAATAAAAAAACGAAAAAGACGTTTAAATCTGTAGAGGAAGAATTGGAATACCTTCGAATGGAGAACGCCTATTTAAAAAAGTTGAACGCCTTAGTCGAAGAAGAGGACCGGCAGACAAAAGACAAAAAGCGCAAATCATCTTCGGACTAAGGCATGACTTCCCTGTAAAGCAAATGGTGGAAGTGGCTGGTCTTTCACGCAGTACGTATTACCACCAAATGAATCAAATGAGTAAGCCGGATCCAGACCGGGATTTAAAAGAAAAGATCAAAGCCATATTTCACCGGGAAGACGGTACGTATGGATATCGTCGCATTCAGAATGAGCTTGAAAATAACGGGAGACCAGTAAACCATAAAAAGGTGTATCGACTGATGAAAGAGTTAGGCCTTCGCTACCTTGTGCGTATGAAAAAATATTCATCTTATAAAGGCCGAGTCGGAAAAGTAGCTGAGAACATCTTAAATCGAAATTTCAAAGCAGAGAAACCAAATCAAAAATGGGTAACGGATATTACAGAGTTTAAGCTATTCGGCCAAAAACTCTATCTCTCCCCGATTCTTGACCTTTTCAACGGAGAAATCATTACGTACACGCTTGGAACACGCCCGACCTATAACCTCGTAGGAGAGATGTTGGAAAAAGGACTTGTACGCTTAGAAGATACGGATGAATTACTGATCCATTCCGATCAGGGTTGGCATTACCAAATGAAACAATATAGAGATCGTCTACAAAAAGCAGGTATCACACAAAGTATGTCCCGCAAGGGCAACTGTCACGATAATGCGGTAATAGAAAACTTCTTTGGGTTAATGAAATCAGAGTTCCTTTATCATAAAGATTTTGAAAGTATAGAGCACTTCAAGCAGGAGCTCTCAGCTTTTATGGAAAAATACAACAATAGAAGAATCAAATCTAAATTAAGGATGAGCCCGGTTCAGTTCCGCGATAAATATCAAGCAACAGCTTAACTACATAGTGTCCAATTTTATGGGGTCAGTACAC
>NZ_JAYLVQ010000048.1:0-23280 GCF_035818575.1 Halobacillus sp. HZG1
GCGGGAAAAAAGTGCTTGGTGAGACCCCACAGGACGCAGTCCGAGGAGGCTCACCGCGCTCCCGCGGAAAGCGAGTCATTCCCCGCAGCCCCCATCCACTCAACAAACGTCTCGAAACTGAGTCTTCAAGAAACCTGCCATATAGTGGAATAACTTTGTTAAAAACTAGACAAGAAGGATGGAGGTTGAGTACGATGAAAATGGTTGAACGATCATGATGAGGAGAGGAAGATAAAATGTCGAAGCTTGATCTGACTCAATATGAAAAGAAAATGATTGTTAGAAATATGCAGGATAAAGATATCGAACAGATATTTAAGTTACAAAAGGTTTGCTTTCCTGATATGGATCCATGGAAGAGGGAACACCTGGAGAGCCACTTGACACATTTTGCAGAAGGGCAGTTTGTCGTCGAGTTCGACGGGAAAATTATTGGAAGCTGTTCAAGTTTGATCGTGAATTTTGACGAATATGATGACAAACACACCTGGGATGACATTACAGATGAAGGGTATATAACCAATCATGACCCAGACGGGTACAATTTGTATGGAATTGAAGTGATGGTCCATCCTGAATACAGAGGTATGAAAATTGGAAGGCGTTTGTATGAAGCAAGGAAAGAATTAGCACGCGAGTTGAATTTGAAGAGCATCATTATCGGTGGCCGTATACCGAATTACCACAAGTATGAAGATGAAATGACGCCGCGTGAATATGTGGAGGAAGTTCGCAATCAAAACATTTATGATCCTGTCCTCACTTTCCAGATCATGAATGGCTTTACTGTCATGCGGATTAATCCAGACTATCTTCCGGATGACGAGCAGTCTTTAAAGTATGCGACGCTGATGGAATGGAATAATATAGATTATCGTGCCAGGACGAAGCGATATTTCAAGACAAGTCACCCAGTGAGAATCATGGTCATTCAATATATGATGAAAAATATCGATTCTTTCGAAGAGTTTGCGAAGCAATGCGAGTACTACGTAGATGTCGCCGCTGATTACGGCTCTGATTTTGCCGTATTCCCTGAAATCTTCACTACACAGCTCATGTCCTTTTTAGAAGAAAAAGTACCTTCTCAAGCGGTTCGTAAATTGAGTGGATACACCGAAGAATATATAGAAATGTTCACACATCTTGCTGTGAAGTACAATGTGAACATCATCGGCGGGTCTCATTTCGTAGAGGAAGAAGAGCAAATTTATAACATCTCTTATCTATTCAGACGTGACGGTACGATAGAAAAGCAATACAAAATTCATGTTACGCCGAACGAGCGGACTTGGTGGGGCATTCAGCCTGGAGATGCAGTCAAAGTTTTTGATACGGATTGTGGCAGGATTGCTATTCAAATTTGTTACGACATCCAGTTTCCTGAGCTCGCTCGCTATGCGGTCGATCAGGGAGCGAATATCATTTTCGTTCCGTTTTGTACAGATGACAGACAAGGGTACTTGCGCGTGCGATATTGCGCCCAGGCTCGTGCCGTTGAAAATCAGGTCTATACCGTTATTGCAGGTACAGTAGGGAACCTGACGCAAGTGGAGAATATGGATATTCAGTATGCACAATCAGGCATCTTTACGCCATCGGATTTTGAATTTGCCCGTGATGGGATTATTGGCGAGTGTAACCCAAATGTGGAAACAGTTGTTGTTGGAGATGTTGATTTAGAAATACTGAGAAGACAACGAAAATCAGGGACTGTCCGGCAGCTGCGGGATCGACGTCGGGATTTATTTGATCTTCGATTTAAATTAGACACAGAAGAAAAGCCAGAACGAACGTAAGGGAGGAAGTGTTGTGTTGGACAAACAAGTAGCTATTGTGACAGGAGCTTCTCGAGGAATTGGAAAAGAAATTGCGTTCCAACTCGCTGAAAAAGGAGCTTATTTAACGATTATAGGCAGTTCAGAAGAAATTCACCATACGAAGGAAAAACTAGAAAAGCAAGGGTTCACTAATGTTTTGGCCTATACTGCGGACGTGAGTGATGAGAACGAAATGGATCAGGTCGTGGAAGGAACGAAGAAAGCATATGGCAAAGTGGACATTCTTGTGAACAATGCAGGGATTGGAGACTTCAAGCCAATCGAAGAAGTGACTGTAGAAGAATGGCGTCGAACGTTTGATATTAATGTACAGGGCGTATTTCTTGCGACCAAAGCCGTTCTGCCTATCATGAAGTCACAAAAGTTCGGTACAATCATTACGGTCGCATCCGATGTCTCTCGTTATACAATTCCAGAAGGTGGAGCTTTATACACATCTACGAAATATGCGGTTCAAGGGTTTATGGGATCGCTTGCTCAAGAAGTAAGAAAAGATGGCATCCGGGCAGGTACCATTAATCCCGGAATGGTGGATACTTATTTCGCCAATGGGACTCAGGGAGACCCGGAAAAAGCAGAGTGGCTCAAGGTTCATGATATTGCTGAAGCTGTTGTATATATGGCGCTTGCACCGAAACATATGGTCATTGATGAAATGCATCTCCACCCGCTCATACAGGATTATCCGCGTGTATAAAAGGAAAACTAATGAAGACCGGGTCATCCATCAATTGGATGACCCGGTCTTTCTTTTATGTGAAAAAGTTTGGTTGTAGGGTGGTTGCTTGAGCGTGATCGATATAACTCAACAAAGCTTCGTGTGACTCCAGCATTTCGCTTTGTTTACTCGGATAGTAGGCCGAGTGAAGGAATGTTTCAATCTTTTTTGAAAGAAATTCATCCCTTGTGCGTACCATGAGGACGAGCAAATCGTCCCATTGCCCCCAAATCATGAAGTGCAGGGCTTTATCGTAATCATAGTGACTCATTGGATGACACTTCCTTTATGAAAGGAGTGGTCTTATTATCCCCGTGAGCGTTCCCCCTCAATCAGAGAGTTCGTCACAGTTCTGGGAATCCCGACACATTTTTGCTTTTTTCTTCCGCAAAGCATTGGAAATTTTGTTATGATAGTATGGAAAAGTTTTGCTTTTGACGGAAGGAGTTTTCGTGATGTCAGAAAAAAATCTTCTTTATGCAAATGTGGGGTGTGTCATTTTACTGGGTGTTTTATTATTCCTGAGCTTGGTAACAGCTGAAGCTGATGCCACCCAACAGGTGATGATTCTCATATCGGAAATCATCGGAGGAATAACCCTGGTTGTGGCCATTCTTTCTCTTTACTACATAAAAAGTGATCAAAGGTATCTCCCTCTCTCTATTTTATGTTTTTTAGCTCCCTGGTTGTTGTATGGAATTGGTTACGAAGTAGGTTTTGATGCGTCCACCCCTCATACGTGGATATGGTTTATCAGCTTGTATATGCTTCTCATTGCTGGCTTCATTTTTATTCGCATCGGTTATAAAAAAGTCGAAGGTCATTATAAGCTTGTTTCTGTTTTCCTTTTATTTATTAATGCTATTTTTTTCGTTTATTTAATTTTCATTCAAATATGGTGGAGTATCCCATTCCTGAATCGTTAATCCTCAGTTTTCTTAACTGGGGATTTTTTTGATGTTCACGCACTTTTCCTGTTTTTGTCAATCGAATATTTGCTTTTCAACCACACATACTAACCGTAAATATGGATGGAAGGAGGGTGAATATCATGAAAATCAAAGTATTAGCCATCGGTCTATTAGCAGCTGGATCTCTTGTGGCCTGTCAGGCAGAGCAAGAAGCTGGAGACAACGGCAACTACAACGGAGTGGAAAATACAAGCTTCGAGCGTACAGCAGATGACATGTCCGAAAATGGTCAAAAGGCGAACCAGTATGACAATGATCGCGGAATGGTTCATAACACGAATTATAAAGTGGCCAAAGATGCAGCCAACCGTATCGAAAAAAATGTAGATGGCGTAGATCGTGTTTACGTGTTGAAAACACGTGACAATGCCTATGTAGCTGCAGAGCTTGATAATCCAAAAGGAGACAAGAACGAAGTCTCTGATAAAATGGAAAAGCAAATTAAAAAAGCAGTCAAAGAATCAGATCAGGATATAAACAATGTTTACATTTCAACGAATCCAGATTTTGTTGACTTGACGAACAATTATGTAGAAGATGCTCAAAATGGTGAACCTGTCAGAGGATTTTTCCGTGAATTCGGAGAAATGGTTGACCGTATTTTCCCTGACCAACGCTCATAATAACGAAAAGCCAGGACCATTTATTTAGGTTCTGGCTTTTCAGCTTTTACAATAATGAAATTCGGTTTTGTGGAAACTTTACGGAACCCCTTTGGGTGTACTTCTTTAAATTCAGGCGTAGGCTTTGGCTCTGAAAGTTGAATGAACCGGAAATGATCGGTTACCGCAGAAATGACCTTCTCAAGCGGCCGCCTATAAAAAGTCATCGGAACTTTTTCGCCGTTCACCTTCCATTCCTCCTGAAGTTGCTGGCAGGCAAAATAAGTATCCACATCATGGTTCATATAATCCATAAACGGGTGATGGGTAGAGAAAAGGAGTGTTCCTCCTGGTTTTAATGTACGATAGAACTCCTGAAAAATGGGTGTCCAATCTTTTATGTAATGCAGTGTAAGTGAGCTGATAATGAAGTCAAAAGAGTCGTTCTCCATCGGTAAAGGATTCGACAAATCGTGAACAAAAGCCTGGATACTGGCATTTCCTGCTCGCCGCTTGGTAGCAGCAATCATGGAAGGACTGAGGTCAACCGCTGTTACATCTGCGCCGTGATCAGCCATGTAACGCGAATACCACCCTGCTGCACACCCAGCGTCCAAAACTTTTTTTTCTCGAAGTTCTGGAAGCAGGTCGATCATGGCGGGACGTTCGAGATAAGCATTGTAGGGCTTTCGGTCAACATCAAATTCATAATGCGCAGACAAATGCTCATAGGAGTGAAGGATCTTCTTTTTCATTTGAAAACTCCTTTCTGTTCTTGTGTCATTCAGTGTACCTCAAAAAAGGTTGTATCTCTAATGTTCAGGTTCGCTGACTAAAGTCCACACTTTTTCAGATCAAAGTACTGGTGTCGCGCAGTTACACCTCTAAGAGAGTGGCGTTTGAGTGCCTTTCTTCTGATAGAATGAAGGAAAGGGGGCTTTAAAAATGATTAGAACAGCGGAGATCTGTGATGCAGCAGGCTATCGAAAACTCATGGAGAAACTGGAGTCGGAAACGGATTTTTTATTATTCGGTAATGGGGAAAGGAAAGCCACGAACGAACAGGTAGAAAGGTTGATTCAAAAGGTGGAGAAGGAAGAAAATTCTACGATCCTTCTTTCTGACTTACACGGAGGAATCAATGGGCATGTGACCGTTTTTGGCGGTGGAGCACCAAGGAGCATACATACAGCAAGTGTTATTACTGGAGTATTGAAGGACTTTCACGGTTTAGGAGTCGCTAAAGAGCTATTTCATCATCTTTTTGAATGGGCAGAACATCATGGAGTAACGAGGCTTGAACTTACGGTCATGGTTCATAATGAGAGAGCGGTCCATTTTTATGAACAGATGGGTTTTGAAAAAGAAGGAGTCAAGAGGCAGTCTCTGATCGTCAGCGGGAGGCCTGTGGATGAATATATCATGTCTAAAATTCTAGTGTAGGACAAGAAGATGGCCTGAACCTTCATGTTCGCTGCTTTCCCCTCATATAGTTAAATAAGCGAAATCGAAGGAGGGGGCATCTTTGAGACCAGATGACCAAAAGAAGCTCGAATATGCGATCAGAGAAATAACGGAAATCGCTAAAGGTTTCGGGCTTGATTTCTATCCAATGCGTTACGAAGTCTGTCCTGATGATATTATTTATACATTCGGAGCGTACGGGATGCCGACACGCTTTTCCCACTGGAGCTTTGGAAAGCAGTACTACAAGATGAAGCTGCAATATGACCTCGGATTAAGTAAGATTTATGAACTTGTCATCAATTCGAATCCTTGCTATGCCTTTTTATTGAATTCAAACAGTTTGATTCAGAATAAGCTGATTGTTGCCCATGTCCTGGCTCACTGTGATTTCTTTAAGAACAATGCCCGGTTCCAGAATACGAAGAGGGACATGGTGGAAAGTATGGCGGCGACAGCAGAAAGAATCGCTACCTACGATAAAATATATGGGAAACATGAAGTAGAGTCATTCCTCGATGCTGTTCTTGCCATTCAGGAACATATTGATCCATCTTTGGTCCGTCCTAAACTCGCCTGGTCCATGGACGAAGAAGAAAGTGAAGAAAAGCCGGTTCAAACCGAATATGATGATATTTGGAAGATTGATGAATCCTCCTCAGAAGAGCAGCCAAGGTTTAGGAAGAAAAAGAAATTCCCACCACGACCTGAGAAGGATTTGCTTCTTTTTATTGAACAGTACAGCCGTGAACTTGAGGATTGGCAGCGGGATATCCTGACGATGATGCGCGAAGAAATGTTGTATTTCTGGCCGCAGTTGGAAACGAAGATTATGAACGAAGGATGGGCTTCCTACTGGCATGCACGAATTTTGCGGGAAATGGACTTAACAAGCGATGAGTCCATTGAGTTCGCTAAACTCAATGCGAGCGTTGTGCAGCCAAGTAAGACGCAGCTGAATCCGTATTACTTAGGGTTGAAGATTTTCGAGGATATTGAAGATCGTTATGACAACCCAACCGAGGAAATGATTAAACACGGTGTCGAACCCGGTTCAGGAAGAGAAAAAATGTTCGAGGTCCGTGAAATTGAATCCGATCAAAGCTTCATCCGTAACTATTTAACGAAAGAACTGGCCAGGAGAGAGGATTTATACCTGTTCCAAAAGCAAGGTCAAAAATATAAAATCACGGATAAAGATCATGAAGCCGTTCGGGATCAGCTTGTCACCATGAGGGTGAATGGCGGGTTCCCTTATATCACTGTGCAGGACGGTGATTACGTGAAGGCCGGAGAACTTTATTTGAAACACCATTTTGAAGACGTAGAACTCGATGTCGGATATTTGGAAAAAACATTGCCTTATGTGTATCAGCTCTGGGGACGAAATGTTCACATAGAAACGAAAGTAGAGGGACGGGATGTAGTGTTCAGCTATGGCGGTAAAAAAGTTCAGAAGAAGTATTTATAGAAGGCAGACTGCTCTTTAGATAATAAAGGGCAGTTTTTTTATTTGAGTAGGTCTGAGACTTAATAAGTAAGAAATCGACAAAACCTCTCCCTTCTTTTGACAACTTGGAGAAAAGGAATTTGATATAATGACGGTAAGATTTACCTTCCTAATGCAAAAGAGGTGAGATGGATGAAAAAGGTGCGCGTGGCTATATACAGTTTGATCGCTGTATTAATTGCCGCTGTCATTTTTTATGTGGACAATAAGGAAGTCAACGCACTGAAAAACAACCAGAGCTATCCGATGGTGGAAGCTCCGAAACAACACCCTGAACCCATTACGGTTTCTTCTCAGGAAATCGGAGATACGAAAGTCCATTTGACCAGGCTCTACAGCCGCAACAATGCAAGCGGACTGTATCTTGGGATGTGGTATGGAGACCGAAATGCTGTAATGAGAAACAAGGAAGAAGATTGGCTGAGAGATAAAGGTCATATCGAATTTTTAGTTAAAGCGGTCGATTCGAACGGCACGACGTATAATGGACATACGATTGGTACTAAGGAAGGAACGTTCACTACTTTTCGCTATATCCAATTTGATGACTTCCGATATGACAAAGACCTGGATGAGCTTGATTTGGCATTTTACCCTATGATGGATGATGGCAAGGAAGGCGCTCCGTACGAGCATCCCTGGCTGGAAACCACTGTGGAAGTGGAATGAATAAAGCTTGCCTGAGCATAAGATAGCATAGATAAGGTTGGTTTAATAATGAGCTTAGACACAGGTCTAGGCTCTTTTTTTCGAATAAACAAAGGTCTATGAAAAGGGGACTCATAATGAGATATTCTCGTGTCTTGCTGAAAATTAGTGGTGGTGCCATGAAAGGGGACAGCAGGGATAGTTTCGACAATCAGCGACTGGAACATATTGCAAACGAAATCCTCTCGCTTCTTGATAGTGGATTGGAAGTTGCGGTTGTCGTCGGCGGAGGCAATATCTTCAGGGGCAGAACCGCAGAAGACTGGGGGATCGAGCGTGTGGAAGCTGATAATATTGGTACAATCGGCACGATTATTAACAGTCTGATGTTAAGGGGCGTGTTAAAGAAAAAGTCAAAAAAAGAAATAAGGGTCATGACTTCTATACCAGTCGCAAGCGTAGCAGAGCCTTATATACGTTTGAAGGCTTTGCACCACCTTTCTAAAGGTATGGTGGTCATTTTAGCAGGAGGGAACGGACAGCCGTTTGTGACGACCGATTATCCTGCGGTCCAAAGGGCCATTGAATTGGACTGTGATGCCATCCTTGTTGCAAAACAAGGCGTGGACGGTGTGTATACATCGGATCCTGCCAAACACAAAGGAGCACAAATGTATGGCCGTTTAAATTATGATGACATTCTTCTTCAAAACATCCAGATCATGGATCAGTCTGCTCTCATTCTTGCGCGGGATTTTAAGTTGCCCGTCCACATTTTTAATTTTGATCATCCGGGACTGATGAAGAGGGTTTGTAAAGGGACAGATGAGGGTACTCTCATTTCACATCGACCATCCAGGCTTCAAACTTTGGAATAGGTTGAACGCTCTCGTTTAAAAAGTTTTCAACGGAGGGTCCAACCCCGGCCTTTTTTCTGATAAACTATTCGTTAAACCTGGAGATGACTTGAGGAGGCGAAGTAATGACGATTCACGACCATATTTTGACAGAAAATGATTTTGTAAAGCAGGATACATTGAAGTACCCCTTCGAAGAACGTGGGCTTCAGTTCGGTGATGGAATTTATGAAGTGATCCGTGTTTACAATGGAAACTATTACTTAATGGATGAACACATCGATCGGCTGTACCGTTCTGCGGCAGCTGTTAAAATTGATGTCCCTTATAAAAAGGAAGACATGTATGAGCGGCTGGAAGAACTGCTCAGGAAAAACGAAATCAGCGGAGATGCCAAAGTGTACTTGCAAATCACCAGAGGCTCTGCACCGAGGGATCATGCTTTTCCTGATCAGACACAAGCGAACTTATATGCTTATGTGAAAGATCTTCCTCGTCCGATTTCATTCTTACGTGAGGGCGTCAGTACCATTACTCATGAAGATGTGCGATGGGACTGGTGTTACATTAAAAGTTTAAACTTGCTTCCGAATGTCCTTGCAAAACAGACGGCCAAAGAACATGAGTGTTACGAGGCCATCCTCCATAAAAATGGTGAAGTGACTGAATGCAGCTCTTCCAACGTCTACTTTGTGCGGCAGGGGAAAGTCTACACGCACCCGGCCAAGAAGAACATTCTACATGGATGTGTAAGGATGAGGGTGGAGGCTTTCTGCAAGAAAGAACAGATCGAGTTTATTGAAGAAGCCTTCCAGGTAGAGGATCTTGCTTATGCAGATGAACTGTTTTTATCAAGCAGTACCTCAGAAATCATGCCGATATTAAAAGTTGACGGGCAAACGATTGGTGACGGCCTTCCTGGAGCTGTTACACGGAAGCTGCAAAAGTGTTATGAAGCAGATGCTCACATAAATCAGGATGATTCTATCTTTACAAGTCAAACGGCAGCTGAATAATAGAAAGCCCGGAAGTCTGGACTTCCGGGCTTTTTCGTTACTTTTCATTGTGAAAGTATGAGCAGTATACCTGGCACCCATGAATCTCGTAGCGCAAGGTGCGTGATGTGACGAAGGCGAGTCATGTAAAAAGGAACAAGCGGCATAATAAATAGAGAACTTTGGATATGCTATAATGCTAAGGAAAAGAGGAAAGGAGCGGTTTTTTTATGGGTAATATAAAACTTGAAATGACAAAAGAACAATATGAAACACTGGTTGAAATGGTGTTTTTAGGTACATGGATGGTCAATTCGACAAAGTTAGAGCTGGATGAACAGTTCGAAGATGTAAGAGAGGTTGTGTTATCCAAATACAAGGAAGCGAATCTTGAGGACAAGATATCTTATCAGGAACAAATAGGTGTTCATGACCTTGATGTAGATTATGAATCGAAACTATTAGATACACACGTAGAAGAATACGATGAGTTCAGTTTCTGGGATAAGTTGGTCGAGAAACTTGCTGAAAAACAGATGACAGAAATCTACGGACCAATGGACGGAAAACTGACGGAAGAACAAATGGAAAAACGACTGGCTATTGAAGAAGACATTGGCAGGAAGCTTGAAGAGACAGGCGTGACGAAGCTCTCCTTTGATGAATAAAAAAAGCGTGATGATAGCATCACGCTTTTTGAGTCATTTTCTTTCTCGGTTCTGTCCACAGGGAAGCAATCGGCCTAGCCCATTGGAACGACCATTGAATGAGGGGTCCTAACAGTAAGGCGACGATTAATGTCCCAAAACCAACCGGGGCACCGAGCAAAAACCCAATGAGAGCCATTCCGGATTCGGAGAAAATGCGCACCGTGCTTTTGGATTGATTTGTTTTTTCATTCATAATCATCATGAAGTGATCCAGAGGAATGCGGGGGAATGGAGTTCGTAAATAAACAGAGATTCCCACAGCTGTGGCTAAGAGGCCGAGCGAAAAAATGCCCCATTGCGCCCACCATGCTTCATACTCCATGTTCTCAAGCATTCCGTATAGGAAGATATCCAATGTTCTTCCGCGGATGATAATTGGGATTAATGATTCGAATTGGGGTCGCTTATGCTCCAACTTGGCATTAACAAGGAGAAGAATGACAAAAGCAACGATCATGACACTACCGACAGTTACAGGGAAATGCATGGATAGGCCGACAGCAATGCTGTCTCCCGGGCCCACTCCTAAACCGGATTGTATGATCAGCGCAAGGCCAAGACTTGAAACGACAAGTCCTGCCACATAGATGATAAACAGAAACAAATATTTCATAGGTAGACTCCTTTATGTGTCCACTTGTGCTCCGTTTATCATATCGTTTGGATTCTGTGATGTAAAGTTTCTGAACGGAGCGTTTGCCGATTGCACAATAGGGAAAGCAAAAAAAAGAATGGAGAAAGGGTGATAGACATGCAATATGCTGTTGTAACAGGGGCTTCTCGTGGCTTAGGAGAAGCGATTGCGCGACAATTCATTTTGAAGAGCGTGAATGTGGTGGCTGTTTCACGATCAGGCAATGAAGAGTTGAAAGCTTTGGCAGATGAAAAAGGTGTGGGTTTCCATCATGTCAGCTGTGACCTGAGTGACCTGGATGATATAAATCGTGGACTCAATCAAATGATCGATCTTGTCTTCCACAAGGACACTCATTATGTTTATCTCGTTAATAATGCAGGAGTCATCGAGCCTATTGAGACAGTTGGTAATTTAGAAGCAGAAGCCGTGCAAAAACATATGCAGGTTAATGTAACGGCACCTATTCTGACTGTAAATCGTTTTGTGAAAGAAGCGAATGAAAGGGACATTTCTCTTGGAATCATAAACATTACTTCGGGTGCAGCAGAGAAAACCATTCATGGCTGGAGTACATACAGCAGCTCCAAAGCAGCCATTAATCGTTTCACGCAAACGCTGGCGTTGGAGCAGGAAGGGAAAGGTCATACGATACTTGCCTATAGTCCTGGTGTCATGGATACAGACATGCAAGGCGAAATTCGTACTTCTTCGGAAGACGCTTTTGCCGATGTAGGGAAGTTCCGGAAATTGAAAGAAGAAGGAGAGTTACGCTCCCCTGATGAGGTGGCTAGTGTATTGATGAACCTTTTAGAGAAACCGGATAAAATTGAAAATGGTCAGGTGTATAAACTCTATGATCTAATAGGGAAATGATTGAAGGAGCCCAGTGATATCACTGGGCTCTTACTAATATTAATATGCCAGGAGTTCAATCGTGGATGATTGTCTATGGGCTTTAATTCTTACCCATCCTCCAATAGGAAAAGTGAAAATCGGTGTGGTATGACCGAAACTCGCATTGTATAGGATAGGGATATGTTCGAGTTCTTTTTTAGACTGGAGGATCTGCTTGAGCGTATCATCCTCCATGTGTGATTCTTTTTGGAAGCGGCCGATCACCATTCCCTGCACACCCTCGAAGCCGGGTTGATGAATTAGAGATTGTAAATCACGGTCGAAGGTCGAAGGATCTGATAACATGTCGTCTTCAAGGAAAAGGATTGAATTTGTTAGGGAAGGCATATACGGCGTTCCTTGAAGCAAGTTCAAAGTACAAAGGTTTCCGCCTATCGAGGTGCCTTCAGCCAAACCTTCATACAGCACTTCATAGCCCGGGTTGGTATGGAATTGTCGTTCCTGTTGATTCAAATACCAGCGATCGTCACTCCAATCCATAGCTGGACGTATATTTTGCGGTTCTGTTTCAGTGAATACGCTCATAAAATGGTCGAACGTATAGTGGATGCCTTTTTCCATACCAAACGATGAAAAGTGAGGACCGCTGTATGTGACCAGTCCTGTCTTTTTATATATCGTGTTGGAGAGAGCTGAAATGTCAGAATACCCACAGAAGATCTTAGGGTTCTTATGGATGAGGTCAAAATCAAGGCGGCTCAGCAATTGGTTGCTGTCATATCCACCAAGAGTAGTCAAGATGGCTTTGACATTCGGATCAGAAAAAGCTTCGTGTATATCAGTTACCCTGTGTTCAACGGGATTGGAGATGAACCGGCTGCTTTCTGCTGAATATGTACTGAAGGTTACCTTGAATCCCGCCTGGTTCAAACGCTCTACGGCCAGATTCTGCTGATCAGGTGCTACAATCGATAAACTTTTGGCAGGGGAGATTACTCGAATTTCATCTCCCCTTTTCAATTTCTCAGGTATCATTAACTTGCCTCCTTCGATTGGTAAATTAAATAACTATACCAAAAAATATGGTTTGCGTCCATCAGGGTTTAGAATATTTTGAAACTATCTTCAAAATCGGCTCGTATGTATAAGCAAGGAGGGTTCTTATGTTCTCAACCATTATTGGGTTTATTCTTGTTGTTGCTTTTTTAGCTCTTCTCTTCAGGTTTGTTGGACAGTCAACCAGTAGTCGATCCCTTTCTTCTAAAAAAGATGACTCTACGTGGCAGCCTGGGTTTCATCAGTTCGATCATTCTGATGGTGGTGGAGACGGGGGAGGGGAGTGAACCATGAATGCTGAGTCACTTTCTTAGAATAACTCCCTGAAAATGAGTGGGGCCATCTTCACCTTCTTCTATCGGAATTTTATGAAACGCTTCAAGCTTGAACTCACGTTTTAGAATAGATTCAAGAATCTCGTCTTCATAAAAAGAGAAAAAGCGTTTAGGCTCATGGAAGTCTTTCTGCCAAATGCCCTCATGATTGATGCCGCCGTAAACACCTAAATAAAAAAGCCCATCTTTTTTTAGAACGCTGCGAATACCTCTTAGGATTTCAGGGAGGTTCTCTTTGGGTACATGAAGCAGGCAGTTCAAAGCCCAGACGGCATCAAAAGATGATTCCGGAAACTGTAAGTCATCAAAACTCATGACGTCTGCTTTCAATCCTTTTTCACGGCAGAGCTGGACCATATCTTCGGATAAATCTGTTGCCTGAACGTTGAATCCTTCCTGGGAGAAGAAAAGACTGTCTTTTCCTGGTCCTGATCCGATTTCGAGCAGTGAATGCTTCTTCTCATTCTTTAATTTTTCCAGGAAAGCCCCCCGTTCCTTGATTTTCCAATCTTGTGTGCGTGATTGATTGCGTTGTTTCGATTGACGGTCATACGCTTTAGAGAGATTCTTTTTTATATCTTGTGGAATCAATGCTTCTGCTCCTTCTTTTGGTAAGTAATGGCGAGCATTCCGTCTTGATAGGCTTTGGTTTCTGTAAGCTGAAGTTCTTCTTCAAGGTCATTTTTTTTGAAAAGGGGGATGCCTTTACCGATCAATGTTGGTTGAATAAAGATCTGGAATTCATCAATTAATTCTGCGGAGATGAAATAATGGATCAGGTTTGCTCCTCCGACAACCCAAATGGTTTTATTCTGTTCATTCTTAAGCATGTTCACAAGAGGCAGGATTTGTTCAGGTTGTAGATATGTCGCATAATCGTCATGGCCTTCGCGCGTGTTACTCACGACATAGACATCCTTCATTCTGTATGGGAATTCTTCGGTTAATTCAAAGATGTGGTCATAAGTTTTCCTTCCTAGAAAAACGGTATCAACGGTGTTGATGAATTTTTCATAGCCATAGTCTTCGTCAGCACTATCCCGCAGCCAGTCAATGCTCCCATCCTCTCTTGCGATATAACCATCAGCACTTTGAGCAATGTATAATGTGACTTTCCCCATATGACTTCCTCCATTCTTTTTGTCTTGTATTCCTAAGCCACTTCATCATATAATAAACGTAACCAAAAAAGAAGGGACTGACGTTTAAAGCAATGAAGTACTAATCCTGTTGCTAAACGAGTATGAGAATAAGAAACAACACTCGTTCCAGATACAGGATTGGTCTGTCCTTTTTTAAAAAGGATCCTCTTGCTTTTTACATCACCCTTCACATATGTTGTGGTGTGCCCAAAAAGTGATGGCAGACTAAAAACCTCTCTGGAACGGTTCAGGGAGGTTTATTTATGTTAAACATGCGTGCAACCAATATACAGTATCAAATCGGGAGCCGAGATCTACTTAATATTAAAGAACTGAAGATTCATGAAGGAGACCGAATTGGTCTAGTAGGAAGAAATGGAGAAGGGAAAAGCCTTTTGCTGCGATACTTGTTAGGAAAGCTCGATGTAGCCCCGCAAGTGGAATGGCACACCTCTTATGGATGGATGAAACAGATGAATGAAGAAGAGTGGAAATCTTCTTCATTGAGTGGTGGTGAAAAAACACTCGCTCGACTGGAGCGAATTCTTTCCCTTGGACACTCCTTGCTTTTTCTTGATGAACCAACGAATAACCTGGACTGGGAGCACATTGAATCATTAGAAAAAGAACTGCTCAAGCATAAGGGCGCTTATGTTCTTGTTTCCCATGATCGAAAGATGCTCAATCGCTGCTGCAATAAAATCTGGGAACTTGAACAAGGAGAATTGACGGAATACCAAGGAAATTATGATTTTTATGAGGTTCAAAAGGAGTATGAACGAAAGCAGAAATACGAAATGCACGAACAGTATGTGAAAGAAAAAAACAGAATTGAGGAACGAATCCGCCAAAAGCAGTCCCAATCTAAAGGAATGAGAAAACCTCCTAAACGAATGGGAAATTCCGAGTGGCAACTTGGGAAGAACAAAGCAGCTGCTCATCAAAAGAAGGTGGAGCGTGTCAGTAAAACATTAGAGCGCAGATTGGATCGTCTCGAGAAGGCAGAGAAGCCTATGGAATGGGACCAAGTGAAGATGGAGTTTAGCAAATTGAACCCTTCAAATAAAAAGGTGATAGGGAAAGTGGGGGAGGCCGAGGTCAAAGTTGGATCAAGGGTTCTATTTTCCACCCCTAAGCTCTCATTGAAAAATGGATCGAAAACAGCCTTCATCGGTGGGAACGGAACAGGAAAATCCACCTTTATCCAACATCTTTTACGAACAACAGAGTGGCTTTCTCCAGGAGTAGAGATCGGGTACTTTCACCAGACTTTGGAAGATTTACCTTTTGAGAAGAAAGTGTACGACTATGCAAGTGAAGAGAGTTCACTATCCGAAACTACCATTCGTATCATTCTTGCGCGTCTGAGGTTTTTTGCTGAGGATATGAACAAAACCATAGGCCAATTGAGTGGAGGAGAACGAGTGAAACTGTCTATGGCGAAATTGATGGCCAGCGGAGCAACTTTCCTCGTGCTTGACGAACCAACGAATCACCTGGATCTCGAAGCAATACATGCTTTAGAACGGTTAATCTGCGATTTCCCAGGGACGATTCTTTTTGTTACCCATGATCGTACATTCATCGAGAGGACAGCGGATCAAATATGGATGATCGAAGATTCAAAGTTCATACCCTTCGATGGGACATGGAAACAGTGGGAGGAGTATGTGGAGAATCCTCCTGTTGCTGACGATGACGTCTACGATCAGATGGCATTAGAAACAAAGTTGACGGAACTCGTCAGCCGGTTGAGTATGCCTGGTCCGAATGATGATGTTAATCAATTGGAGGAGGACTATCAACAAACGTTGTATCACTTAAAGAAACTGAAAAAGGACTAAAAAAAAGCGACCGGGAAGCGGTCGCTTTTTTATGTTAAAAGAGGTATCTATGTGTGAAAATCACCTATCGAGCTGGCTTTTCCGGTTACTGAGCTGCCTCTACTTTCTTAGCTTCTTTGTTATTTCTCAAAAACATGTAAAGCGAGGCACCGAAGATTGTGAAGTAACCGAGGATGCTGAAAATATCGGGTACTTGATCAAATAAGATGATACTGATGAGTGCCGAGTAGACCACGGTAGAATAGAAAAAGATAGAGATTTCCCGTGCTGGTGCGAATTTATAGGCTATGGTCAAACCGAACTGTCCCAGCGTCGCAAATGCCCCAGCGGATAGCAGGTACACCCATTGTTTCAAGCTCATCGGTTCATAGAAAGCAATGGTGAAAGGGAGCAGAGTGACAGTTGTGAAAAATGAGAAGTAGAAGACAATGGTATAAAATTTTTCTTTATCTCCTAATACACGGAGCAAAGTATAGGCGCCAGCTGCAAACACGGCTGAGAAAATACCGCTGAGATAAGGAATGAACTCAACAGAAAATGCCGGTTTTATGATGAACAGTGTCCCGATAAACGCGACGATAATAGCAATGATCTGATACAAACGTGCTTTCTCTTTCAAAAAGATAGCTGAAAAGATAATTAACAAAAATGGACTGAGTTTGTTGAGCATATCCGCATCTGACAATACAAGGTTATCAATGGCATAGAAAAACAGTACCATCCCGATCGTACCGAGTGCTGAACGGGAAAGCAGCAACTTCTGATTTTCCTTTTTACCAAAAAGCCGTTCTTTGTTGTACATGACAAAACCAAAGGCGATAATGGCTGATACAAGATTACGGAATAAAGTCTTTTGAACAGTCGGAACGTCTCCAGACAGCTTAACGAGTGCCGCCATCATAGAGAAGCCGAAGGCAGATATAAGTAGTAAGATGATTCCTTTATTTCGATTGCTCATGATGGTTCCTCCAGTTGTACTTATGTTGTGCAAAAAAACACCTTTACCATCCTAATATAAAAAATTAATGAAAGAAAGCCAGATGCACTTCTTCCACAATTTTTCCATATAGTGGAGTGGAGGGGATTGTCTATACACGGTCTTAAAAAGTGCGGTATACTTGAAGTAGTAAAGGAATAAAGAAAGGGCGATAGATGTTGATTTGTTCTCAACCCATATTCGAGAGAAAGCGTGTCATTGAAAATAATCAGCAGCTCTATTTAGAGAAAGAAAATAAGTTGAAGCTGTTTGAAACAAGTGTTGTGTCGCCAAAGGAAACTTTTCCTCTTCATGCCATTCATGATGTTTCATATCGGAGATCTTCGTCCATGTATGGAATGCTTTATTTGCATACACACAAAGGTGTACGGGCCTATATGGTGAAAGAAGATCCCAGTCCTTGGATGAAAGAGTTAAAAGCATGTCTTTTAAATAGATGATATAAATTAACGGATATAGGACGTGATGGAGTGGAAGTGATTGCAGAGAGTGACCGTATTTGCCTTCGGGAAGTCTTACTAGAAGACTGGTCAGCCTTTCACCCTTATTCATCGAACGAAGAGACGGTAAAGCACCAGCCGTGGGGACCGAACACAGAAGAAGATAGTCTCTTTTTCGTCCGTCAAATTATCATTGATCGGCAACAAAGACATAGAAGCCGCTATGTTTTTACCATTGTAGAAAAAGAATTGGATGAAGTGGTTGGCAATATCGAGATGAACATTCGAGACTGGGATGGAATCGGCGAAATTGGTTTTATCATTCATCAAGATTACTGGGGAAGAGGTTTGGCTACTGAGGCTGTTCAATTGATGATCAATTATTGTTTTGAGCATTGTGAATTGCAGCGGGTAGTAGCCACATCAAATCCGGAGAATACCGGATCGATTAGAGTATTGGAAAAGGTCGGTATGATTAAAGAAGGAATTCTTCGGAAAGATTTACTTGTGAAAGGTAAATGGCAGGATTCATGTGTCTACAGTATGCTGAGAGAAGAATGGATAGAAAAAAGCGCAAGGCCTTAGGCCTTGCGCTTTACTTATGAGGCATTTAGTTTGTCATTGACTGTAAGGCGTCGAACAAGCTTGGAGCTGTCCTTATTCAATCCAACAATCTCGACATCTATATCACGGTCTTCATACTTCGTTATCAGTTTATCAATCGCAGCGACAGCTGAGTCATCCCAAACATGGGCATAGGTAAAGTCAATTACTACTTGGGATGCTTTCACATCATAGTCGAAATGCTTAAGCAAGCTGTCTGTGGAAGCGAAGAATACTTGACCACTTACATGGTACACCATTTTTTCTGTATTCTGGTCAAATACTTCCTCAACTTTCACTTTTGAAATCTTAGCAACGAAGAAAATAGCACTTAAAATGACACCCGCAATGACACCTTTGGACAGATCGTGAGTCTGTACTACTGTACCAACGGTTACAAGCATGACAATACTGTCTGTAATCGGAGTCTTTTTGAAGCGGGTCAGTGAGCTCCAATCAAATGTTCCAATGGATACCATAATCATGACTCCGACTAGGACGGCCATAGGAATTTGAACGAGAAGATCGTTGAATACAATAATCAGCAGCATCATAAATATTCCTGCTACAAGTGTTGATAATCGTCCGCGACCACCTGAGGATACGTTAATAACTGATTGACCGATCATGGCGCAACCGGCCATTCCACCAAAGAAACCGGAAACCACATTGGCCATTCCCTGTCCTCTGGCTTCTTTATTTTTATCACTTACTGTATCTGTCATATCATCTACAATTTGTGCAGTTAGTAACGATTCTAGTAACCCTACAAAAGCAAGAGCCAGTGAGATAGGGAAAATAATTTGTAATGTTTCAAACGTCAATGGGATATCTGGTAGAAGGAAAATAGGCAGTGTACTGGATAGTTCTCCCATATCCCCTACTGTTTTCAATCCAGTTCCTGTCGTAATGGCGATGATTGTCATTACGACAATAGCCACCAATGGTGAAGGAACGGATTTGGTGAATCTTGGTAGAATATAAATAATAGCTAATGAACCTACTACCATCGCATACATAGCTAATCCTGCCCCTTCAAAATGGACAAGTTGTGATGAGAAAATAAGAATCGCTAGGGCATTCACAAAACCAATCATGACGGACCTAGGAATAAACTTCATAAGCTGTCCGATTTTCAATGCGCCTAAAGTAAACTGTAAAATCCCCGTCAAAATCGTAGCAGCCAGTAAATACTCCAAACCATGGTCCTTGACTAAGGTGACCATCAAGACAGCCATAGCTCCGGTCGCAGCAGAAATCATACCTGGACGACCACCCATAAAAGCAATGACGACAGCGATACAGAAGGAAGCGTACAAACCTACCATGGGGTCGACTCCAGCGATGATAGAGAAAGCGATCGCTTCAGGGATGAGCGCCATAGCGACGACCATGCCTGAAAGCACATCGTTTTTTACGTTTCCGAACCATTGTTGTTTAATTGTTTCTGTGTTCAATTGCGCACCTCTTTCTACATTTTTTATTTTGTATTGTCCATAACAATACGGAAATCCGGCAAGAACGATCAGATTATATCACCTATAGGGGATATTACATAACCCCATGTAAGCGCATAAATATATATTTTTCTCTTTTTTTCTCTTTTTTTCGCTTATATAGACCCTAACTATACAAAATTCATATTATTGTAAGTTATTTAATGGTAGTTTTTCCCCCTAAATGATGAATGAGAATGGTAAAATGGAGAAAACAGATGAAGTTGATTGGGGGAATTCCGATGTATAAGAAGATCTTAGTAGCAGCAGATGGATCCGATCACTCTATCCGTACAGCTGAACGTGCTGCAGAACTTGCTCACTTACAAGGGGACGGTGAAATTACAATCGTTTATGTGATCGACGGTGAGCAGTCTAAGTCAGATGTCTTATCCGAAGGTGATCAAAGGATGGTTGAACAGCGCCGGCAGCAGAGATTGAAACCTATTGAAGAAATTCTTCTGGAGAAAAATGCTTCGTATCAAGTAAGCATTCAACATGGTGAACCGGGTCCGACGATCGTTAAATATGCAAATGAAAATAACTTTGATCTTGTAGTGATTGGAAGTAGAGGTTTGAATACCCTGCAAGAAATGGTATTGGGTAGTGTAAGCCATAAAGTGGCGAAGAGAGCGAAATGTCCAGTTATGATTGTGAAATGATAGCTATTTGAAGGGAGATGTTTATCCATGAATGAACAAGGATGTATTAAATGTGGAAGCACAGATGCGGGGAAAAAGGATGTTTCAATGACAGGTTCCGGTCTATCAAAAATGATGGATGTCCAAAACAACAAGTTTACTGTCGTTTATTGCAAGAATTGCGGATACTCAGAGTTTTACAACCAAAATGCTTCCAAAGCAGGGAACATTCTCGACTTTTTCTTTGGAGGTTAAGCCAACTGAAACACGTGAATTAGAAAAGCCCTGAGTTTTTACTCAGAGCTTTTTTTAACCTTCAAAGGATCTTATAGTATTTTCTTTGGACCATACGATTTAAGAAATATTGTGTGAGAGCAGTGATCGTCACCAACACAAGAATCAGTACACTACCAACGGTCCATATACCTTGCAAGCCACTATTCCACAAAATCAGAATAATGATCCCAAACACCGCTGATTCCAATGCGAGAGGGACTATTCCGATAAACCTTCCTTTAAAAACTTCCCTCTCATCTGTCCAATTCAACTTCGGACTGTACAAATCAATCATAAGCCCTGCGATGCTCGCGACCCAGCCTGTAATAAGAGAAATCACGAACCAGAGCAGCCATATGGTGAATGGGACTTTAAGAACGATTAATGCAGCCAAGCTTAGAAGCAAGATGGATAAACCATTCATGAAGAAGGAGACAAGCAGTTTACTTAAAATGACCGTTGATGCTGGAATGGGTAAGTATAAATGGTTGAACCAGCTCTTCCCATCCCTGGACACGGAAGAGAAGGAGGCGGGGTTAATTCCTAGTGCGACAACTGTGATCCCAAACATCCCTAATATGACTTTTTTTCCTTCCATAACATTGAGTTGAGTCCCCCACCCTGTAAGAGGTCCATTGGGGTCCAACATCATAATGATAATTAGGAATACAGGAAAGAAGAGGCTCTGCACGACAATTTGTGTAAAAAAAGTAGGAGTTCTAAAGATGATGCGCATCTCTTTTTTCCATAAACTCATTAATAGAGACTGCTGCTTTACTTGTTTTTGAATCTTTTCTTCATTAAAGTCGCTTCGCTTTCCTCCAGATAAACCGAGCACACCTTTAAAGTAGAAACTTTGGCCAACAGTAAGGAATACAAAGAACGCCCCTAAAGATAATGTGACAAACAGAAGGAAGTAAAATACCCCAGTCCAGTTTCCTATTTCAGTTAGGGCGATACTACTGAAGTAAGCAGTAGGGAAGAATTTTGTTACAAGTTCAAGAAGAGCGTTCTGCTGTGTTAGCATTTCTGCTACGTTACCTGTTCCTGAATCCAAGCGGATCAGTACATTAATTCCTATAGCAAAAACAAAGCCCAGGAGCCCGACGAGTACTTTTGTACGATCTTTATTTTTGGATATATTGGCGAATCTCATAATGAACATAAGAACAATAGCCGTTAAGACGAAAGGAATGATAGGTGTTAATGACCAAATGATTAGAGCTGAAAGATAATAAAGGACGCCGGCTCCGCTATGTAAGCCAAAGAATATGAGAGAAGGGAGCAGCAAGATCGCATTCAAACCATATAACGATAGAAACGGAACCGCAGATTTCCCAAATAAGATTTGATAAGGTTGGAAAGGCAAAGATATAAAAGACTCCACATCTTCGGCGAAGTAAAAAGAACTGAGTACGGTCCCTATACTTGTAAAACAGAAAATAAAAGTCATCATGACAAACAATAATCCAAGAATGACTCCTTCGTTCCCTAGTGGTTCAAGGGCGGCATACATGTTACCGATGATTCCTTGAATGAAAAACAAGATGAGCAATCCGAAAGGGATCATCATTAAACCAATCATGACAAATCCGAATTTTTCCATACTGCTTTTATTGGCCATGGATAATTGCATTTTGACCATGATACGCATCAATTTCCATGCTTTATTCATTTTGAGTCAACTCCAGGAACAATTGCTCTAGATTATCATCATCTTTAAATTGTTGTCTCATCTCAGCCATATTCCCTTTGAATTGCACATGCCCATTATTAATGATGGCAACCTCATCACACAACTGTTCTACTACTTCTAAAACATGGGTGGAAAAAAAGACAATTTTCCCTCTTCTAGCATGGTCACGCATCATTTCCTTCAATGTATAGGAAGACTTCGGGTCGAGCCCCGTTAACGGTTCATCCAGAATCCAGACATCTGGATCATGAAGCAGTACACCGCTGACTACAATTTTCTGTCTCATCCCATGGGAGTAGGTTTGGATATGATCATTCAAAGCCTCATAAATTCCAAAGCTTTTGGTCAAATGTTCAATTTTTTCTTTTCGTACATCCTTTGGGACTTCAAATACATCAGCAATAAAATTCAAATATTCAATCCCTTTTAACCTTAGAAAAATGTCTGAACGGTCCGGGACATACCCAAATTGATGCTTGGCCTTCATCGGTTCTTTCGCCACATCGATGCCATTCATAATGATCGAACCTTCATCGATGGGCAAAATGCCTGTCATCATTTTGATCGTTGTTGATTTTCCAGCTCCGTTCGGACCGAGGAAGCCGAATATCTTTCCATCCGGGACAGAAAGATCAAGGTCTTTTACCGCTTGTTTCCCTGCGAAGCTTTTAGATATACGATTGATTTCTATCATATTTTCACCCTTTACTTAAGTTGCTTTCCTCTTTTCTATACGAAAGAAAAGGGGGAATGTTTCAATTTTCCAACACCACTGTCTTTATTCTACTCCTCTGCTTATTGAAGAAAATGGCAGGTTTCTTGAAGACTCAGTTTCGAGACGTTTGTTGAGTGGATGGGGGCTGCGGGGAATAGCTCGCTTTCCGCGGGAGCGCGGTGAGCCTCCTCGGACTGCGTCCTGTGGGGTCTCACCAAGCACTTTTTTCCC
>NZ_JAYLVQ010000049.1:0-11515 GCF_035818575.1 Halobacillus sp. HZG1
TTTATTTAAGTATGCCTGAAACCAGTCGATACGGTCATAAACCACTTCATTTATCCAATATGTTCTGACAAGCGGATTGAAATCCTGCGAATAAGTGAGTATTTGAAAGAAAAGCGGATCTAACCGAGGGAGTTGAAGACTCGAACTCGAGATAAATTACTCAAATATACTTTCCCTCTTTAACAAAGGAGAACATTTCCTTATCTTTATGTGATTTACCCTCTTCATTAAATTCCATTGATTTCTTTACTTTTGGTTTTAAATGAATCCCTATCTTACGTTGCTGATTCTCAATAAGACTTTTCACGACAGCTTGAATGGACAAGATGAGAAGGACGTATAACACTAAAACAGGAATGATTAACCAATACCTCTCTGTCATTATTCCAATTCTCATCGTCTCAAAGAGCGATGTCCATTCATAGATCAAAGATTGAGAAGCCCCCTCTCTATTTCCTCGAATTGTCCCACCTAAGAATATGGAAAGCACACCAAGGTGCAGGAGAACCTGTAGAACTTGAATCATTTGTTGTCCAAGCAATAAAAATAACCTTGGAACCAAATGGGGAGTCATGTGTTTAAAGAAAATACTTACCTTACTTGCTCCGAGAAGCATAGCAGCTTGCGTGTACTCTTTTTTCAAGATTTCATCAGATTCCTGTCCAATAACATTCAACAAGACTGGGAGAGCGAAAACAATTAAAATAATCAATTCTAATACTATATTAGAAACCATTAGCGATTCAGCAAGTTGTTTTTGATGTTCCTCAAAAATCACGATGTCCACAAGTAAGACATAGGCAATTAATGTCATAGGCAAAAACTGCATTCCATCAGCTAATCCATTAATGACTTTCTTGGACCGCGCTCCTAACCAGAAGGTGTAAGGAATGCTGAGTATGTAACCGATAACTACTCTGGCAAGAGCAACTAAGAGGGTGAACAAAATCGTGTACTTCGCACCAACAATCAACATTTGTAGAACAGGGTATCCATTTAAATTGGAGCCAAAAATTAATTTCCCTTCACCCCAGGAATGAGGAGGAGCTTGAATATTTCCCTTTGGGTCTTCCACTAACCCCGCATTTTCAACCGGTGTGTTATACAATATACTGATGCCCAGCAGAAAAATAATATACCCTAGACCCACAAGAAACTTCGGTCTTTTAAGTAATAGCAAAAGTTGTTTAACAAGTGCACTCCACACGGAAATCAATCTTTCCATTAACCCTTTAAGCGAAAATTTTTGGAGATGAAGAACTTCGGCATTTTTCAGCATAGAAGGCGGAGATAAGGTGCCCGTTTTTGTTTCTTCTCCAACCAGCCAATCCAACAAAGAATAAATGAAATAAAATGGAGTGAAAATTAGAATCAATGATACCGCCATGATAAAAGGTCTTGTATCAAAAAAGATTAACCGCACAATTCCATAGAAGTTATGTAAATACTCGATAACTAATAAACTCGACAATGTAAGCCACAGAATCGGCTTTGATTGAATAATTAGGTTTCTTTTAATATTACTTAAACAATGCTTTACAAGAATAGTCGTGTTTCCTAGCCCCTTACTTTTAGCTAATGTAATATAGTCTTTTCTCCATTCTTCTTCCAGTAGTAAAAGACAAGTCCTGTAAAATAGCACAGTTGGTAAAATACATAATGACAAAATAGGAGAGAGGTAAATTTTTTCTTCACCTAAATAGACAAATCGAAAAAGTAAAAGATCAAACGACTTAAAAAACCAAACCACGAACATTTGTAATAAGAATATAAACAGAATATCTGGCAATGCTTCTAAACTATTTAAAACAGTATGTATGGCCCGACTTACCTTTCTAGGTAACCCAAAGGTCGATATAGCTAATACAAGTCCCACTATAATGGCAATGGCTAGCGCGGAAAATAAAATGGTCATAGAATAAAGGTAGTTATCTGATATATAAGAGAAGAGAGGCTTTTCTAAGTATTGATAATTAAGACGATGTTGGAAGACCCATTCTGAGGGAGTTATTATCTGCTTTATTACATGTGCTACGCTTTGAAAATAGAGCGGTATATTCCATTTAAATCCATTAGAAAATATAACTGATATACAACTTATTAAAATTATACCTATGACACCAAAAAGATATTTAATGCAAAATTTAGCGACCTTCAAACGAATCCCCCATTTCTATCTTGAAATTCTATACGATAACTAAGGGACAAAGTTTCAATTTTTTGTAATTTAATTTATGTATAATTTCATCCGTGAATGTAGAGGGAGATGGTAGATCCCCCACACCCTTCATGAAAATTTATTCCGAAACTGAGACTTCAACTATCCTGAACGATAGTAAAAAAGCGATTGCTCTTATTGAACAATCGCCCCCATTTCTTGAAGACTTGATCTCGAGATATTTTCAAGTGAACTTAAAATATGAATAGGATTAATAACCCTGCTACAAAGCAGTAGTATGCAAAATACTTTAGGTTTCCTCGTTCCATAACTCCCATAAACCATTTGAGGGAAAAGTATGAAAATGTAAGGGACAAAATAAATGCGGCAGCGTAAGGGAGTACCACTCCCTGAAAGGATATATCGTTGATTTTAAGTAAGATGGTACCGAGACTTACCGGAATATACAATAGAAAAGAAAAACGTAACGCAGTATCCCTTTGCATTCCAACACCCATAGAAGCCACAATTGTAGCCCCCGACCTACTTATACCCGGTATTAAAGCAATAGCCTGTGCGAAACCAACTATTATTGCATCTCGAAAGTTGAGGCTTTTATCACTTTTTCTCCCTTTGAAATTCCTAATAATCCAGAGAGCAATACCTGTGATTAGTAATGCCACACCCACTGGAACAATTCCTTTCAATTTTTCTGATAACCAATCTTCCAATAACAAACCTAAAAGACCCGCTGGAATAGTACCAACTAATAAGTACAAGATGAACATAAAATCTTTTTTATATGTATCGGTACGTTTGGAAACGAATTTCAAACCATTATTTGATAGCCTAATTAAATCATCTCTGTAAATAATAACCACTGCTATAAGTGAAGCAAAGTTCATCAATACCTCAAAACCAAAATCATTTTTCGGAACATCAATTCTCAACAATTCCTGTGCTATTACCAAGTGTCCACTTGATGAAATGGGGATTGGTTCTGTAAAGCCTTGAAGGGCCCCTAATAAAGCATACTTAAACAATGTAAATAAATCTTCCAACTAATAACACCTACTACTTCTGTTTTTTTCTTACATACAAAAATTTCTTATGCGAAAACCTGCTCCGTAACTACGTTGATCGTATCATATTAAATTAACGCCCCCGTTTCCGTAAGACTTGATTTCGAGATATTTTATGTAATCTACTACCTTCTCGCATTACTCGAACCATTCAGATGGCCATCCTAATCAATTTGATAGAGATAATGCCCCCATTAAAACAATAATTCCAGATAAAAACAATAAATACACTGCACGAGCTTTCCGTTTATTTTGGAACTCTGAAATACTGTATATTAAAAGCATGGCCCCAATAAAAAACTGAGTATAGTATAAGATTTGTTTGTTATCAGTTATAACACTAAGAACTATTAAGGAAATTGCTATAAAGGCTGCTACAATTCTAATTGCTTTCATCAGGACCCTCCTTCCTCTTATAACTATTAATATAATAGATGTTACTGATGGTTTTTTGTTCTGCTTTTATCTATGTATGTAACAAAAAAATACAATGACCATGATAACAGTCCAACCAATGCAGTAATCCAGCTCTGGATATTTACTTCAAAAAATAAAACTATGAAGAAGTAACCTAAACACAACAATCCAATACCCCTACTTAATTTATAACCCAATATCCCCCCCCTCTCTAATAATTTTGTTTACTTAGTAAAAAAGCCAATTTTCCCATAGAACAATTCCCCCCATTTGTATAAGACTTGAATATATATCGATTAAAAATGAGTCATAATAACTTATGTAGTTCAGATTACTTTTTTCTAATTGGGAAAGCTTGTCTATTCTTCGATAAAGTGATTCCTTAACAAAAGGGATCGTCTTATATCCTTAGATATTAATTGACTTAGTTATATGAACATTACAGGTAATATGCCATTTTCTAACAGTCTACATCCAATTATATTACTAATTTTTCCGGAACTTTTTCTCTAATAAAATTGCTACAATAATAAATGTCACAACAAAAAATGACTGTGCAATATTTGTCCCCCAATTTAAATTGTCATGTCTAATATAATCCGCTATAACTAACCAGGCAGTAAGAAGAAAAACCCCTACAATATAAATTATACTTGTTCTAATAATAATTCCCTCTCAATCAATTTAATTTTTGAATTTCATTTACTTAATCGAAAAGGCTAATCACTCGTAGATAACTCCATGGTTATTAGTATTCAGTTGAGCTAACTTGCCATGAAAGGCAAGAAAATCACACCTAATACAATGCTCAATAAACAAGTAATAATCCAGTCTCTCTTGCTTCTCATATTAAACAAAAAGTTAATTGTAGAACTTATGATAAAGCATACTGAAAATCCAAATAAGAAATATGCTATGTATTCCATTTCAACACCTCTTTTAAATACTTTTCACCCTATCGTTTGAATGAATTCCCTCGTCTTCATAAAGTGAAATAAAAACCGCAAATACTCCTGACCCGATTCTTGAAGACTCAGTTTCAAGATAACTTCATTAGCCCCTCTATCTCTAATTATCTCTAAGAGATTTTATAATAAAAGAACACACATATTGCATAAAAGGGGGCAGCCAAACAAATAAAAGTTATTCCAGATTTTATTTCATCAATAGTATATAGGTGAGAATAAAATAAAAAATATAGTAGCCAAGAAATCAAGGCTATAGACGCTATTAAATAATGAAATACTTCGTCTTTTTTTCTATAATCCATTACATTACTCAACGTGAAGCCCCTTTCAAAGATATTTATAAATCCGATATACCTTATGTACGAGACAAAAAGATTTTAGTTTCAAAATGACTGTTATATCGAAACTGTGTCTATAACAACCCCTGTGCAAACAATACTAAGAGGGCAATTCCATTATTATAGAATTGCCCCCTTTCCTTGAATACTTGATTTCGAGATATTCTTTAGTTCGTTATCTTAATTTAACTGTCCCTTCACCTGAAAATGGTAGCTATTTTTTGGTGAATTGAAATTATCAATCCATATAATGAAACGTAGAGTAGTAATTTCCCGTAATACATGTAATCTTATCTGGAGGTGCATGATGAAAGATATTTTCAAACTTATACTCGCAGTAATTTTAGGTATAGCATTGTGGGATGGAATAAAATACATATGTAATCTACTAATTTAAATCGTAAAAAACAACCATTTTTTGGTTGTTTTTTTATACTGTCAAAAAGTTATTGCGGAAAAGCCCCCGTTCTTTGAAGTTCAATTGTTGTCTTCCTTTTCCAAATCCTCAACCAGCATTCCATATACTATACTGTCTGTCCACTCACCTTTGCTCCAGTAATCCTGTTTGAAGTGCGCTTCTTTTCTCATCCCTATTCGTTCACACAGCTTTTGAGAGGCTAAATTCCTTGCATCCAAGGTGGCTTGGATCCGATGCACTTTCACTTCTTTGAATAAATACTTCACTAATTGACTAACAGCCTCTGTTGCATATCCCTTACCTGAATTTTGAACAGAAAAGCTATAGCCAATTTCAACTGTATTTTTAACCCCTGTAAACCATATAGATAAATCACCGATCAAGCTTGTACTGTCCACTACTGCCAGACTTAAGCCAGTTTCTTTAGTAAGAGAACAGTTCTCCAATTTCTTCTGAAATAACTCCTGCATGTTTTCACATGTCCATTTTTCGTGGAGTAGATACCTACATGTCTCCTCGTTATTGTAAATGTTAAATACATCTTGTAAGTCAGTAATTTTAAATGGTCTGATTGTTAATCTTTCAGTAGCGATTTCCAAGAGAGAACCTTCCTCCTTAGCTATATTTAATCTATTTAAGAATTGCCCCCATTACTTGAATACTCGAATTCGAGGTGTTTGTGTAAACCTATAAGTAAAACATCAATATTTTTAAAATTAAATATTTCTTAAGGTTTATTACCGTTTTTCTCAAATACTTTACTGAGTTTATTTACATTCAATACCCCTAAATAGTCAAAAGACTTAACTTACTGTCATCATACGTGTCTTTGCAAAGGTTCTTTCACAAAAAGTAAAATAAAATATAAATGGGGAAGGTTCTCGGGTTTGACGAACACGAGAACCTTCCCCAACACAGTTCAAATCTTAATCTTTATCTAAGAAACGTCTAACTCCTGCTACACAGTAATCATGATCCATTTGCGGAGTAAGCCCAGCTACGGTAACAGAACCGATTGTACCTACCCCTTTGATTGTAATAGGCAAAGAGCCGCCGACAGCTTGGTACTCCTCAACTGGAAGCAAGGAACTTTCATTGTGTGTGGTGCCCATTTCTTTAAAACGAGCTGCAATGAATTGTGTGCTGTGATTGTAGTGGTCCACGACGTTTTTCTTGCGGTATAACCATTTTATATTCTCTTCTGATGTTCCATCCATTAGATGAGTGAAAAGCGGCAGACGATTTTTCTCGATGTGCACCGCCACAGACTTGTCGTTTTCTTTGGCATATTGGACGAGTTCCATGCCCAGTTTTAATGCCTGTTCGTTAGTGAATTGGTCGAATTCCAGCTCTTTCTCGAGTTGTTGTAGGATTTCTGTATTCATATCTAAACTCCTTTAGAATAAGTTTTGTTTCTTATCTAGTCGATAGTTGATTGCAGCCAGAAGAAGTGCGATGGTCACCATAATGGCACCAACCCAAGCTGTATCAAGGTAATTCATCGTCTCCACAACGAAACCACCGATCGCAGAACCGCCGGCAATTCCTATATTGAAAGCTGAGATGTTCATCGCCGATGCGACATCCTTCGCTTTTGGTACAAGTTTCTCAGCGAGCATGAGAATGTAGGACTGGACCCCCGGAGTCAACATAAAGGCGAATAAACCTAGAATAAAGACTGATAGATAGCTAAAGGTCTGGTTTGGAAGAAATACCATTTGCAAAAACAGTACGAATATTTGGATAAAGAATACAAAACGGAGAGCTTTTACAGGATGGCTGTTGCTCACCTTACCACCGATGATATTTCCGATCGCCACGGCTATTCCATATAACAGAAGCATCCACGATATAGCCCCTTCGGAGAATCCACTGACCTCCTCAAGGATTGGAGAAAGGTAAGTGAATAGCACGAAAGTCCCTCCGAAACCGAATGCTGTCATCAGCAGAGCAAGTAAAATTCTCGGGTTCGATACAAGCCGTCCTACATCACCGAGGGTAGGAGATTCAGTCGGTCGCTTCATACGATCCACTGCCCATAGATTGGCAACTAGTCCGATGAGTCCAAGGACTGCCACAGAATAGAAGGTAGCTCTCCAACCAACCGCTTGTCCCACAAATGTCCCGAATGGTACGCCAATAATGGTAGCCACCGTCAATCCAGTAAACATAATGGAAATGGCTGAGGATTGCTTGTCTTTCGGCACAAGTTCCGCAGCTACAGTTGCAGCAATGGCGAAGAACACGCCATGAGCTACAGCTGTAATAATACGTGATATTAACAATAACTCATATGTCCCGGAGAGCCCTGAGAGGACATTTCCAAGGATGAAAACGGACATGAAAGTAAGGAACAATCCTTTCTTTGGAAGCTTTCCCGTCATTGTCGTCACAATGGGAGTCCCGATCGCAATGGCTGCTGCGTAACCTGAGATCAAGGTCCCTGCTTTGGTTACGGAAATATCCAGATCCGATGCAACGGTTTGAAGGAGTCCGACAATAACGAACTCTGTCGTACCGATGGCAAAGGCACTAATGGCTAGTGACAAAAGTCCGATGATCGCTTTTGATGATAATTTACTCATAGCTGTGTCCTCCTTGACGTCTTAATTACAATAGTTTTGAAATTTGAGCGCTACATGCTCTGATCTTTTTACTGACCTGAGTGTCGTATTGTTTTGGAATTCTACTAGCCGGTCCAGATAATGCCAAAGAAGCCACCACTTCTCCGTTTCGATAAATGGGAGCAGCGATACAACGAAGCCCGACTTCCGTTTCTTCATCATCCACTGCATAGCCTTGATTTTGAATGGCTTTGAGGTGATAGAGAAACAATTGTTCATCATCGAATGTATTCTCCGTTTGCTTCTTCCACTGTAGCTTTTTCAGGAAT
Organism: Halobacillus sp. HZG1; assembly: GCF_035818575.1. NCBI lineage: Bacteria > Bacillati > Bacillota > Bacilli > Caryophanales > Bacillaceae > Halobacillus > Halobacillus sp. HZG1. Next base: position 8,275 of record NZ_JAYLVQ010000049.1, read on the forward strand.
TTCCTTCGTTTTGATTCGTCAAAAAAAGCGACGATGGCTTTCCCAAGGGCGCTTCCATGCGCAGGATCACGATCCCCGACCTCAGAATGAATGCGCATAGCATGTGTACCATCGACTACCTGAGTCGTAACCACATCCGTCCCGTCCAATATCCCAATATATGCGGTTTCTCCCAGCTCCTGACTTAGTTCGTACAGAGGCGAAACCGACACCCAATCCACTAAAGGATTGTGGTTTTGTTTGAATTCCGCTAGCTTCGAAGAAACCCGATAAACTTGACCGTTCTTCTCTACATATTCCATGTGTTCTAGAGTATGGAGCATGCGGAAGGCCGTCGTTTTGTTGAGCTTCATGTGATGCATCACTTCGTTCATTGTCATTCCCCCGCTCTCCATCAGCAAATTGAGAATGATCAATCCTTTTTTTAACGTTGAAACTTCATATTGACTCATGAGTGTGTGCCCCCTTTGCACAGTTGTTATCATATAGCGCCGAAAAGTGAATATCAAAAAAAGAAGTTGCGGTTTCGATATATGAAACTCACAACTTCATGATTAGCTTCTAAACTTAATCTTATTCATTTAATAAGGTATAACCAATATTGAACAAAAAAGCGATTGCTCTTGTTGAACAATCGCCCCCGTTTCCTTAAGACTTGAATTCGAGAGATTTCTTTGTTTTGCACACCTGTTTGCTAAGTAAAGGCTTAGACAAATTGTAAGTGTTGTTCTCCATGAAATACCTTTAATATAAAGTCTCTAGCGGGGACATCTAACTTTTCATAAGAAAGTAAAAAGTCTTTATTCTCATAAGGTACTTCCATAAAAGAAACATCCATCTGTTCATTTGATCCGACATGCAATTTAACGTATGGCGCAACAGGTTTGTGATTACAACCTAATGAACTCGGGTTAAGATAAAGTCTTTTGTTAGACCTAAAATGATGAACAATATGATGGTGCCCAAAACTGATAACGTCTGCTTCGGAATTCTCATATGTTGCATCAAGATTTTCAGTTGTCGGATGGTTATCAATAGGTAAGAACTTATTTTGTTTATCTAAATGATAATGAACAAACAAAAAGTTTTTACCATTTATCTTCTCATATTGCATATCTGGAATGCTTAACAATTTAGGGATGAACTTCTTGTCTAATCCAGATGCTATCCATTTATGATGCTCTCTTTCCTCACCGACACTTCCTGGTTCTTTCCCATCAATTATTTTTAAAATGGCTTCATCATGATTTCCTTTAACAAAGGTTATATCATTACGTAAAAACAACAAGTCAAGAACCTCATTTGTTTCGTGACCGATACCTATTAAATCACCAAGACAATAAATATGTTCTATTTGCTTATCTTTATCAATGCTATCTAAAACAGCTTTTAATGCAGCGCTATTCCCATGTATATCAGCGATAATCGCAATATTGGTACCTATATCAATCACATCCATCTTTTAAAAATTAGTGTTTCATCTTAAAACAACTCAGTTCGTATAATGAAAAAGCGATTGTCACTATTGAACAATCGCCCCCGTTAGCTGAAGACTTGAATTCAAGATGTTTCAGCGCAAGTAAATTCATCTTTTGTAGATTGGAAAATTCCCTTCAGATCAGTTTGTAAATATGAATTCTTTTATTAGACTAGAATAGTTTTCTGGTTCCTCGTACCTTGGAAAGTGCCCACTTTCTTCAAATATAGATATCTTACGGTTAGAGCCTCCATTAGCAAACGCAGTTAGTTGATCATTACTTGTTACCCAATCATATTTACCTTTTATCAATAGCATCGGGCAAGCAATAGAATCGAGTTGGGGTAACAGTGAATTAAATACTCTTCCTTCTTGATATAACTTTTGTTGATGATTTGCTGCCCGTTCCCAGTTTTCCTGTGGAATACCTGAGTTTTCAACAAGACGATCAAAAAACTTTTTGTCTTCTCCATGGACATACAAATTGTCTTTATGTTCACCCAAATCAATAAGAGCTTCTATACATTTCTCCCAAACCTTTTTAGTATCTCTAATATTTGCAGCAGCTAGGTACTCATTGACCTTCTCATATTCCCCTAGCCCTTCAAATTCCTGAAGTGCTCCCGTGATTAGAGATCGTGCAGAACTTTCTAGATCTAGCGTTGGACATTCCAATAAGAGATGGGTGACTTTTTCAGGATAGTTTAATTGATACTTAACTGCCCAATATCCCCCAAATGAATGTCCAATGATCCCCCACTTTTTTATCCCTAGTTGTTTGCGAATAGATTCGCAGTCCTTCACCAGATCACGAATACCGAACGTCTCTTCGTTTTCGATTGGATCCGATCGAAGGACCCCTCTTTGATCTATCGCTATGACCTTCATAAATTTTGAAAGTCGTTGACCTTGGTGTTCAATGAAATCATAGCAACCAACTCCAGGTCCACCGTGTAAATACAAAAATACAGGAAGATTGTCATCACCATGAACTTCATAATAGATTTTCTTATTATTAACCGTTAAATAATTAGACACATAATTCCCCTTTTGTTCTAACCTATAATTAAGTAAGTAAATCTTTATAATTCATATCTCCAAAAAGCGAACCGTGGTGAAATATTCACCCACCAGCTCTCAAAAATAATACTAGCTAGAGCCATAATGACCATTTTTCTTTTTTAATAAGAACATTCTTCCTATAGATAACAATATTTCTTATGTATCACTTTGTGATTCTAAAGAGCAGCATCCCAAATACCAATTATTTCAAAACAAACCCAAGAACTCAATACTTATTAATAAAAGAAGCCTATCCTTTCTATGGATAAGCCCCTGGGGCATGAAGACTTGATTTCAAGATATTATCAGTGAAAGTGTATCAACTCACTCTATTTTTAAGGGTATAGATCAGGAACGGGTAATATGATTGCATGGATAATGCAATTAGACAGGACAGCTACGGCACATTTTCCTCGGCGTTATGATTGGTGAGATAACATCGATCCAACGATAGCTTTTTTTCTGTAAACACTTAAAATCAGTCCAAACACCACTGCATGTAAAACCATAGGATGAAAACCGTAACTTAAGAACGGGAGAGAAAAAGCCATAAATGGCAGTAATCCAAAGGACATTAGAAGATGATAAAGAAAAGGAACCGAATAAAAAGTTAGTCCCCCAGTAATGAGCATTTTTCCAAACCTATCGCTGATCTTTAGATTCACAACAACCAGCCGCACCATCAATAATAAGAGTACAAGA
>NZ_JAYLVQ010000050.1:0-8547 GCF_035818575.1 Halobacillus sp. HZG1
GATATAGCAAAGGGGCGGAGGGGAATGGCGAGACTCCTGCGGGAAAAAAGTGCAGGGTGAGACCCCACAGGACGCAGTCCGAGGAGGCTCACCGCGCTCCCGCGGAAAGCGAGCTATTCCCCGCAGCCCCCATCCACTCAAAGAACATCTCGAAACTGAGTCTTCAAGAAACCTGCCATATAGTTTAATAAAAATGAGCAAAAATATCCCCCCGTTCTGTGGGAACTTCAACTTCCGGAACAGGGGGGTTATTTTTCGTTATTCGAATGTTCCTTTAACTAAAGGCTCTCCATTTCTAACCATTTCCCTGCCTAAAGCAATGACCCGGGAAATTTTCAGTGTCTGCGGATCCATCATGACAAGATCGGCATCTCTCCCAGTTTCTAGCTTTCCTTTGGCAGGAAGACCTAAAATAGAAGCCGGGTTAAGGGTGATGACCTTCAAGGCATCTTCCATGCTCACCTTCTGCTCAAGAACAGCATCTTGAAATGCTTCATACAACGAAGCAACCTTACCTACTTTCAAACCAATCAAGTTGCCTTTATCATCGAAGTCCGGGAGACTCCCCTGGGCGTCGGAAGTAAAGGTAATTTGCTCGACCGGCACTCCCTGATCGAGCATTCGTTTCAGGGCTTCGCTACTCTTCACTTCTCCGTCCTCTATAAATTTCGGGATTGTACTCGTAGTAAAATCAACGAAACCTCCCTTTTTCGCATATTGGATGCCCGCTTCAAAAAGTTCCGAATTGCGATTGATGTGTGTCGGATAAAATTGTGTTATGGGTAAATCAGTCGTCTCTATAACTCTCTCTATAAGTTTTAATTGTTCAGGGCTATCTCCGACATGCACATTTACAATCCCCTTTTTTCCGGAAAGCATCCCGCCAATCCGCGCCTCGGAAGCAATCTTCGCCATTTCCTCGACCGTAGGCTGAGACGATCGGTGATCTGAGATTGCGATTTCTCCCGCTCCGATAATCAGGTCAATCAAAAGGATATCGTCTTCAATCTTGCCTGTTAATGTTTTTACAGGGACTTGATAGGAACCTGTGTGACAATAGCAGGTGATCCCTTCTTCTCTCAAAGCACGCGCTTTAGCTACGAGGTTTGTCATGGTCCGGGTCGTCCCATCCGTGCCGATGACCCCAACCAGGGTCGTTACTCCGCTCAACGTCGCACCCGTCAGTGTTAACTCAGGCGTGCGGGACCGGAAACTTCCTTCTCCCCCTCCCCCTGTAATATGAACGTGGCCATCAATAAATCCAGGAGTCAGCACCTCCCCTTGTGCATCAATGACGTGGACCTGTTCCCCATTTAAGTCTATATTGTCCTGTATATCTGCAATTCGCCCATCGGCGATCAGGACATCTTGTTCTCCTAAAAACTCAGGAGCATATACGGTTGCCTGTTTAATTAAAGTGATCATTTCTCATACCTCCTGTTTGCCATTGAATTAATTGAAATTGATGAGAACAGCGACAATCATAAATACGGACGCTAGCCCGAAGAGCATCAACTGAAATTTAAAGATAAAGCGGAACCAGTTGGACCAGTCCAGTCGCGCCGCACCCAGTGTGCCCATAAGCGCCGCAGAAGTAGGTACAATAATGTTTGTTAATCCATCTCCCAATTGGAAAGCCAAGACGGCTACTTGTCTCGTCACACCTGCGATGTCAGCTAAAGGCGCCATCAATGGCATCGTCAGAGCCGCCTGCCCCGATCCTGATACGACAAAGAAGTTGAAGACCGATTGGAATAAGAACATCAACCATGCAGATATGACCTCAGGCACCCCATCAAACAATTGCCCTGCTGAATGAAGAACCGTATTCAATACAGAAGCTGAGGCCGGGTCATCTCCTCCCAGAATAATAATAATCCCTTTAGCCATCCCTACGACCAAAGCAGCTGGAAGCAAATCTTTCGCTCCTTGAGCGAACCCTTCTGCAATGTCATTGACTCTCATATGATTCAATTTGAAGATAACACCAATAATTCCTGCCACAAGACCTATGGTAAAGAACTGGCTTGCAATTTCCGGAATATAATAAGCATGTTGAATAACACCCCAGATAATCCAAGCAACTCCTAAGACCACGGTCAAGATAACCAGCACGTGACCAAACTTGAAGTTGACTTTCAAATCCTTTTGCTCAAAATCATCCCTGAAGTACTGGTCGGATTTATAAGCAAGTGACCGGGTCGGGTCTTTTTTTACGGAACTTGCATATTTCCATGTATAAATCGTACCGATAGCCGTAAAGATCAGCCACATCGTAAACCTGAATGGCGTTCCGGAAAGTACTGGCACATCCGAAACCCCTTGAGCAATGGCTACTCCAAAAGGGTTCATCCAAGATGTCGCAAACCCGATTTGTGTGGCTACATAAGTAATCATGATCCCAGTAATGGCATCGTATCCAAGCGCTACTACGAGTGGTACTAGAATCATAGCAAAAGCAATGGCTTCTTCTCCCATTCCGAAAACGGCGCCACCCAAAGAAAATAAAAAGAACATAATCGGAATGATTAGCACTTCTTTCCCCTTTGTCCGATCGATGACCGACAGAATGCCTTCTTCGACGGCCCGAGTTTTCATAATGATTCCAAAAGCCCCGCCGATAATCAGTATAAAAGCAACGACTCCGACAGCGGACCCCCACTTATCTCCTGAGACTAAACCTTCGAATACGTAATTTAACAGACCAGCTCCTCCGAATGGTTCAAATAAACTGGTCCCTTGCTGAGCAGTTTCGTCAGCCACTGAAAAACTATCCGGTACCAGGACGGTTCGCGTTTCCTCTGAGCCGGATTTGTCGTACGTCACCTCTTCTGTTTCGAATGTCCCAGCAGGTATTAAATAAGTTAATAGAGCTGCAAATAGGACAACAAAAAAGATGATGACATACGTATGAGGCATCTCAAACTTCTTCTTCCGCTTCTTATCCATGTGTTTTTTTCTCCCTTCTGATCCTTCCACTATTCTTACATGCAAGTTTTATGCCAAAAACATTTTCTGAAAATTCCGCCTTAAAGGAGGCGGTTTTTCTAAAATAGGATACAATTGGGTGTTATAATATAAACCAAGAAGAACCAAAAAAGAAGGGTGATAAGATGAAAAATCAATTAACGTTGCTAACAGGAACCAAAGAAACACAAGCGACACTACACGAACAATTGGAAGACATTTTAGGAGAATTCATCCATATTGAGAGCTATGCCGTGGATGAACATGTCCCGAATCAAGTCAGTGATGCTTTAATCATCTTTTCCTCTTATTTAATTGAAAAGGAAGCCGCTCCTTTCATAGCCCCCGGCTCACCCCGCAAAACAGCCATACGCACTATCAATTACCAGCACATTGAACGATTGTTGGAACTAGAAGAAGGAACCTCGGTTCTATGTGTCAATGACACATCCGAAATGGCAGAAGAAACGATTGATACATTAAAAAAGATGGGGATCGATCACCTGTCCTTCACCGCTTATTACCCAGGGCTGACGAATACATATGACATCTCCACTGCCATCACTCCAGGTGAGGTCACCCTTGCCCCTCCTTCGGTAGAGAAGATCATTGATATCGGTGTCCGGCTTATCGATATTACGACATTAATTGAAATTCTCGATCACTTCCACTTAAAAGAAAAGCTTGGAGGAGTGATTTCAAATCGGTACACAGGAAAAATCATCGATTTAAGTAAAAAACTCTCAGAAATGAATAAACAAACCGAACTTTTAAACCAACATCTTCAGCAAGTGGTGGATGGAGTGAATGATGGAGTCATGGCAATCGACGCTGATCAAAAAGTTACCGTCTTCAATCCTTTCATAGAAGAATACAGTGGCTTATCACACACACACGCCATGGGGAAGCCGGTTCATCAATTATTCAAAGATCCGAAGCTCCTTAAGTTCATGACCACCCCTCAGGAAGAAGGATTGTACTTTACTTTAAACGGTTACAACCTCATGATTTACCGTGTCCAATGGGAAGAAAGTGACAACGTAATCTTCATTTTCAAAAACTCAGATGAAACCATCACGATGGAAAAAGCCGCGCGAAAACAATTGTTGAAAACAGGCTATATCGCAAAGTACACCTTTGAAGATATCATCGGGAAAAGCCCGACGATTGAAAAAGCGAAAGCCATCGGACATAAACTTGCGAAGACACCCCTCCCTGTTTTAATACACGGAGAAAGCGGCACCGGTAAAGAGCTGTTCGCTCATGCCATCCACCATGAGTCCGACCGCCTTTATGAACCTTTCCTCGCCGTGAACTTCAGTGCATTACCTGAAGATTTATTGGAAAGTGAACTCTTCGGCTATGAAGAGGGGGCTTTTACCGGTGCTAAGAAAGGTGGCAAAAAAGGGTTGTTTGAACAGGCGGATGGCGGCACCATCTTCCTCGATGAAATTGGAGATATCAGTTTAAAGCTTCAAGCTCGTTTATTGCGGGTGATTCAAGAGATGGAAATTCGTAAGATTGGAGGATCGAAAACCATTCCAATCAACGTAAGAATCATTGCTGCCACAAATAAGGACTTACTCCAACTGATCGAACAAGGGAAATTCAGAGAAGATCTTTACCACAGACTTAAAGTTCTCTACGTGTCCGTTCCTCCACTAAGAGAACGAAAGACAGATATTCCTGCGCTTGTGGAACAGTTTTTATTGGAAAACCACACACCTAATAAAGGGCTGGGGAAAGGATTGCTTGGAGAATTGACGCGCTATGATTGGTATGGAAACATTCGTGAATTAAAAAATACAATATCCTACCTTCTTACAGTTTCAGAGGGGGACACCATTACGATTAATGACCTTCCTGATGAAGATTTCTTCCAAAGGCCAAAGAAAAATATAAAGCGGGAAACAACTAGCCTGGTGGATGATCGATTGAATAAAAAAGTTTTAGAGATTGTCCTGTCGTTGAATGAATCGATGATCAATGCAAGCCGTAAGAAAATCTATGAAGAACTTGATCAGGAAGGTTCCATTTCTTTATCAGAACAGCAGATTCGCAGAGTGTTGGCAGATTTAAAAGAACGAGGTTTTGTGACGATCAAACGCGGCCGGGCAGGAACACAGATTACAGAGGCTGGGGCTAATTACATCCATCCTAGTTAATGTTCTCTATTTAAGAGAATGATATAATAGTGTCGAATCGACAAAATCAGGGAGAGAGACATGACGATGGGACTACAAACTAAAAAATCCAGCAAAACGTTCTATGAAATATTCATGGTCGCTCTCGCAGCCCTTTCCGTCGCCACTATATGGCAGCAAACCGGCTATAATAGTGTAATTGTGTGGACGACATGGTCCATCTTCTTTCTTGACTTTCTTTATCGTTTGTATCGCTCGGACAGCAAATGGGGATTTATAAAAAAACACCCCTTCATCGTCATCGCTGCCATTCCCCTCGATGCCATTTTTCAGTTTGCAAGATTTGCAAGAATCCTTCATCTCTTAAGATTGAAGTCCATCACAAAGTACTACACGTTGCCTTTCATCCGCTTTCTTAAAAGACAGCATCTTTCAACTGTGACCGGGGCAACCTTTATTCTGGTATTCCTTCTGATCATTCCCTTAAATTTAATTGAAAACGAATTAGACAGCTATGGAGATGCCTGGCTAAGCGCCATCCTCTCCCTCACCTTCTTCGGTAGATCTGGATTTGAACCAGAAACGATGGCAGGACATATCATTATCGTCATCTTCACTATCCTCGGGGTGATCATTCACGGCCTAGTGATCAGCACAACATTTGATTACTTAATACAGAGCTCGCTCTTCCAATCCATTAAGAGCAAATTCACCGATAGATAAAGCCGCCATCAAATGGTGGCTTTTTTTCATGCCTCTCATACCAGATCAACGTTTAATACCTTTTATAAAAAGGAATCATAACCGGGATACCCATTTTCTGGAGGTGAAAGAGATGGCTGATCGAAAACGAGACAAAATATCTGAAAACGACCAAAGCTTCCAAGAAAAATTAAAAAAAGAACAGTTGATTGACGGCATTCCAGATGAAGAAGTAAAAAAAGAAGAAAGAGAACAGGATAAAGGAAGAAAATCAAAGCAGGACTCTGTTACAGAAGAAGATTACGATGAGGACCTTCGTCCATAAAGGCAGAAATGAGGTGAAACGTTGACAAATTTCAAAGCATATAAAATCGACCAGACGGAAGAAGGTGTGCAAGGTTCGGTGCAAGACCTTTCTTTCTCGGACCTTCCTTCCGGCGATGTTTTAATTAAAGTCCATTATTCCAGCATCAACTATAAAGACGGGATGGTTACCCAGCCGGATAATCCCCTTGTCAAAAATTATCCGATTATACCAGGCATTGATTTGGCAGGAGAAGTCGTTCGTTCTTCTAATAACCAGTTTAAAGAAGGTGACTCTGTCATTGCTACCAGTTATGAAATCGGCGTCAATCATCACGGTGGATATAGTGAATACGCAAGTATCCCCGCCGAATGGATCGTCCCCCTCCCCGATGGATTGACAACAGAAGAGGCGATGATTTACGGGACGGCTGGTTTCACCGCTGCCCTTTCCCTTCATCGACTGGAAGAAAACGGACTGACTCCCGAACAGGGACCTGTCCTTGTAACCGGAGCTTCCGGCGGCGTGGGTAGTATTGCGGTTGCCATGCTCGCTAAGAGAGGCTATACCGTAGAAGCAAGCACTGGAAGCCCTCAGCATGAAGAATACTTAAAGGACTTAGGAGCGTCTAAAATCATTTCCCGTGAAGAGGTTTATGATGGGAAGCTCCGAGCAATTTCAAGCGGACGCTGGGCTGGAGCTGTTGATCCTGTCGGAGGAGAACAGCTCGCCTCCCTTCTTAGTCAATTGAAGTATGGTGGCGCAGCATCTGTGAGTGGATTAACCGGAGGTACCAAAGTTCCCACACAGGTTTATCCATTTATCTTAAGGGGTATTAGTCTTATTGGCATTGATTCCGTCAATTGCCCGATGGATCTAAGGAAAAAAGTGTGGCACCGAATGGCTAATGACTTAAAAATTAAAGAATTTTTCGATCGGATCAAAGCCGTTCATACCCTCAATGAAATCCCTGAAACAATTGAGAATGTTCTACAAGGAAAAACACGCGGTCGCTCGATCGTAAAACTTGTGAATTGATGGTAGTTTCCCAAAACGTACGCTATTGACATTTATAAATATAGAGTTTATAATGATTTGATAGTGCCTTCAAAAGAAGGTAACTCGGAAAAGAAAAGAGTGATTTGTATGAGACTGGCATTCTGCTACGTTTTGATACAACTTAATCACACTGGATCAGCTTCGGAGCTGTAAGGATGCAATAGAGGTAGGGATTGCGTCGTTTAAGTTGCCAAAAACTACCATGTAGAATTTTTGAACCGCGGCAATAACATGGACAAAGTTCCACAAAACTTGCATGAAAAGCAAGTAGGTAAAACTTGATATTTTCCGAAAGTATACAAAGCGAGAAGGGCGGCCGCCCTTCTCGCTTTTCCAATTTCCATGGGTTTAAAGAGGTGCCTTCATGGTAATATAAGCCATAGAAGTATAGAAGGAGGCTTATGAAATGTCACTCTACTTAGAACATATTGAACCGGAAGATGTCCGCTTTCTTATGGACTTATCAGAGTTCAAAACAGTCGTACTAAAAATGCTCGGTGAAGCACAGAATTTGGTGAACCTACAAATTTCCTACGATTTTCTTGATGAGCCAGAGGGAGACACACTTGTCCGTCCTATGGTTGAACTCAATGAAATCAGCAAGTTCACAGAAGAAGACCGTCATACATTGCTCCAATCTGGATTTTCCATAGACGGCGAGCCCTTTGATAACGCTGACTATGCTATGGAACAAATCTTCGGGGCAGAGTACACGATTCTTGACGTCACAGAAGATGAAGACGGCGCTTTTTTTACAATTGAAATGCCATATAGAAATTTTAAAGAACAAAAAAGTCGTTTGTAATTCTACTTTTATTTCCCTCTATAAATTCAAAGAGCCTATGCTTTTGCATGGGCTCTTTCTTATTTCATTGAACTTTTTTAGGAATGTATGTTTTTTACTCGACCGACTTGACCGTCTTCCAGACGTACTTTTATTCCGTGAGGATGGTTTGGAGACTTTGTGAGAATATCCTTCACTCTCCCGCTGGTCAATGCTCCTGTTCGTTGGTCTTTTTTCAGGACGATCTCTACTTCTGCTCCTATTTTAATGTCGCTTCTTTTTTGTCCATTCATTTTTTGGAACCTCCACATTCAGTCTCCTCCGTATTTTATCACAATTGCCCCGCACACACTTATTCAACTAAAGCTCCCTTTAGTGGAAGACTCAGTTTCTAGGTGTTTCTGGGTTCGTTCCCTAGGTTGAGCGTCAGGGGTGGCAGGGAAGCCACTCGCTTTCCTGTGGGGGAGCGCCGAGCTTCCTCGGACTGCGTCCTGCGGGATCTCGCCTATCTCCTTCTCCCACGGGAGTCTCGCAGCTTCCCAACCACCCCATTCCATATGAGGAGTGAAACGAACCCCTATACCGAG
>NZ_JAYLVQ010000051.1:0-35936 GCF_035818575.1 Halobacillus sp. HZG1
GGGACAGGTGAGACCCCGGAAGGCGTAGCCTGAGGAGGCTCACCGCCCGCCCCATGGAAAGCGAACCTTTTCCCGGAGCCCTAAACTCTCACAAGAATCTCGAAACTGAGTCTTCAAGAAACCTGCCATTTTCTTTAATAAGGTTAAATCGTAGAAATGTGTAGAAAATGTAGGTAAGGAGAATATTTGATTGATGTTTTTATAGAATATTCAAACATCATTTACTGGTATAGACAACTATAAAACATGGTGGTAAGATGACTTCAGTAAAACGTTTTCAATTTGAAGGAGGTTAGCGACAATGCTAAGTTTTTTACAACGAATAGGTAAGTCATTAATGTTCCCAATCGCTACATTGCCGGCTGCGGCTTTGCTGGTGCGGTTAGGGATGGAAGATATGTTGAATATTCCGTTCATTACAGCAGCTGGTAACGGGATACTCGGAAATTTGGCTCTTATATTTGCTATCGGTATTGCGATGGGTTTTGCCAAAGATGGGAATGGCGCAGCTGCTTTAGCAGGTGCCATCGGTTATTTGGTCCTTGATGGTGGAATAGAGGCGATCAACAAGGACGTGGATATGGGTGTTTTTGCCGGTGTGATAGCTGGTGTCATCGCCGGGATGTTGTACAACAAGTACAATGATGTGAAATTCCCGGACTTCCTTTCTTTCTTTGGTGGGAAGCGTTTCGTTCCAATCATCACATCAGCAGTTATGGTCGTTCTTTCCTTTGTACTCGGCTATATATGGGTGTATCCACAAGCCGTCCTTGATTCAACGGCAAACTGGATTCTAAACGGGGGAGAACTGGGCGTAGGTGTCTATGGCGTGCTGAACCGTCTGCTTATCCCGGTCGGTTTACACCACGTTATGAATGCCTTGATCTGGTTTGATTTCGGTACATTTACAACAGAGGCCGGTGAAGTTGTGCGCGGAGAGATCAATCGCTTCCTAAATGGGGACCCTTCCGCTGGTTACTTCCTGGCTGGGTTTTTCCCAGTCATGATGTTCGGCCTGCCGGCTGCATGCCTAGCTATGTATGCCGCGGCGAAAAAAGAGAGAAAAGCAGCAGTTGGAGGAATGTTTTTGAGTATCGGTTTAACCTCCTTCATTACGGGAGTTACCGAACCAATTGAATTTTCTTTCATGTTCCTTTCTCCACTTTTATATGTCGTACACTCCTTGTTGACCGGTGTGTCTATGATCCTTGCTTTTGTATTTGATGTCAGACATGGTTTCGGTTTTTCAGCAGGATTAATTGACTATTTACTGAACTACAACATTGCGCAGAATCCGTTTACTCTGATTTTAATCGGCTTATTTATGGGAGCGGTCTATTTCGTAATTTTCTACTTCCTTATTGTTAAACTGGATTTGAAAACACCAGGTAGAGAAGACGAGGAAGTGGAAGAGGGAGTTACTGAAACAGAAAGCAGTGATTACGATGCGAAAGCTTCCTATTATCTAAACGCGTTAGGTGGTCCTGAAAATATAGAAACGTTGGATTATTGCACCACTCGACTTCGTCTTGAAATGAGAGACCGGGACAAAATCAATGAAAAAGAGTTGAAGCGTCAAGGGGCACGCGGTGTCATGAAACTTGGTAAAAGGAATCTACAAGTGATTGTGGGTACTTCTGTCGAGTTTGTCGCTGATGCAATGAAGAAACAAATGGAACATGGATATCGCTCTCCTGAAGGTGTCACGGATGAGAAAATTCCACTTGAAGAACAAGAGTCAAAAAAGGTTCCGTCAAGAAAAGTAGAAGAAGAAGATTTTCAAATGCCGTTGAATGGAAACGTTCTTCCTCTCTCTGAAGTCCCGGATGAAGTGTTTGCCAAAGGGATGATGGGACCAGGGTTTGCCATTGATCCGTCAGAGGGTACTTTCCATTCGCCTGTGAACGGGAAAGTCCTTCAAGTTTTCCCGACGAAACATGCCATCGGGCTTGAGTTGGAGAATGGAATGGAAATGTTGATTCACGTTGGTTTGGATACCGTTAAGCTAAATGGAGAAGGATTCGAAGCACTTGTTGAATCTGGACAAAAGGTGGAACAGGGAACGCCGTTGCTGCGTGTGGATCTTGATTTTGTCAAAGCGAATGCACCGTCTGTCGTAACTCCGTTTATTTTCACGAATGCGGAAGGAGCAAACGTGGAACTTCTTAAAGAAGGATACCTGGAACAGGGACAAAAAGGGGTAATGAAAATAGAGGAAGGAGGCAAAGGAAATGAATGATTTGGTCATTACGAATGTAACCATTGTTATGGAAGATAGGACCATACCCTCTGGTAGTGTAAGGGTAAGTGAGGGGAAAATAGAAGAAATTCAGGAAGAAATCATTGTTAAGGACGGGGCTCCTGTCATTGATGGGCATGGTAGAAACCTTACTCTCCTACCAGGTTTCATTGACGTACACATCCATGGGGCCAATGGTCATGACGTGATGGACGCTACTGAAGAAGCTTTGCATGGGGTGGCCGTTCAGCTCCCCATGGAAGGGACGACGAGTTTTCTGGCCACAACTATGACGCAATCCAGAGAAAGAATTTCTCAAGCGGTCTCAAATGCGGGGACATATATGGAACAACAGCAGAGGAATGGACAAGCAGAAGTTCTTGGGATTCATCTCGAAGGGCCTTTTATTTCACCATCTAAAGCAGGGGCTCAGCCTTTGGAACACATTACGGAACCTTCCCTCCCCCTTTTCGAGCAATGGCAGAACGAAAGTCAACAGCAGATCAAACTCGTAACCTTGGCCCCTGAATTGAAAGGTGCTCTTCCTTTTATTGAAGAGGTCAGGGGAAAAGGTGTGATTTGTTCCTTGGGACATAGCGAAGCTTCTTTGGCGGAAGCGAACGATGCGGTTGAAAAAGGCGCGAGCCATGTGACACATTTATACAATCAAATGAGTGGTCTTCACCATAGGGAACCTGGCTTAGTTGGAGCTGCTTTTACGAATCCAGACCTTTTCGTGGAAATGATTGTCGATCACATCCACATCCATCCGGAAGCGGTCCGCTTAGCTTATCAGGTTCTTGGAAGTGATCGAACAATTCTGATCACTGATGCGATGAGAGCCAAGTGTCTACCTTCTGGCACCTATGATCTTGCGGGACAAAATGTGACTGTGAAAAATGGAGAAGCCCGCCTTTCTGATGGCACGCTAGCAGGCAGTATTCTAACATTGGAAGAAGCGGCACGGAAAATGCGCACCTTTGCTGGAGTGGGTCTAAATGAATTAGTTAAAATGACTTCCGCTAATGCAGCCCGGGAGCTTGGGGTTTATGATCGGAAAGGGAGTATTGCCAAAGGGAAAGATGCAGATCTCGTCCTATTAGATGAAGAAGGCTGTGTAGTGACAACGATTTGTCGTGGAGTGATTAGTTATGATGGGAAGGGGGGAGTATCATGAATGTCATTGTTGCAAGAAATTATGAGGAAATGAGTCAGACGGCTTCCCGAATCATTGAAGAACAAATCACAAAAAAGCCGGATACTGTGCTAGGCTTAGCTACAGGTGGAACGCCTCTAGGTACCTATAAAGAATTGATTAAGGGCTATAATGAGGACCGTGCAGACTTTCGTCGTATAAGGACAATCAATTTAGATGAATATGTAGGTCTGGCTCCCGAACATCCTCAGAGCTACCGCTATTTTATGGATCATCACTTGTTCCAGTACATCAATATTGATCAAGAACACACGCACATACCTTTTGGAAAGAGCGAAGATCTGGAACAAGAATGCAAGCGTTATGAAAATGTGATTGACAGGATTGGTCCCCCTGATTTACAGCTCCTGGGGATTGGTGAAAATGGACATATCGGATTTAACGAACCTGGCACTTCGTTTGATAGTGAGACGCATATTGTACACCTGACTGAGTCAACGAGGGAAGCCAATGCCCGTTTCTTTGAATCTATGGAAGACGTGCCGACGAAGGCGATTACCATGGGCATCCGTTCCATATTAAAAAGCCGTAAAATTGTTCTTTTGGCTTCCGGTGAACGAAAAGCGGAGGCCATTCTCCAACTGATTCAAGGGGAGCTTGATGAGCAGTTTCCTGCCTCTTCATTAAAAAGTCACGATGACATTACTTTACTGGTAGATGAAGATGCGTATAAGAAAGTTCAACGGAAAGGATGAATCCTTTGTTAAAGAAAAACGTTCCGTTACCATTGTATTATCAGATTGAAGAGTACTTGAAACAAAAGATAGAAGAAGAGGAGTTTGAGATCGGTAAAATGATCCCGTCCGAGCGGGAGCTTTCCGAGCGTTTTGAAGTCAGTCGTATGACTGTAAGACAGGCAGTAACAAATTTGGTGAACGCAGGTGTCCTATACCGTGAAAAGGGAAAAGGGACATATGTAGCAGAAAAGAAACTTGAACAACCGCTGAAAGGGTTAACAAGTTTTACGGAAGATATGAAGCAGAGGGGAATGTCATCGAGCAGTCAGCTGCTGGCCTTTGATGTTATTGCAGCTCCAAGAGATATCCGGGAAAAACTAGATCTGGAAGAAGAGGAAAAAGTGTACTGTATTCAGCGGATAAGGATAGCCGAGGACAAACCAATGGCCATCGAAACCACTTTTATGCCTCATGAATTACTGCCGAACTTGACGGAAGATATTGTGCATGGATCCATATATCAGTATGTAGAGCACGATTTAGGCATGGCCATCAGTCAGGCACGCCAGATCATCGAAGCACGTGCTGCCGATGAGGAAGAAGCAGAACACTTGAATATTTCTCCTCATTCCCCAGTGCTTCATATCGAACGGAAAAGTTTCCTTGCTCAAAGTGTTCCTTTTGAGGTCGTTAAATCCACCTATCGTGCCGATCGGTATAAATTTATCACGGATATTGATCGATAAGGAGTTCAAGATGAGCTATTTAACAAAAGTATCCCAGAAATTGTTGGATATTGATTCTTCCCAATTCCATAACTTTGAGAAAGTTGGTGAAAACCTCTCCAGAACCATTCAGGCAGGAGGGGTTATCCATACCTTTGGTTGTGGTCATTCCAGTTTACTTGCTCAGGATGTTTTCTATCGGGCGGGAGGACTTGTACCTGTGCATCCTATCTGGATTGAAGAATTAATGCTGCATCGAGGAGCAAGGCAGGCGAGTGAAAATGAACGTAAATCTGGAATAGTTCAACCGTATTTGGAAAAAGAAGACTTGCAGAGAAAAGATGCTGTCCTGATTATTTCTACTTCCGGTCGCAATCCTGCTCCTATTGAAACAGCCATTTTTTGTAAAGAAAAAGGTTTATACACCTTGGCTTTAACCTCTCTCGGTTATAAAGAAAGTCAACCGTCCCGTCATCCCAGTAACTCAAGGCTTGAGGATGTCGTCGATGATGTCATTGACATGGAAGTTCCAGTTGGAGATACGATTATGCACAAAGGAGATCGATCTTATTCTCCAGTTTCTTCTGTAGTAGGAGCAGGGATTTTACACGAACTCATGACGCGAACGATTGAGAGAATAGCAGAAAGTGGTGAAGCACCTCCTGTTTTCAAAAGCGGGAATGTCGATGGTTCTGATCAACATAACCAAAACATGATGGAAGCTTACAAACGTATCTCTTTCTAGAGAAATATTATTATTCAGTAATATTGTAGGATTGTGAAAAACTCAGTTTCGAGATGTTTCTGGGGTTCGTTGCCTTGGAGGAGCGGAAGGGGCGTCTGGAAAGCGAACCTTTTCCCGGAGCCACTGGAATCACACAATCGTCTCGAAACTGAGTCTTCAAGGAAAGGGAGCTTATTTTCAGTTAATATATTTGCGATTTGAATCAGCTCCATCCAGACCTATCGTAGGTCTGTTTTTTTTTGAGAGGGGGAGAACTGTGTCAATTTCATGGAGAATCGGACAGGAGATTGACGGAGGAAGGTGGGAAAGGCTACTCTAGAATGAGGTATGACATCTGTAAGGGGGACACGGAAGATGAAAAGAGCAATACTACTGTTGGCATGCCTCCCGTTTATGCTTGGGTTGCCTTTGGCGGCAGAAGCTGAAGAAAACGGAGAGAAGCAATGGCAGGATGAAAGCGTTTATTATATTGTTGTCGATCGATTTATGAACGGAGACATGGACAATAATGAGGGCGTAGATCTGGAAGTTTCAAACGCTTACCATGGCGGTGATTTATCAGGAATTGTCGATCAATTGGATTACATAAAAGAATTGGGATTTACTACGATTCAACTCTCCCCGATCATGCAGAATGATGAAGATAGCTACCACGGTTTCCATGTTTCAGACTTCCGCAATGTGGAAGAGCATTTCGGAACAGTTGAAGAAGCGAAACAAGTGGTGGAAGAGGCTCATGCGCGTGATATCCAAGTGATTTTTGATCTTCCTATTGGTTTTGTGTCTGAAAACCATCCGTGGACAGAGAACGAGGCAAGGTCAGAGTGGTTGACAGGGGAAGAGGTAGTAAACGAGCACCCCTGGTTTAATCAATTGCCTCAGGTTGATGTGAATGATGAAAGTGTAGCCGCTTATTTCAACGAAACGATGGAATTTTGGAAAGAAGAAACAGGGGTAGATGGTTTCAGGATCATCACGGATGGTTCGGATTTAAGTGAAACGTCCTTACAGGATAGTCCACTAATTGTGTACACCTCATCGATCGATGAAGATCACTTGTTCAGAACGGTGACAAGAGAAGCTTTTAGTCAAGCAGGAAACTCTTTAAACGATCTTTTAGTAGAAGAGAATCATACACAGCCGCACCAGCTGGACTTTTACGATGTATCCCGTTTTACACATGAAGCTGTTGAAGAAGGACAAAATCCTATCACCAGGTGGCAGCTGGCTTTGACACATTCATTTACGGCACCGGGCATTCCTGTGTTGTATTATGGAACGGAAACCCCGATAGATGATGGGGGAGATCCACAAAACCTCCCGATGATGAATTTTAAGGCCGGGGATGAAAAGCTGAAAAAACGGATAGAAAAACTGACTTCGATGAGAGAGCAGTTTCCAGCCCTCACAAGAGGAGATTACCGCGAATTGTATAATGAGGATGGACTTGCCGTTTTCAAACGCACCTATGAAGGTAATGCCATGATTATTGCCATCAATAATGCGGAAGAAACCCGAACAACGACTTTGGAAGGACTGGAGGATGATCACCAGTTGAGGGGCTTGCTTCATGATGGTCTTGTCCGTCAGCAAAGTGATGGCTCCTACCGGCTAGGAATGGAACGTGAAACAGCCGATGTCTTCATTGTTGAGCCAAATAGTGGCTACAACTGGTTGTTTATAGGGTTCGTTGGTGGAGTACTTTCTTTATTTGTTATAGCGGTCACAGTAATCAGCTTGAAGAATCGTAAAGCAGATAAACAATAAACAAAAAACAGGCCTCGCTAAGGCCTGTTTTTTGTTTATTTTTCATTAGATTCGCTTTTTTTCTTTCGAAGCCATATCCAAATGGCCAAGGCAATGAGGATGACCGGTACAAGGATTGGAGAGTAACCTATGGCTGCTACGAACAACCAGGAAGCGACGTTGACAATCCCATTGATACTGTTGAAGAAGGCTTGCTTTGTCCGTTCCCAAGTATTCAAGTCTCCTTGATCAACTCCACCAACGAGGACTTTGGTTTCAGTAAAGGAAACAGTAATGGTGGAAAAGTCACTTTGATTTTCTAAGTAGTTCATCTCTCCTTTAAGAGATTCGATATCTGATTGGACACGTTCAAGATCCTGGGATATTTCCACTAAGTCTTCCGTTGCGCTGGCTTCTTCCAAGAAACTTAGAAGCCTTCCTTCGATTTTTTCCTTTGCTTTTAACCTGGATTCAAGGTCCACGTAATTCTTTGTCACGTCTCTACTGTTGACATTTCTGGATTTGATTTGATCTGATATCGTTTCGAACCCACTTAGTAAGTCTTCAAAATTTGGTTGAGGTACCCGAATGCGAATATGACCTTGTCTGTTCCCACGTTCGGTCTTTTGTACATTCGTTTCCACCATATAAGCTTCATGTTCATTCATTTGTGTCTGGAGCTTTTGCTGGAACTTATCGAAATCTTTGGTTTCAAGGTCGATGTGTGCTTCGTAAATCATCATTCTTTCCTGCTGAGCTTCCGTTTGCTCCGTTACATTTTCCGATTCTTCAGGTGCATCGGCCAGTCCATTTTTTGATGCATCTTCTGCCACTGTGTTCATCGAGTCATTGGCACGGTCTAAATTACTTTCGCTGGTGGATTCTTCGGTGCTGTCTTCTCCGCTGCATGCGGCAAGCAGCATGATGAGGGTGAAAATAAGTAGGAATGGTAATCCTTTTCTGTACATAAAAAGCCCCCCTAATTAGACTTAGCAAGGCAGAAGAAGGAACGCTCCATAGAAAGAGCACCCCAACCTCCCTGCGCCTTTAGTTATTAGTCGTAATTAAGGGAGTAGGGTTACATCTATTTGGGAATGTTTATTTATAAGTGTCATTTAAGAAAAATAGGGCAATGGTGCCTGGTCCGGCGTGGGCTCCAATTGTCGCTCCCACATAATCAATGTGAATTTCTTTTGTTCCGTAGGTTTCTTTAATCATATCTGCGAGTTGCTCGGCTCTCTCAAGGTCGTCACCGTGGCTGATGGCTATGCGTTGGTTTTCTAGATCAGCTCCACGCTCATCCATGACTTCGAGCATGCGCTTTAATACTTTTTTTGACCCGCGGATTTTTTCAAGAGGAATGAGCTTTCCGTCCTCCATGTGTAAGAGAGGTTTGATTTTCAGCAAACCGCCTACAAATGCAGCCGTTCGGCTCACACGACCGCCACGCTGTAAGTATTCCAGGTCATCGACAGTGAAGATGTGTTCCATATGAGCCGCATGGTATTGTCCAAGTTCAAGAACCTCATTGTAGGATGCACCATCTTTCGCTAATTCTGCAGCCCTAAGAACTACCAATCCGTAGCCAAGGGAAGCGGCTTTTGTATCAATGACATCGAATTGGGCGTTCTCATATTGTTCTTTCACCTCTTGTTCAATCATTTTTGCCGTTTGGTATGTACCTGATAGTTCGGAAGAGAAAGCAAAATAAATGAAAGGCTGGCCTTTTTCAGCTAAAGTAGTGAACGTTTCTCGAAAAGCTTGTGGGGATACTTGGGCGGTTTTAGGTGCTTCCCCATTCCGCATCCGTTCGTAGACTTCTTTTGGAGTGATGTCGATTCCGTCTTCATATTCTTCTTCGTTAATGATGACTTTTAAAGGAAGCGAATGGACAGTAAGCTTTTGGAACATATCTTGGTTTAAATCACTTGCAGAATCACACAATACTTGTACATGCATACGCGTCACCTTCTATTTTTAGGATGTACTTTTAGTTTAGGCACAAACCGTGAGATAGTCAAAATATACTTATTGCAAACTATCCGACAAAACTTTACACGATTCTACCAAAATTATCTTGATTTTACTCTACTACGGTGATAAAAATGAATAGATGAAATTAGGCTAGGAGGTCCGCTTGTGTTTACTGTTGAAATAAAACGTATCTTGATTGTTCTGTTCGGCGCCGTGTTAAATGCGGTTTCGCTGAATTTATTCTTGATTGAAGCAAATGTTTATGCGAGTGGGTTTACAGGGGTTGCCCAGTTGCTCACAAGTATTTTAAATGATTTCGCCGGCATACCGGTTAGTACAGGTATTCTACTATTCTTACTTAACATTCCAGTCGCTATTCTTGGTTGGTTGAAGGTAGGAAAGGGGTTTACCGTTTACAGCGCCATATCAGTTGCTTTTACCACACTATTTCTTGAATTGATTCCTGTCCAGCAATTATCTGAGGACATCATTTTGAACGCTGTGTTTGGTGGAGTCATCGGCGGAATGGGTGTTGGAATTACCTTGAAGTGGGGTGCTTCCACCGGTGGTCTTGATATTGTAGCCATGGTATTGTCCCGGATGAAGGACCGCCCGATCGGCATTTATTTTCTTATACTTAATAGTGCAATTATTGCGATTGCAGGGTTATTGTACAAACCGGAGAATGCGCTCTATACGTTGCTGACTTTGTATGTGACTACACGGGTGATTGATGCTGTTCATACACGTCACGAGAAGCTGACGGCGATGATCATTACATCGAAAGCAGCCGACTTGGAAAAGGCGATCCATGGGCACATGGTGCGTGGAATTACTACATTGCCAGCAAGAGGAGCTTTCACTCAGCAGGATAAGAATATGCTCGTCATGGTTATCACAAGATATGAACTTTATGATTTACAGCATATTATTCAGGAAGTCGACCCTCAAGCATTCACGAACATTGTCCAAACCACAGGTATTTTCGGCTTCTTTAGAAAAGATGACCAATAGTGTAACTTTTTTCATAAACAAACGACTCATGAAATAAATAGAAAAGAATAGAGGAGTGGGGTCATGAAAAAGTTTTTGGCCATTTTGTTAGGAGCCCTGATGCTGTCGTTAGCAGCATGTGCTAATCAAACAGAAAATGAAGCAAGTGGAGAAGAAAAGGATGATCAAATGACGGAAGAACCATCTGAACAGGAACCCGAGGTGGATATGGAAGGTTTGATTGAACAAATAGCTATGGACGCAACGGTTGACACGACATCAGACACCGCAACCTTCAATTTTTCCTTGGAAAATGCAGGGGAAGAGCCGGTTACGCTTGGATTTACTTCCAGTCAAAAGTATGAAGTGCAGGTGAAGAATGAAGCAGGAGAAAGTGTGTACACCTTCTCTGCTGATAAAATGTTCACACAGGCATTGACGACAGAAGAGTTGGCACAAGGAGATGTCTTTGATGTGAAAGAAACGTGGACGGGGATTAAAAAAACTGGAACATATGAGGCGACCATGACGTTTCTTGTGAATACCATCAATGATCAACCTTTAGAAGCGAATCCTTTCCAAGTGACTCAAAGCTTTACCATTGAAGAGGACGAAGAAAAGGGAGAGGGATCTGAAAAAGAAGCACCAACGTCTCACCATGATGGAGATGGCCAGGCTTTTCGTGATCTAACCATCACAGGAGAAAATGGTTCTTATGTAGTTAATGGGGAGGCGCGTGTGTTTGAAGGAAGCTTCCTATACAGTGTAGAAGACGGTCATAATGTGCAAATAGAACCAACAGCTTTCCAAGTCGATGAAGGTGCCCCTTCATGGTCTGCATTTGAGCTTAAGATTGATATTCCCGAAGAAGACCTTCCGATGTTTGGGACTCTGACCCTTACATTGTTTGAAGAAAGTGCACAAGATGGAAGTCCGACCAACGTGAATTACATCCCATTAGAAAACTTCCAACCGGAACAATAAAAAAATCCGCCATCATGGCGGATTTTTTTAATAGCCGTATTCTTCTAGTGTACTCATCACTTTGGGAGTCAACTCATCCCATTCGGCCTGCGGGAGTTTATTGACTGTGATGAAGTTTTGGAAGCCGAAAACGTTATCGACGCCGTCAAGTTCCATCAAATCGTTCATAATTTTATGCTCGCTTGTTTGACCAGGCATGACAGAGACGCTTCCGTCTCCTTGAAAAATCATAGACTCAGTCGTGAATTTTCGCGCGTTAGGGTTGGGTGTTTCCTGTACTTGAATTGCCATTAAAGTATCCTCCTCTATTCCGTCTCTTCTTATTCTATCAAAAAATAATAACCTTCAAAACTATGAACCACCTAGTTACATGATTAGCCATCATATGTGGTACAATGAGAGCAATGTTTAGGAGGTGTGTGCGATGGAATCAAGACTGATTGAAGTGTTACAGCCGATCAAGGATAATGATTACACGCTGCCTGAAGGTCAAAACTTACAAGAGCTCACCACTATGATGCTACAAAAAATCGGATCTGTCCATCCTGTTCTGCGAGATGATTTGATCCATTCCATATTCACGAAGTTTATTGAACGAGGTCATTATACAAATGAACAATTAAAGAATATCCTACAGTCGGTTTTGAACAAAAATTATTTATTCTACCGGATAGGCACCTCTAAAAAAGAAGAGGATGCCGTGTTTAAACGTAGTTTTTCTGTATTGTTAATTTCGCCCATCATGGAAAAACACAGAGATTCACCTTTTTTAAAGGAAGAAGAAGTCCATCGTGTATGGGACCATTTGAAAAAGTATATGCAGCAAGAAAAGGATCACCGCGGGTATGTGAAAGATAAAGGATGGGCACATGCCATGGCCCATGCAGCTGATGCCATCTACAGTGTGGCTGCCTGTGAAGAAATTACAAAAGAAGAAATTCTTGAGATGCTGCCAGTGATTAGAGAGCAGTTTCTTATTGATCATCCGTATCTTTTTGACGAGGAAGAGCGGATGGTGACCGCGGTTATGAAAATGTTTGGTAAGATCAGCCATGCCGAGCGGGTAGAGTGGCTGGAAACACTGCTTTATATGCGTGACAGCTGGCAGGACCCGAATGAAGATATCATCATCAATAACAGCAAGCACTTTATGAGGGCTCTTTACTTTCGTATGCTTGAAGGGGATTATCGAGAGCTCAGGCAGGTTTTGGAGATGCTATTAAGGGAACTTAGGAAACAGGAAGCTTACTAAAACCTTGGAGGATGCTTATGATTCGATGGGGAGTCTTTATAGGAACAACATCAGGAATTGTTCTTGGTTTGTATATGTGGTTTGTAGAGCAGGTAACGGGGAAGAAAGTGTACACACTGCTTATGAATGTGGACTTTATCCCGGTCATAGGTAACATTGATTGGCCGGTTTTGATGGAATGGCTTTTCCACATGGTTATATCCTGGATCATTGGGATCCTGTATAGTTATGCCTTTATGCGTAAGTTGAAGGAAACCAATCGGAACCGGTGGGTGCTTGCCATTCTCCTTACAGCCATTGCTGCTACGACCTATGTACCGCTAACGATCCTAGCCATTAAAGAGACCCCTGCTTTGACAGACGGGACAGCGATATTATATTGGTTGATTGGGCATGTCCTATATGCATTTACTTTGAAAAAGTCTTATTATCGATTCAAGTAAAAGGCCGGGAATTCTCCCGGCCTTTATGTATTCTATGCTCTACTCCATTCCTGCTTCGTGATAGCAAGGGCTACAATGATGGCTCCAATCGCCTGTATCCAACTTCCAAGTGCAGCAAAATGGCTGGCGTCCATTTCTTTCAATTCGCGTCCTGCAGCAATCGCCTGAATAGAATTTCCAACGACCTGTAATAGATCTCCATTTAACTTGTAAACATTCGTCAAAGAAGGTTCCGCCTCGTAAGTTTCTGAAAACCCAATAGTCCCTCCCAGTGCTTGTAACAAATTCCCCTTTATAACCAGATTCAGACTGGTTCTTCTATCTAAATTCCCTAGAATACTGTAAATGATGGTTGAGTTTCCAGTTGCTTGAATGATATTTCCTGATGCAGAGAGGGTGGAGTCTGATTCATCCGCAATGACTCCATTTCCAGTGGCCTGGAGTGTATTCCCTATGAGATCAAGCCCTTCACCATCGTCACCTGTATTGGCATTGATCGACGCATTTACGGCTGAAGCAACTGTCCCTGCTGCAACAATCCAGGAACCGGTGAGGGTTTTATTGTTTTTACTACCCATGGTTTATTCCTCCTCTCTTTATGGTACTCCAGAATGGAACTGAAGGTGATAAGGAAAAGGCGAGGATAGTCTAAAGCAACTGAAACCACTTTCGGGAAAGGGGTGCAACCGGCCCCCCTGTCGCTCAACTCGGGCAACGAACCCTGGATTGTCTCAATAAGGACTCCTCTAAACTTTGCCATAATGTTGAAGAACTATGGGTAATAATAAGTGTTTTCGTTTGAGTGTAGTTTATGAGTTATAAACTTGTCTTTCCGGGTATATAATGAGTACCCCCTAATGATTTTCTAAATACATCGAAGCGCCCGATTGAGTGCACAATCGGGCGCTTCGATGTATTTAGATATGCCGGAACCTGATAACTAGGAGGAATAAAATGCCTGGCGAGATCCCGCAGTACGCAGTCGGAGGAGTCTAAGTATGCATTCAACAAAAGTTTCGGAACTGAGTCTTCAAGAAAAGAGGGCCATATTAAAAAAGATCAGGCCGTTGACCGGCCTGATCTTCTACGATGGTTATCGTAAGTTGTTGTGATGAGCTTCCACTTCTTGTTCAAACTGCTGTAGCTGTTGTTTCTCCTCTTGAGAACATTGGCTATAGGCAGACTGAATCGCTTGTTTCGCGGCTTCCATATCATGTTGGCTAGTCGCGTCGTGTTTGCCCCCACGTTTTTGGGTGAAACGGTTGACCGCATCGCGTGCATTTTCAAAAAGGTTTTTCTCCATGGTTAAAACCCTCCTACCGTATGCTGGTCTGATTCGATTTCTTTACGATCCGCTTCTGAAAGCCTTTTTGGCTCCATCTCGCTCTCGTCGAATTTTCGAACTTCTGTCCAGCGATCCTGTTTACGATTGGTTTTCTTTTGCTGCTCCATGACAAGACCCTCCTGTCATAAAAAAGCCTGAACGCTTTCACGTTCAAGCTTAGTATGGCAAGAGGGCTGTTTTTTTACGCTAGGAAAATTGTACCTTATATGGCATGTTTGTTTATTTTTAAATAGTCATCAAGAAAGGCACCTATTCCATCGTCTTCATTCGAATGGGTGACGTGGTTAGCGAGATCTTTCAGTTCATTGATAGCATTTCCCATTGCTACACCGACACCGGCATAATCAATCATCTCAAAATCATTGTCTTCATCTCCGAAAGCAATGATGCGTTCTTTAGGGACGTGGAAATAACGGGCGATCTTATCTAGTCCGACAGCTTTGTTCATACCTGCCCGCACGATTTCAATGACGTGCCAAGGAGCGCCCCATTTACGGTGATCGATCAGAGAAGCGTGATCGTCCAGTTCTTTGCGAAGCATTTGGATTTTTTCTTCTTCCGGATGGATGAGAATGGATGTCGGATCATCTTTCAAGTTTGACTGAAGGCGACCGACAGTAATCGGATCATTTTTTGTTTGAAAAATACTCATGATTTCCTCATCATATTGATCCAGGTACACCTCATCTTTCACTTCAGCAAGAATGTTCTTAACACCGAGTTCCTGGCAGGTGTGTATGATTTTATGAGCGGTACGGATCCCTAAAGGTGAATGAATGGCATCCCAACGGTGGTCTTTCGGATGGTGAATCAGGGCCCCGTTGAAATTGACCATTGGTGTCTCAAGCCCGAGTTGATGATAATAATCAATGCTCGCTCTGTGTGGTCTGCCTGTCGCTATGACGACGATATGACCTTGTTCCATAGCCTTGAGGACGGTATTCTTCGTCTTTTCACTAATGACTTTATTATCGGTTAATAATGTGCCATCTAAATCTAAAGCAATCAGATGTCGTTCCATAATCCTTCACCTCATTTGTATGTATAGTTTATCGGGGAGAACGGTGGATTGTAAAGAATTTCCCTTGTGTTAACCTAACACTTTCCAATTAAAGATGGCAGTGTTACGATACATATTATATATACTATTTATAAACACATCTTAAACAAAACGTAAAGTTTTTGCAGAAAGGAAATAGGAACAATGATTGGGATTTACCGTAATACTTATAAAAATGTACCCGCTCTAACTGTTGTCGATTCGACGAAACAAGACCAGCCATTGCCCGTGTTCGTTTACTTCCATGGGTTTACTTCCGCAAAAGAGCATAACTTGCCTCAAGCTTATCTCCTTGCACAGAAGGGCTATCGGGTCATTCTGCCTGATAGCGCTCATCATGGCGAGCGTGACGAAGAGCTGCCAAAGCAGGAGTTGAACTTCAAGTTTTGGGATATCGTGTATCAAAATTTAAAAGAGCTTCAAGATATAAAAGATGAACTCGATCGACAGGACCTAATCAAAGATCGACGCATCGGTGTAGGTGGAACGTCGATGGGTGGTATTACGACGAGTGCTGCATTGACCATGTATCCATGGATTCAAGCTTCTGCTGTTATGATGGGGTCACCCAAGCCCGTTGAATTTGCCCAAAAGCTTATACAGGATGTTGAGAATTCCGGGGTCACACTTCCTTTGAAAGAAGCAGACCTTGAGGAACTATACCAGTCACTTGAAGGGATTGACCTTTCCAGGCAAATGGATAAACTTTATGGACGTCCATTGTTTTTCTGGCATGGTGATGCGGATCCGGTTGTTCCATTTGAGCATTCCTATGATTTTTATAATGAAGCCATCGATCAATACAAGAATCCTGAGAACATTCGGTTTCTGAGAGAGGTCGGTCGTGATCATAAAGTCAGTCGTTTTGCCGTGCTCGAAATGGTCAATTGGTTGGAGTTAGTATTGTAACCAGTGGGAATATTTTATTCTCTTTGAAATTTTGTTTATAATAGAGTTTGAAGAATTGTGAAGGGGGAACTAATGTGAGTACAACAGCACTTGAAGAAAATGCAATGGGTGCCCTTGAGAATGTCATTGACCCGGAGCTCGGCATTGATATCGTCAACTTAGGTCTGGTCTATGGCGTCGATATAGATGACAATGGCGATACAACGGTAACGATGACACTAACTGCGATGGGCTGCCCGCTTGCGGGTCATATCGAACAGGATGTTAAACGATCTCTCGCTGACTTGCCTGAATTGAATGAAATTAAGGTCAACATCGTTTGGAATCCACCTTGGACCAAAGATCGTATGAGTCGTTATGCGAAGATAGCTCTTGGAATTCCAGATTGATTTATGGAAATTATGCCCCTGCCGTGTGAACGACGGTAGGGGTTTTTACATAGACAAAGGAAAATAGATCCGGCGGTTGCCTTTTCTGTTCCGTTCGCGGTCCAGTGCACATCATCCAAGCCCATTGTCATTGTACATGTGCGAGTGATTACCAAGGAGGGAAGACGAATGGCCGAAACGCCGGTTTTTCAGATTGTCGGGTACAAAAACAGTGGAAAGACCTCTTTACTCTCAGATTTGATTGCCTATGGCACGGATCGAGGAGAGAAAGTCGCCGCAATTAAGCATCATGGTCATGAGGAACCGCTGAAGGTCATGCATCTTGATACAGATAGTTACCGTCTGCATGAATCAGGCGCTTTTATGACAGGGGTGGACAGCCCTCGCAGGTTCCAGCTTGAATTATCACATGAAGATGATTTCCCACTGACACAACTTGTTGAGATATATCAGCATTTTTCTCCGGATTTAATAGCGGTTGAAGGATACAAACAGGAACACTTTCCTAAAGCTGTCATTATAAAAAGGGAAGAGGACCTGCCTCTGCTTGGTCAGGTGACGAATATCCAATTAGTCATTTGCTGGGATGAACGCTTGATGAACCAAGTATCCTTACCTGCCATACCGCTCAGAGAGTGGAGAAAGCGCTTACCGGAAGTCTATCGTTTAGCGAAGGAGGGGGCATGATGGAGGAACGTTGTTGGATTACAACTGAACCTCTTAAGGTTGAAGAAGTGACGAAAAGGGTAATCAGAAGAGAAGCTGGTGCCATAAATACGTTTATTGGCACAGTTAGGGAATTTACGAAAGGTAAACGAACCCTTTATCTAGAGTATGAAACATATAAAGAGATGGCTGAAAAGAAACTGGAACAAATCGCCGTAGAAATTGAAAAACAATGGCCGAGCGCGCAAGTAGTCATTGCCCACCGGGTTGGACGTCTTGATATTACGGATATTGCTGTAATGATCGCTGTTTCCACACCACATCGGAACGACTCTTATGAAGCCAGTCGTTATGCAATTGAGAGAATTAAGGAGATTGTTCCGATTTGGAAAAAAGAGCATTGGGAAGACGGTGAAGAGTGGATTGGAGACCAAAAAGAGGTGCGGCCGGGAGTTCCGTTAAAGGAGGAAATTAAATGAATACACTCTTATTTTTTGCGGGATTGAAGGAAGCGATTGGGACGGATGAAGTGAGACTCGCAGCTGCCGGAATGACTTTAGGAGAAGTGAAAGAAAAAGTACGCTCTGAATATTCTCTCGATCAAGTGACTAGCTGTATGATGGCAATCAATGAAGAATTTGCGCCGGAGGATACAACGATTTCAGAGGGAGATACGATTGCCTTTATTCCTCCGGTCAGTGGTGGATAACTCCTTCTATCCAGCCTGGGTGCATTAGAAAAAGCCAGTACAATCCTTAGAGTTGTACTGGCTTTTTTGTCTTTATAAGAATAGCACTACAAGTCCGCCGACGATAAAACAGTAGAATGCGAAATACTTCAAATTACCGCGAGCCATGATGCCCATGAACCACTTTAATGAGAAATACGAAGCGACTACAGACCCCGCAAAGGCCATGATGTAGGCAAACCAGGCATTTTCATCACTGGCATGTCTAATCACATCTTCAATGGATAGTAGCATCGTTCCCAGACTGACTGGGATAAATAATAAAAAGGAAAAACGGAGCGCAGTTTCCTGTTTCATGCCTAAAAACATTGCAGCAACAATCGTCGCTCCTGAGCGGCTGATGCCTGGGATAAGTGCGACCGCTTGTCCAATTCCTACAATTAAAGCATCTTTCAACGTCAATTGTCCGTCGCCTTTACGTCCTCTCAAGTTACGAATAAGCCATAGGGCAATTCCTGTAATAATGAGGGTAATCCCCACCGTTTGAACGGTAGATAAAACTTCAATAGCATCTCCTAGAAGAACGCCAAGCACCCCCGCGGGAATCGTACCTATGATCAGGTAGATAATGAAATCAAAGTCATCTTTTTGCTGTTGATGGCGTTGGCTGCGATTGAATAAGTATCCGAATCCATTTTGAATCAATCTCATGAGATCTTCCCGGTAAATGATTAAAACTGCTACGAGAGACCCAAAGTTCACAAGCACTTCAAATGTAAGACCTTCCAGTTCAATCCCCAGTAATTCCTGTGCGATGACCAAATGACCACTGGATGAAATCGGTATGGGTTCTGTAAACCCTTGAAAAATCCCCAGAAATAAGTATTTAATGATCAACCATAGTTGTTCCATATTACGTGTTCCTCCTGCCCATCTGTATTCCTTTTTATATCTATATTTTTCGTATGTGTTGATAGAACAATTGTGATGATGTTCACGCACTCTCCGATTATATAGGAACCTTCTCTTTGTGGCTAGAGGAGGATTTCATCATTTTCCAAATGAAAAACGTTGCCTCCCGAAGGATAGCAACGCTTGAGTGTGGCTTATGCTTCTTCTTCTTTGATGATTCCATCCCCAAGAACAACTGCAGCAAGGGTGAAAAGAATTGTCATAATGATGACTTGGGAGAAAGAGAAACTGCTCCCAGCCATGTTGCTGACTACATAAGCGGACATGAAGCTCAATAGGAAAGCCCAAATGATTGTCCAAATCATCCGCATCATTATTCACCTCATTTTTTACACAATCTATCCTTATCTTATCAGAGAGTACAGGAAAAGGAAATATGAAATCGCTTCATGATTGAAGGATTCATTGAATAAAATGTAGGAAGACAAGGAAGAGGAGGATAGCCTATGATGGTGACCGTTAACCCTTGCTTTCATTGGATTGGATATCATTTGACGTCAAATCTTCTTCAAGAAGGGATCGAAGTCATCGGTATTGACCCCATCGAGGATCCGAAGAGTGATCTCTTATATATGTATGTCGGGAGGAACAGTAATTTTCAACATTTTTTTCAACGAAGCGATAAAGAAAATCACATTCAACAATCGAATGATGAGTGGGAAGTGGATTTAGTCGATAACGGCTTGCTGCTGAGGCACGGAGATAAAGAGAGCGAGTGGATTGAAATTCCTCTTCTCTATGGCGAATGGATGGACATAGGGAAAACAGGGATAAAGGAAAAAGGGGAGTTCGTGCAATGGATCATGGAGCACAAGGCGACCTATGTTGGAGATTTCATTGAGGCATTCCTCGGCATGTTCCTCAATCAGCAACCGCTTCGTGTAGAGCAGCGAGTCGAAGACAAGGATACCATCCTCGAAAGAGTGGAGGCTTTGTGGCGGTGTGAGCAACTGCTTCGTAAATTCTAGAGCTTTCCATGTTGGTCATTTACTTTTGTGATGAAAAAAATGTAGAATAGGGAGAGGATATAAGTAGGTACTTAGGAGTGCTTGAATGTGAAATTACAGTCCATCATGATCCTCTCTCTATTATTTTTCCTTGTTGCATGTCAAGGTCTTCCGGATTATAAAAAAGATATAAAGGTCGGCATGCTTGTCGAAACGACCATCCATGACAAAGCATGGGGGCAGCAAGGGTACAAAGGATTGCAATCAATCCAGGAAGAATATGGAGTAGATATTTATTTTAAAGAGGGCATACGCACATATAAACATACAGTCAATGCCGTCGATGAGTTTGCATCTAAGGGCATTGATGTCATTTTCGGCCATAGCAGCTTATATGGAAATCACTTCAGAGAATTGCATGAGGTTTATCCGGAAATGGATTTCGTCTATTTTAATGGCCAATTCTCAGCAGAAAATGTAACAAGTCTCAATTTTGATGCGCAAGCGATGGGATTTTTCGCAGGCATGGTAGCTGGTGAAATGACAAAAACGGATCGTGTTGGAATTATTGGAGCATTTGAATGGCAGCCGGAAATTGAAGGGTTTTACGAAGGTGTCATGTATCAAAACCCGAATTCCGAAGTGGATATTTCACTGACAAACAGCTGGGAAAATACGGAGATGGCCCTCATGTATTATGAATCCATGAAAGAAGAGGGTGCGGATGTTTTTTACCCGGCAGGAGATGTTTTTAATGTGGCGGTCATCGAACAGGCACAGAATGACGGCAATTATGCCATCGGTTATGTAGAGGATCAATCTGTTGTTGCTGAAAATACGGTGCTCACGAGTACTGTACAAAAGGTTGATGAAGTATATAAATTAGCGATGGAGCGTTACATGAATGAAGACTTACCTGGAGAAATGCTTACGTTCGATTTTCAGGAAGGCGCTATCAAGATGGGGGAATACAGTCCAAGTATTCCAGAAGACTTCCAGAGTAGAATGACGGAAGTCGTAGAAACTTATAAAGAAACGGGAGAGCTCCCTGAAAAAGACCTCTGAAGCATATCATTGCTTCAGAGGTTTTTCTTTTGAATCCATATGAAGTCCGATCACTTATATGAACAATATTTTTAAAAGAAGTTGGATGTTTATTTCTTGAATTTATCCATCATAGGTTTAATCATTGGTGATACAGACTTCCATGTTTTTGAAGCTTCTTGGAAGAGATCATTGAGTTTTGGCTGTGATTCTTTCTTCCCTTCATCTTCTTCTGGCTGACGGAACCCCCAAAAATCATCAAATGGGGATGATTTTCTTTTGCCCATACAAGCACACCTCCTCTGCTACAATTTATGAGAGATCCCCCTGTATTTTGTAGGCAGGTACCACAGAAATGAAAAAGAAGTACAGGTTCCAGGATGGACTTTTTCAAAACTTGCAGATTGGTCCAAGATGAATTAAAATTAGTACCAAGTCATAAGAATTGATATTAGATATTACCTTTAAGGGGATGAATATATGAATGCAGGATTCTTGGGCATTGGACACTATGCGCCGGAAAAAGTGCTGACGAATAAAGACTTGGAGAAAATGGTGGATACGAGTGATGAGTGGATTCGTACGCGAACTGGAATTGAGGAACGTCGTATCGCTTCAGACGAAATGGATACTTCTGATCTAGCTTTTCGTGCAGCGGAAGAAGCTTTAAGAGATGCAGATATGAAAGCAGAGGAACTTGATATGATCCTCGTTGCTACTGTTACTCCGGATACACCATTCCCATCTGTTGCGACCATGCTGCAACATAGACTTGGTGCTAACAAAGTAGCAGCTATGGACTTGAGTGCCGCCTGTGCTGGGTTCATGTATGGAGTCATTACGGCTAAACAATTCATTGAAACGAATGCCTACAAAAATGTACTTGTTGTAGGGGTTGAGAAACTCTCGAAGATCACGGATTGGACGGACCGTAATACTTGCGTCCTTTTTGGTGATGGAGCCGGAGCTGCTGTCATTGGACCGGTAAGTGATGACAAGGGGATACTTTCGTTTGAACTGGGGGCTGATGGAGCAGGCGGACCTCATTTATATCAGACACCTGAAGACACATTGTCCATGAATGGCCGGGAAGTATTCAAGTTCGCAGTAAGGCAAATGCCTGAATCCTCGGTAAATGTCGTTAAAAAAATTGGGCTGAGTGAGCAGGATGTTGACTATTTAGTGCCACACCAGGCGAATATAAGAATCATGGAAGCAGCCAGACAACGCTTAGGAATCCCTGAAGAAAAAATGTCCACACAGGTGAAGCGTTATGGAAATACTTCTTCAGCGTCTATTCCGATTGCTTTGTCAGAGGACGTGAAGGCAGGTAAGATAAAAGATAATGATTTAGTGGTTCTTGTCGGATTTGGTGGCGGCCTCACATGGGGAGCCGTTGCCCTTCGATGGGGGAAGTAACCAAGGAGGAATGGAATGATGGATAAACATCGTGTTGTCATTACCGGAATGGGAGCGGTAACTCCTGTCGGTAATTCAGTAGAAGAAATGTGGAACAATATTAAAAATGGTGTCTCCGGTGTCGGGGAGATCACTAAAGTGAACAAGGAAGACTACCCTGTCCATGTGGCAGCTGAACTGAAAGACTTCGATCCTTCTGACTATGTGGATCGTAAAGATGCACGTCGCATGGACCCGTTCGTCCAATATGCGATGGTCGCTGCTCATATGGCCGTGGAAGATGCAAAGCTTGAGATTACAGAAGATGTCGCTCCAAGAACAGGTGTATGGATTGGTTCTGGAATTGGTGGAATGGGCACGTATGAATCTCAATTCGAAACGTTCCAGAAAAAAGGTTATCGTCGAGTCAGTCCGTTTTTCATCCCTATGATGATTCCGGACATGGCAGCTGGTCAGGTATCCATTGCACTTGGCGCGAAAGGGATTAACTCCTGTACAGTGACAGCCTGTTCTTCTGGTGCCAACTCAATTGGTGACGCATTTAAAGTGATTCAACGCGGAGATGCTGACATTATGATTGCGGGTGGAACTGAAGCACCTATGAATAAAATGTCATTTGCAGGATTCGCCGCTGCACGTGCATTATCTCTCAATGAAGATCCACAAACAGCCAGCCGTCCCTTTGATAAAAACCGTGATGGTTTCGTTATGGGAGAAGGAGCAGGCATTCTCATTATGGAAACACTGGAATCTGCGAAAAAACGTGGAGCGAAAATCTATGGCGAGTTGAAAGGCTATGGTTCTACAGGAGATGCTTATCATATCACTTCACCGGCACCTGAAGGAGACGGAGCGGCTCGTGCGATGAGACAAGCGATTGATGATGCGGGTATGAAACCGGAAGACATCGATTACTTGAACGCTCACGGAACGTCTACAGAGCTGAATGATAAATTCGAAACTCATGCTGCGAAGACCGTATTCCAAGAGCATGCGAATAAATTTGCAATTTCTTCAACGAAATCCATGACTGGTCACCTTTTAGGTGCTGCAGGAGCGGTTGAAGCGGTCATTTCATTAAAAGCAATCAACGACGGAATACTGCCTCCGACGATTAACTACGAAACTCCAGATCCGGAGTGCGACCTTGATTACGTTCCGAATGAGGCACGTAAACAAGAGGTCATTACTGTGATGAGTAACTCGCTCGGATTTGGCGGTCACAATGCTAGTCTGATTTTCCAAAAGTTCGAAGAATAAAAAAAGCCCGATGTCTGCCACCCAGACATCGGGTTTTCTTTATTCTTGTTCAAAAAATTGCTGCAGTGTTTGTTTCGTAGATTCCTCATCGTGGTTTAGCACCAGGCCGATTGGATAAGGCTTACGTTCGTCCCATACGTTATCGGTTGTAGGGATGCTGATCATATTCATTGACTCCACAGGGTTCAGCAAAAGATCTTTACCGACTTGGACCATTTTACTACCACCGAGGTTCGTATCAATATATGGTTGGAGGTTTCCAATTAAACGAGGAGCTTTCATAACTCCTTGGAATGAGAGAAGCTCTTCTTTCATCAGTTGTATAACCTTTTGTTGTCTCTCTACTCTGGCAAAATCCCCTCGGGCATCACTTCGATACCTCACATATCCAAGAAGTTCTTTCCCGTTCAGGGTCTGTGGTCCTTCTTCTAATTGAATGTCTGTCGTTCCATCCCCGGAGCGGTACTGCATGTTCTTCTCTACATCCACTTTCATTCCATCCGGTGATAGAGTATCCACAATTTGTGTAAACCCTTGAAAGTCTACAATTGAGTAGTATTCCGTTTCAATTCTAAAATTTACTTCAATAGTTTCGCGAAGGAGTTCCGGTCCGCCTAGAGCGAAGGCGGCATTCAGTTTGTTGTAACCGTGTCCGGGGATATCTACGTAAAGGTCTCTCATCAAAGAAGCGACCTTCGCCTCTTTTTCAGCGGGATCATATTCTGCAACCATGATCGTGTCCGTTCTTGAAATCTCTGAGCCTCTCTGATCAACCCCTAATAGAAGAACGGTCATTTTCCCGTCTCCATTGTCTTTTCCGTTAAATTCTTCTTTGTACACACTTTCGACCGTCTCCACCTTATCAATACTTTCAGCAGCGGAAGCCTGTTGACTCATCGCCTGATGCTTACCTGCCAAGTACTCGTACCCGGAATAACTGATGATTAGTAAAAAGATAAGTGCGTACATACCAATAAAAAGCTTGCGTTTTCGCCTTCTCCTGCTGCGTTTCCGCAAGGATCTCGACTGAGACACCGTCATCATCCTTTCAAAATCAACCCATAAAAAAGCTTGTTTATTAAAGTCTGTCTGTTATTAAATGTACCTGTTCTTTCCAATGAAGTAAAGACTAGGATTTAAAGAGGAATTCACCGCATGACAAAGCATTTGCTTTCATAAGATAGCAATAGGAGGACGAGCCGGAGGGGATGAAGCTATGTGGTACTGGATGCTGCTCTTAACTGGTTTCGGTTTTGCTGTCGCAGGCGGAACGGTAACGATCACGTATTTGAATCTCGTTCCTGCCGGGTTGAGTTGGATGGAATTCTTTATTCTGATTCATACACGTGTGGAATGCTATCTTTTTCCTGTCGGTTTGATATTCATTACGACAGCCTTGATTCTTATGGAAGATTAATTTTCTAAAATATGGATTCAAAGAATAAAAAAGCCAGCATTGGTCATAATGTAACCAAAAGAGATCACCGAGTGAAAGTGAGGGTCCGAAATGTTATACATGCATGATCTGTGGGTGAACTGGTTTGAAGGTGAAGAGAATGGGTATAACGTCTGTCGTTTTCATGAATGGCGCAAAGAGGATGGTATTGAACTGATCGATCAAATTCCTTTGATTCTAATCAGTGATGAACTTTTCAATTTTATTGAAAATGATTTGCAAGATCTACCAGCATCGCTGCTCCAGGATATCCACCGCAAAACGTATATGAAGAAGAATCAAGAACGTCACACGGTTGAATATGCAGCAGTCGTAACGAACGGCAAAGATGTAATGGTATTTGATACGATTGGATATACGCTTCCTGTTAAAAAGAGCCGTTTAATACCTCGACAAGAGCGTCTTGTATTTGAGATGGTCCAAGGAAAAGAACCCGAGCACTATTTAATAGAAGAAAGAGTATTAAAAGAACATCATATTTTATCATTAGATCCAAGGAAAATGTCAGGCTTGACGCGGAGAGAGAGACAGTTGAAGCAGCTTTTGATGATGGCACTCGATCAGTTGAAACAATCCGATCATCCTGAAGAAATACGATACTGGTTGACGGAATGGAATCCTGCACAATATCCGACCATCAAGCAATTCTCAAATGATGAAGCATGGGATCGTCTATATGATGGAACTTGTAATGGCTGGTCCACGGCTCACGAGGAACTGTGCAAAAAGATGGTGAAAGGGCAGCCCTTCTTTGAAACAATATGGCAAGGAGAGAATGAAGGGGTCTCTCAACATATGAAAAGCCAGAATTGAGGGATAACTCAATTCTGGCTTTTTGTCTGTTATTTCTTCTTCACGCGGCCAAGACCCATGGCTTTCTTCGCTTTACGAATCATTTTGTTGGCTTCATAGGATGCTTTATCAGCCCCTGCATCTAGGATCTCATCCAATTCCTCGGAATGGATCAATGTTTCATAACGGTCCTGGATAGGTTTGAGAACGGCAATGACCGCCTCTGCGACCCCTACTTTGAAATCACCATATCCTTTTCCTTCATACTTCTGCTCCAACTCTTCAATACTTGCACCGCTGCAAGCAGACTCAATGGTCAACAGATTGGAAACACCAGGTTTGTTTTCTTTATCGTACTTCACGATTCCATCAGAATCAGTAACGGCACTCTTGATCTTCTTCATGATTTTCTTTTCATCATCCAGCATAGAAATGAACGCTTTTTGATTTTCATCAGATTTGCTCATTTTCTTCGTTGGCTCTTGAAGGGACATGATGCGGGCACCTTCTTTTGGAATGCTTACTTCAGGAACGGTGAAAATGTCATTGAACTTATTGTTGAATCGCTGCGCCAAGTTTCTTGTAAGTTCCAAATGTTGTTTCTGGTCATCACCGACTGGGACGACATCTGTCTTATACAGGAGAATGTCTGCTGCCATCAATGGAGGATAGGTAAGGAGTCCGGAAGATACTGCTTCCTTTCCGCCTGAAGATTTATCTTTGAACTGCGTCATTCGCTCAAGCTCCCCAATGTAGCTGACGCATTGTAACATCCAACCCAGCTGAGTGTGCGCAGGAACTTCTGATTGAATGAAAAGGGTCGCTTTTTCAGGATCAATTCCTGAGGCTAAGTATAGAGCGGCCAGAGAACGGATGTTATCTCTCAATTTCAACCGATCCTGTGGAACTGTAATGGCATGCTCGTCGACAATACAAAAATAGCAGTGGTTATCATCCTGCAAATCTGTAAAGTGTTTCATGGCTCCAATGTAGTTTCCAAGCGTTAACGTACCACTTGGTTGAATGCCTGAGAAAATCGTTTTTGTCATCATCATCACCTCAACATTTATTTTTTAACAAAAAAAGATCATTCATCTCTTCCATTATGGAAGGGACGAATGATCCGCGGTGCCACCCTAATTACTTCTAAATATATAGAAGTCAACTTGAATCGTTAACGCCGATTTACGTCTATTGAAGCTCCAAAGGCCCAATTCCGAATGGTATCCTCAGCTGTTTTCACCGACCACAGCCTCTCTGTAGAGGATCTACCCAAACGTACTTATCCTTCTTCATTGCATTTCTTGCGATATTTGTAAGTCAGTATTATATCGGAATCCTTCAATGTATGCAACCACTTACCCTGAATAGTAAAGGAAAAGTAAAGCTAGTAGACTTATGCCTAACAATATCCCTTGATATAAGAAAAATTTGGGTAATGATTGGTGGACAGTTTGAGAGGGAAGGGGTTTTTCCTTCCAATCGTCTAAATAATCTCTTTGTCTGGACATCCGGTTGGTGAATCGTCTGAATCCGTAAGTGATCCCGTCAAAGAATCCTCCGCGTACGACCCACATGATAATACCAATAAAAATATAGAAGTAAGCGATATAGAAAAGCTGGTTAATATAATGGAATAAATCGTAGGCGGGAGCCAGTGTGATAAATAGTATCGTTACAATCGCCAAATTTAAACCGAACATCAACCATTTATTTTTTATGATGATCACATCATTTCCACCTTTCATACAAACTCGACCTATATTATAGCACGTTTAATAAGTATGAAGGAATTGTTAACACATTAAATAAACAGAAAATTCAACTTTGGTAAAATATTGCATGGTCTATACAAACGCTTTAACGGATAACCGTAATAAATAACAATGTTTCAAAATCCCATATCTTTTTTTATGCATATGAGCTTATAAATAATAAGTTTATGCGTATAACATTGTAAAATAAACTAGGTATTTAGTCTCATTTTGTGTTACTGAAACGTAATAATGATGGGAATCCTGAGAGTTTTCAAAAAAAAAGGTAATGCAAAATAGTTAGAAAACTTGTATAATTCGATATGTGGACAAAACGCCACAACAAATTTTTAGAAAATTTTTAGGGGAGGTCATTTTCTATCATGAAAAAGACAAATTGGTTATTGCTAG
This sequence comes from Halobacillus sp. HZG1, assembly GCF_035818575.1. Taxonomy (NCBI): domain Bacteria; kingdom Bacillati; phylum Bacillota; class Bacilli; order Caryophanales; family Bacillaceae; genus Halobacillus; species Halobacillus sp. HZG1. The sequence goes on from NZ_JAYLVQ010000051.1 coordinate 28,107, forward strand.
TACTTGCACTAGTACTTAGCATGTTCCTCGCAGCTTGTTCTGGTGGATCAGACGATACGTCAAATTCCACAGACGATGCTGACTCCGGGGAAACAACAGAAACTGAAGACACTTCTGGTGAAGAGGGAGAAGCTTCAGGAGAACAAGTACTTAACATTGTAGATGCTGCTGAGATTCCAACTATGGACGCATCTCTTGCAACTGACGCTGTAGCATTCCAATGGTTAGGTTCTACAACAGACGGTCTTTATCGTCTTGGTGAGAACGCTAAACCAGAACCAGGAATTGCTAAAGACCACGAAGTAAGTGAAGACGGTCTTACATGGACGTTCAACCTTCGTGAAGACGCTGTTTGGTCAAACGGCGATCCTGTCACAGCAAACGATTTCGTTTACGCTTGGCAACGTGCTGTAAATCCTGATACAGGTTCTGAGTACGGCCCTTACATGATGGGTGGCGTTATCAAGAATGCACAAGCTGTCGTTGATGGTGAAGTACCTGTCGAAGAGCTTGGTGTTAAGGCTGATGGCGACTACACACTTGTCGTAGAGCTTGAAAAGCCAGTTCCTTACTTCGAATCTTTGACTGCTTTCGGTACATTCTTACCATTGAACAAGGCATTTGTTGAAGAAAAAGGTGAAGATTACGCACTTGAAGCTGACGCGCTACTTTCCAACGGCCCATTCGTTCTTACTGAGTGGAACCACGGTGAAGGCTGGACGCTTGAAAAGAACCAGGATTACTGGGATGCAGAAAATGTAAAACTTGAAACAATCAACGTTAAAGTTGTTAAAGAAACGTCTACGGCTGTAAACCTTTATGACACTGGTGAAATTGACCGTACAGGTCTTTCTGCAGAATTTGTAGACCAATACCGTACTTCTGATGAGTTCCAAATCGAAGAAGAGCCAGTATTGTTCTACTTGAAGATGAACCAGGAAAACGAAGTATTGGGTAACGTGAATGCTCGTAAAGCCATTCAAATGGTCATCGATCGTCAATCCATGGTTGATGTTATCTTGAACAACGGATCTATCCCTGCGGTTGGTCACGTACCACAGAACTTCACGAAACATCCTGAAACAGATGAAGACTTCCGTGAGATTAACGGTGATCTAATTGAAACAAATGTAGAGCAGGCTCAAGAGCTTTGGTCTAAAGCTAAAGAAGAGCTTGGTCAAGATTCGATTGAACTTGGCTACCTAGGTGGCGACAGTGAAGTAGCTCAAAACTTGGATGCTTACATCAAGGACCAGCTTGAGCAGCTTGAAGGTTTGACTGTTAAAGTTCAATCCGTACCTTTCAAAGAGCGCCTTCAGCGTGATGAAAACATGGAATATGATATCCAGAACTCTGGTTGGGGTCCTGACTACATCGACCCGAACACATTCCTGAACATGTTCGTAACAGATGGTGGAAACAATAAGACTGGTTATTCTTCTGAAGAGTACGATGGTCTAATTGAAAAAGCGAACAATGAGCTTGCTCAAGAGCCTGTTGAACGTTTTGAAACTTTCCTAGAAGCTGAAAAAATGCTAATCCAAGACGATGCAGTTCTTGCTCCGCTTTATCAGCGTGCATCTGCTCAGCTTTGGAAGCCTTATGTTAAAGGTGTAATTGCCCAGCCAATGGGACCTGACTACACTTACAAGTATGCTTATATCGAAGGTAAATAATTGAAATAAGAATTTCCAACCACATATAGGCTTGCTTTACAGGGGAGAGAGTATATGTCCAACGTGTTGGCGTATGCTCTCTTTTTCCCTGCCATCAAATTATTCAGATTATAGAAAAATTTCTGTCAATTACAACAAGAAGAGAAAGTTTGTAGGTACACACATTCGGAGGTGTTGAAATGGCTCGTTATATTACCCAACGTTTAATTTATATGGTTATAACGATGTTTTTGATTGCTACCTTAACGTTCTTTCTGATGAAGTTTTTACCAGGTACTCCCCTAAGTGCTGCAGATAAATTATCAGATGAACAACAAGCGGTAGTTTTAGAAAAGTACGGATTAAATGATCCAGTTCCAGTGCAGTATTTTAACTATATGGTCAACTTAGCTCAAGGTGACTTAGGTATTTCCTTCCAGTTTGATAACCGTGAAGTGACGAATATTATCATGGAGCGTATCGGTCCTTCCATGCAGCTTGGTTTCCAAGCGATGATTATCGGTACAATTATCGGTATGTTGTTAGGATTAGTGTCTGCCATTTATCATAATGGTATTATGGATTATACTTCGACATTCCTAGCTGTATTAGGTCAGTCGGTTCCATCCTTTGTATTTGCTGGTTTGCTGCAATTTTATATCGGCGTTAAGTTTGGCTGGTTGCCAGTTGCCCTGTGGGAAGGCTGGGAATATACCATACTACCAACCATTTCGTTGGCCATCTTCCCAATTGCAATTGCTGCCCGTTTTATGAGAACAGAAATGCTCGAGGTTATGGGGTCTGATTATATAGTGACAGCCCGTGCCAAAGGTGTAAATAAAGTCGGTGTTGTATTTAAACACGGTTTAAGAAACGCTTTAATTCCATTAATTACAGTGTTGGGGCCGCTGGCTATTGGTTTGATGACTGGTACTCTTGTTATTGAAAACATCTTTGCCGTACCTGGAATTGGTGAGCAGTTCGTTAAGGCGATCAATATGAATGATTACCCAATCATTATGGGAACAACTCTTTTAATTGCTTTCCTATTCATTTTCATCATCCTGGTCATCGACTTGCTTTATGGAGTCATTGACCCTAGAATTCGACTGGCGGAAGGAGAGTAATCTAAGATATGGATAACCATAAACCCTCGAAAGATTTATTTGTGCCCGTAGAAACAAAAGAAACAGAAATAGATAAGATTTCTCGGCCGAGCCTTTCTTTCTGGCAGGATTCCTTCATCCGTCTACGTAAGAACGTAGGAGCGATGATTGGACTGGCTGTTTTGATTGTATTGACATTAATGGCTGCCTTTGGTCCATATATGAACGATTATGGACAGTATGAACAAGACCTTTCTCGTGCAAAAATGCCACCTAAGGTGGAAGGCCTTGGTTGGCTTGGAATGGATGGGACACTTTCTGATGTCCAATCCGCCGGCACATTGGAAGATGCAGAACAGAAAGCTTTAATGCGATTCAACAATCAGGAAGAGTTTATTACGACTGAAGTATTAAATGATGGCTCCAATGGAGAGCCGGCAGAAGTTAGAGCCACTTATGATGTATATGGTGCAAAAGATATGGACGAAAACTTCTGGTTTGGTACAGACGGTCTTGGACGTGACCAATGGACCCGTACATGGATGGGAACGCGTGTATCCCTTTATATCGCATTCTTAGCCGCAGCTATTGATATGCTTATCGGGGTAGCTTATGGCGGTATATCTGCCTACTATGGCGGTCGTGTCGATAATATCATGCAGCGTTTCATTGAAATTCTTGTCGGTATTCCGAACCTTGTTCTCGTAATCTTGATGATTTTGATTCTTGAACCGGGGATCTTATCTATTACCATCGCCCTCGCAATAGCCGGTTGGATAGGGATGGCCAGGATCGTCCGAGGACAAATCTTAAAGCTGAAAAACCAGGAATTCGTACTGGCATCCCGCACTTTAGGTGCGAAGGATAGCCGCATCCTGCAAAGACACTTGATTCCAAACACATTAGGATTGATCATCATCAATACGATGTTCTCTATTCCTGCAGCGATATTTTTTGAAGCTTTCTTGAGCTTTATCGGACTTGGTCTTCCAACACCGATGGCTTCTCTAGGAACATTAATCAATGCCGGATTCCAATCCTTGCAGATTTATCCGCACATTCTATTGTTCCCGGCAATTATAATTTCCCTTATCATGATTGCCTTTAACGTCTTAGCTGATGGTCTTCGTGATGCATTCGATCCGAAGATGCGCGAATAGGAGGTAGGTGTACGAAATGGAAAAACTACTAGATGTTAAAAACCTGCACGTCTCCTTTGACACCTACGGTGGTGAAGTCAAAGCAGTACGTGGCGTTAATTTTGATGTAAAAAAAGGTGAAACCTTAGCGATTGTAGGAGAGTCTGGTTCGGGTAAATCTGTTACAACCAAAGCTCTCATGCACTTAATTCCAAAGCCGCCGGGTCGGATCAAAGAAGGAGAAATCATCTTTGAAGGCCGTGACCTTGCAAAAATGACCGAGAAACAAATGCAAAAAATCCGTGGTAAAGAGATGTCGATGATCTTCCAGGATCCTATGACTTCTCTGAACCCGACGATGAAAGTCGGGAATCAGATCATGGAGGGTCTTATTAAGCACCAGAAAATGAATAAGTCCCAGGCACGTAAGCGTGTCATGGAATTACTTGAACTTGTTGGAATTCCGGATGCCGAGAATCGTATGAAACAATACCCTCACCAATTCTCGGGTGGAATGAGACAACGTGTGGTTGTTGCCATTGCATTGGCATGTAATCCAAAGCTTTTGATTGCTGATGAGCCTACAACTGCCTTGGATGTAACCATTCAAGCTCAAATTTTGGAGTTAATGAAAGACATTCAGAAGAAAACAGATTCCGCGACTATTTTTATCACTCACGACCTTGGGGTTGTAGCAAACGTAGCCGATCGAGTGGCGGTTATGTACGCTGGAAAAATTGTTGAAATTGGTACTGTAGATGATATTTTCTACAACCCTCAACACCCGTATACATGGGGGCTATTAGGTTCTATGCCTTCTCTTGATAGTGAAGATGAAGAGCTCTTCGCTATTCCTGGGACACCACCAGATTTACTGGATCCACCAAAAGGAGATGCGTTTGCTGCGCGTAACCAATATGCGATGAAGATTGATTTTGAACAAGAACCTCCAATGTTCAAAGTCAGTGAATCCCACTACGCAGCTACATGGTTGCTTCATGAGCATGCACCCAAGGTTGAACCACCAGCAGCGGTGAAAAAGCGTATGGAAGGTATGGCCAATTCATCCAGCAGTTCGGAAGGTGAACGAGTATGAGTCAAGAAAAACTAGTCGAAATTAAAAATTTAAAACAACATTTCAAAACAGGACGTCATAGTGTAGTAAAAGCCGTGGACGGTTTGAATTTCAGCATCTACAAAGGAGAAACATTCGGGCTGGTTGGCGAATCTGGTTGTGGTAAATCTACAACCGGACGTACAATCATTCGTTTATACGATGCGACAGATGGAGAAGTCATTTTCGACGGTGAAAACGTACACGGGAAAAAATCTCGTGAAGATTTGAAAAAATTCAACCGTGAAATGCAAATGATTTTCCAGGATCCTTATGCATCCTTGAACCCTCGTATGAAGGTTGAAGATATTATTGCAGAAGGAATGGACATCCATGGGCTTTCGAAAGATGCGAAAGCTCGTAAAGCGAGAGTCCACGAGTTGTTGGAAACGGTCGGATTGAATAAAGAGCATGCCAACCGTTACCCACACGAGTTCAGTGGTGGGCAGCGACAACGTATCGGTATCGCACGCGCCCTTGCAGTAGATCCAAGCTTTATCATCGCTGATGAGCCGATCTCCGCCCTGGATGTTTCCATTCAGGCGCAAGTGGTTAACCTTTTGAAAAAGCTTCAAGAAGAAAAAGGATTAACCTATTTGTTCATCGCCCACGATTTGTCGATGGTCAAATATATCAGTGATCGGATTGGCGTTATGTACTTTGGTAAAATGGTTGAGCTTGCGGATGCAGATGAATTGTACAAGCACCCAATTCATCCTTATACCCAGTCTCTACTATCTGCCATTCCATTACCAGATCCGGATTATGAACGTTCTCGTGAGCGTTTCACTTATGATCCTACGAAACATGATACGAGTGAAGAACCCGAGTTCCGTGAAGTACGTCCTGGTCACTATGTTCTTTGTACTACTAAAGAATTCGAGCAGTACCAACGCGAGCATGGAACAGGAGAATAATAGGAGTAAAGGCTCTGTCCAAGTGACAGAGCCTTTTTTCTATGTTTAGGGAAATAGTCTTGATATAGGGAAAAATTATGAAAAAATGCCAAGCAGCTCTGTTATATTTGCCCTTCCTCTTTTATAATAAAGATTAGAAGAAATTAGGATAGGAGTAGGATGCACATGGGGAAAAGACAACTATGGATGATCATCTTCACAGGGATTCTCTTTTTCGGAATGATGGGGTCATTACATAACGTAAATGCGGAAGATGGAGAAGGATCAAAAGAAGTCGCGATGCTTACGAAAAAACAATTGGGTTTGAAGGAATTGACCGTTCCAAGTCCAGCAGCAAGGTTTACATATAACTCAGGACTGTCTTTCGAATACCCAGATGCCGTCAGAGGTATTTTTGTAACGGGACCTTCGGCCGGTGGAGCGAAGATGGCGGAGCTTACGAAGCTTGTTGAAGATACAGAACTGAACGCCATGGTTATAGATATTAAAGAGGATAACGGAAACATTACATTTGAGCCTGAAGAGGGTTCCCCTTATGCGGATGTTGCCGAGGGGTTTATTGACGATCCTCGAGCCATGTTAGAAGAACTCGAGGAAAAAGGAATCTATCCAATTGCTCGTGTTGTAGTATTTAAGGATAGCTTACTTGCTGAAAAACGACCGGATTTATCTTTTACACAAAACGGTCAAGTTTGGAAGAATGGTAAAGGTGAATCCTTCGTCAATCCATTCATGGAGGAAGTCTGGGAATACAATGTAGAACTTGCTAAAATAGCAGCAGAGATGGGTTTTGAAGAAATTCAGTACGACTATGTCCGCTTCCCAGAAGGATTTGGAAGCCGTGACGATGTTCTCGAGTATGGCCAAGGGAAGTACGGAGATATGGATATGGACAATGTCCAAAAACGTGTACAGGCTGTTACAGACTTTGTCGAATATGCCAGTAAAGAATTGGAGTACTATGGCGTGGATGTCTCCGTAGATATTTTTGGTTATGCAGCAACCATCACAGAAGCACCGAACATCGGACAGAACTTCTCTAAAATCTCATCAAATGTTGATGTTATATCTTCTATGATTTATCCAAGTCACTGGGGGCCGTATTTTGGAATCTCTAAACCGGATACTGAACCTTACCGTCTAATAAGCGAATATGCTAAAGTAGAGAACGAGGTATTGGCTGCGCTGGAAAACTCGCCAACCTCCCGTCCATGGCTGCAGGATTTTGAAGCACCATGGCTTTACTCCGGGCCGACGAAGCAATATGGAAAAGCAGAAGTCGAAGCTCAAATTCGTGCTCTGAATGAAAACGGAATTAACGAATTCCTTCTATGGAATGCTGGAAATAACTATACGAAAAACGTAGACTATACACCCTTAGATTAGTAAAAGGAGGTGTGGGATCATACAGATCCCACACCTTTTTTCTTTATTGAAGATAATGGCGGGATTGTGGAAGACTCAGTTTCGAGACTTTTGTGAGAGTTTAGGGCTCCGGGAAAAGGTTCGCTTTCCATGGGGCGGGCGGTGAGCGCCCTCAGGCTATGCCTTCCGGGGTCTCACCGTTTCCCTCCGCCCCTTTACCATAGAATAGGTTCTCGAAACCAACACTAAAAGGCAGCTCTTATGATTTTGATAGGCGAATTATAGAACCCCTGCACTTATAAATAAGGTTCTAATCCTTCCCGCTTAGGCAGGCAAAAGGGCTTTGTATCAAGCGATTACGCTTTCTACACGTCCATTGGACAGAGTACATATTATCCATTTCCTATAAACATATAAGTTAATTTTCTAAGTAGTGTTTTCGAGAATCTCCCTTGGCAAAGGGGCGGAGGGGAATGGCGAGACTCCTGCGGGAAAAAAGTGCTTGGTGAGACCCCACAGGACGCAGTCCGAGGA